>NZ_AP023360.1:4509642-4831785 GCF_018326265.1 Catellatospora sp. IY07-71
CCACAGTGTCCGTGGCGTGAACCTCCGGCGGCCTACGGCCCGCCCGTCTCGATTAGCCCGGGAATGGTTCTGACTCCTACATCCCCGGTCCGGTGAGCACCTTCCGGTGTGATCCATCCCCGCAAGTGCTGGCGCGGGGTCGGCCTGACTCCTACATCTACCGACCCCGTGCCCTCCACAAATCCAGCCCTACACAGGGAGGACCTGTCGTGTCTGACGCCATCCACATCGACCTCGCACAGAGGTTCATCGGCCTTGCCTGGCACGTCAGCGGCGTCTGCCCGGCCAGCGTCTGCGTCTCCGAGATGATCCGCGTCCACGTGCAGGACGGGCAGCCTGTCCAGGTCCTCGACGCCATCACCGACGAGGTCATCGTCACCGGCGTGCTGCTGGACAACACCGACGCGTCGTTCGACAACGCGATGCACGCCCTGGCCAACCACACGGGTCTGAGCGTCTTCGTGGAGGACTCGACCTCTGAGAACGACTACCCCGAGAACGTCTACTGCTACTGGCCCGCGTGATCAACGCACTGGGCCGGTGATCGCCTCCGGCGACTCACCAGCGAAAGCGCGGGGTCGGCCTGACTCCTACATCTACCGACCCCGTGCCCTCCACAAATCCAGCCCCATACAGGGAGGACTTGTCGTGTCCAACTCTAGCCGAGGCGGTGGCCTGTTCAGCCGCCGCAAGTCTCCGGCACAGGTGACGGTCCTTGAGGCCAAGGTTCACCACACTGCGGCGCGCAACGCCAAGGCGTCGCTGATCGTCGTGGGTCTCCTGGCCGCCGCCGTGGCGGTCGTCGTGCTCCTGGACCACCTGCACCCGTTCCTCGCGGTGTTCGCGGGCCTGCTGATCGGCGCTGTCGCCGGTGGGTTGGCCTGGGTCTCCGTCGTGGTGTGGCCGGTGGTCCGCAAGATCTGGTGGTGGACCCCGGTGATCGGCGCCCTCGGCCTGGTCGTCGGGTTCGCGTGGACCCTGGCGCGTCTGCCGCTGTGGGTCCGGCTGCTCGTCCTGGCCGCGCTCGCTGGCCTGGCCGCGCTGGGTTCGGTCCGGCGTACCGCGGTCGCGCTGTTCTGGTGCGTCACGGTCCGCCACCGCCTGCGTGAGGCGTTCGACGAGTTCATCACGGCCAACAAGTCCGGGTCGCTGCCGTTCATCGGCTTCGCTGTGCCGACCCCGGTCGGTGAGCGGGTGTGGGTGTTGCTGCGTTCCGGGCTGTCGCTGCCGATTTTGGAAGCACGTCTGGACCAGCTCGCGGTCACGTGCTGGGCGTCTTCGGTCAAGGTCGTTCGTGCTCGCGAGGGCGGCAACGCCGCGTTCGTGCGTTTCGACATCAAGCGCCGTGAGGTGCTGACCGCCGCCGTGGGCTCCCCGCTACCGCACCTGGTCGACCCCGACACGCCTTCGGTCGCTCGCCCGTCCGGGCCGGTGCCGACCGCCCTCAACCTGGGCGACATCCCCGCCGACACCGAACTGATCGGTACCTACACCCCGTCGTCGGCCCGCCCCACCAGGGCCAAGGCCCCCTCGGGCAACAGCCCGGCCGCAACGCCGGCCACGCCCGACACCGACGACGACAACGAGTGGATCTGACCCGCCTACGGGGCCGTCGACCGTCGGCGGCCCCACCTCCCGGAAGGAGAGCACTTCACATGTCCACGCTCATGGCCGTCAAGGAGGCACCCGCTGTGCCGGTCGGTCCGTCGCTGAGCATCTACGACCCGATCTTCCTCGGGATCGACGAGTTCGGCGCCCACGTCAACCTCGGGCTGATGGGCCGAAACCTGCTCGTCGGTGGTGAGCCCGGTGGCGGTAAGTCCGGGCTGCTCAACGCCATCTGCGCGCACGCCGCGCTGTCCACGGACTGCCGCCTGGTCCTGTTCGACGGCAAGCTGGTCGAGCTGGGCCAGTGGGAGGACTCCGCCGACGAGTTCGTCGGCTTCGACCCCGAACGGGCCATCAACGTCATGGCGCGCCTGTCGGCGCTGATGAACAACCGCTACACGTGGATGAAAGCCAAGGGCATCCGCAAGATCGACCCGAGCCACGGGCTCGAAGCGGTCCTGACCATCATCGACGAGTTCGCGCTCTACACCGCCACCTACGGCGACAAGAAGAGCCAGGAGCTGTTCACTGCGCTCATGCGCGACCTGGTCGCCCGTGGCCGTGCCTGCGGCATGCCCGTCGTCGCCGCGACCCAGCGCCCGTCGTTCGACATCATCCCCACCAGCCTGCGGGACCTGTTCGCCTACCGGTGCGCATTCCGGTGCACCACCGAGAGCAGCTCCGACGTCATCCTCGCTCACGGCTGGGCGGCCAAGGGCTACTGCGCCACGGCCATCCTGCCCACCAACCAGGGCGAGGCCCTGCTGCTGGCTGAGGGCGGCATCCCGCGCTCGATCAAGGGCAGCTTCCTCACCGACGACCAAATCAAGCAGATCGCCGACTACGCGGCGTGGATCCGCCGCCCCCACCGACTGGAGGACACCAAGTGATCAGGCCCGTGATCCGGTTCCTGTACGAGACCACCACCGGCAGGCCGTGGACCTCCACCACCCGCCACGCCACCGCCGAGTTCGGCCCCAACCTCGCCGCCCGCTACGCCGCCGAGTGGGCGCACCTGTCCGACCACACCCTGAGCACCGCCGATCGGGCCGACCTCGTCGCCTACGCCGAGGCCATCCGCGCCCGCCGCACCCGGCAGCGCCCCGCGCTGCACCGATAGCCCCGCCGAGACCGGCCACGCCGGCAAGCAACGACCGGTCTCGACGGCCCACCACACATCCCGTTCCGAAGAAAGGACGTGGGTTCGATGAACCCTACCCTCAACCCGGTCCGCCCGGCCGTAGACGCCCTCCCCGAGGCGATCGCCGCGCACCTGGACCTGCTCACCCGAGAGCCCGACACCCGTACCCGCAACCAGGTCGCCGCCGGGTGGCTGCGCTCCTGCCTGGACCGCCTCGCCGCTGAGGTCACGACCGACTCCGGGCGTGACGAGATCGCCGACGCCCTGGCCATGCTGGCCGCCCTGCTGCAGGCCGACCGGGCCGACGCCCGCTGGACCTACGACCGCGCCGCCGTCGACCTGGACGACGAGCACGCCGACACCCCGGCCACCGTGCCGGACGGCATCGCCCTGTACCACGTGACGGCCAAGGGCTGGGAGCGCAAGCGATGACCCAGCCGACCGACACCGTCAAGAACACCGTCAAGGACACCTTGACGATCCCCGCCCAGCGCACCCGCACCCGTGGTGCGGTGGAGAACCGCGAGTTCGCGGCCTTCGCCCGACGCATCATCCGCGCCCACGCCCGCCGCGTCGCCTCCGGCGACGTCGAGGCCCTCACCGACCTGGTCGCCCTGTCGACCGCCGTGGACCAGGCCATCACCGACGCCGTGACCGGCCTCAAGGACTTCGGCTACTCCTGGACCGAGATCGCCAACCGAATCGGCATCAGCAAGCAGGCCGCCCAGCAGCGCTGGGGGCAGAAGTGACCACCACCACCCGCCCCACCGGGGCCTTCTCCAAGTTCTACGACCCGACCGGCGCCCGCTACGGGCTGCCCACCTACCCCTACTCCTGCGCCCCTGACGGGCTGGCCACCATCCGGCAGCTTCGCGCGGCCGGCCTTCGGGCCGGCGGACACGACCCGGTGGCCCAGATCCTCTGGCGCAACCCGCGCCACCCCCGCGTGGCCTACCTCTACCGCACCGACCTCGCGCTGCCCAAGCGCACCGCCACCCCGGCGCAGCTCACCGCCATCGCCGCGGCTCTCACCGCCCGCCGCACCTGCTCCACCTGCCAGCAGGTGAAGCCCTACTACATCCCGACCCGCTACGGCCGCTGCCTCGACTGCCGTGGAGGCACCCGATGAGCGACACCATCCGCGTCGACATCGTCGACAAGAGCCCTGGCAACGGCGGCTGGCGCATCACCGGCACCTGCCCCGACCGGATCTCCGCATCCGGTGGCCTGCACGTCTACGCCGGACGCACCGCCATGGTCTTGGACTGTGCCTCCGACGAGGTCATCGTCACCGGCCGGTCCCTGTCCGGCGTCCTGCAGAACCTCGCCGATTTCACCGGCCTGCCGGTCCGCCTCACCGACGAGGTCCACGGCCGGACCAACACCTTCCACCCCGCTACGGGGACCACCCTGCCTGCCGACCTCAGGGAGGTTGACCATGTCTGACATCCGCACCCGGGGCCGTGGCTGGGCCTACGCCGGGACCATCGTCGGCGGTGGGCTGTCCATCGCCGCCAACCTCATGCACAGCTTCGTGCCCCCCGCCGACGCCCCCGAGGGCTGGACCCCCAAGGTCGGCGCGGTCGTGTTCTCGGTCTTCTGGCCGATCCTGCTGTTCATCGCCGTCGAGATCCTCGCCCGCGTCATCTGGCCCGAGGGCCGCTGGTACAAGGTGGCCCGCTTCGGCGGCATCCTGCCGGTCGCGATCGTCGCCGGATACGTGTCCTACCGGCACCTGTCAGCGCTGCTCGCCTCCTGGGGCGAGGAGACCGCAACCGTCTACGTCGGCCCGCTGGCCATCGACGGCCTCATGATCATGGCCACGGCCGCACTGCTGGTCATCGGCAACAACACCCGCACCACCGCCGACACCACGACCACCACCCCGGCCCCTGTCCCGGCTGCGCCGGTCACCCCGGCTCCGGCCACGGTCGCCAACACCGGCAGCGGTCACTCTCCGCGCCCGCCTGCCACAACCCAGCGTCACGACACCTCGGCCGGTGGGCCGGTCGTCATCGTGGACCCGGTCCTCGACGCCGAGCCGGTCACCGTACCGGCGCACCTGCTCACCACCGCCCGGTTCACCATGAACCAGTTCGCGGGCTCCATCGGCCGTCCCATCAGTGCCGACGAGCTGGCGGCCTACATGAACGTCACCCCCGTCATGGCCCGGCTGATCCTGGCCGAACTCGGGGAGAACGTTCCGGCCATCACCAGCGCCCACCTCAACGGCACCCCGGCAGGTGCCCGGTGAGCATCATCCGTGTCGAGGTGGATTACTACCGCCACACGTCCCCGGCCAACCCTGAGCCGCACGTGGTCGACACCCGCCAGAAGATCGCCGACGTGATCCCCGGTGGGGCCTGCCTCACCCCGGTCACCGTGCGATCCGGCGACACCACCCGCACCATCGCCTGCGGAAGGCACGAACCGGCCTCGCGCCAGTGCCGCGCCTGCCGCGTCACCATCATCGAGGTCCGCACCAACGTCCACGACACCGGTGCGTACGCCTGATGACGGCTTCGATGCTGGACGCCGCACCCCGACCCCTCATTACGGGCCGGGGTGCGGCCTCGAACACCGAAACCGGCCACCCCTCCACGGTCGGCAGCATCTTCCACACCGCTCTCCTCGACCGCACCTCGCAGGGCGACTACTTCGGCTGGCTGGAGCACATTCGCTCGGCCGCAGGCTGCACCCGCCCAGTCCGGCTCGCCGGGGAGCTACACACCGTGCACCGGCACGGCGACGCCGCGACCGTGCTGGACTCCAGCTCCACCGCGACGATGCCTGACGGCACGATCTACAAGGCCTGCGGCAACCGGCGCGCCTCGCTGTGCCCGTCCTGCGCCCGCACCTACCAAGCCGACGCCTACCAGCTCCTGCGCGCAGGGCTCGTCGGCGGTAAAGGCATCCCGGCCACCGTCGCCACCCACCCGGCCGTATTCGCCACGTTCACCGCACCGTCGTTCGGGCTGGTCCACCGCCGCGTGGTCAAACGCCACACCTGCACCGACCGGCGCCGCTGCGACTGCCGCCCCAAGCCCTGCCGCGCCCGCCGCCCGGCCGACGACGCCACCGACTGCGCCCACGGCACGCCCGTGGCCTGCTTCGCCCGCCATGACGCCGACGATCCCCGGCTCGGTCAGCCCTTCTGCCTCGACTGCTACGACCACGCCGCCCAGGTCGTGTGGAACCTGTACGCCGGTGAGCTGTGGCGGCGCACCAAGCAGGCCATCGACCGCGAACTTGCCAAGCTCGCCCGGCGGCTCGGCATCCCCCGCGTTCAGGTCGGCATCCACCCGGTCACCGGGCATCGGATCACCAAACCGCCCGTGCACACCTCCTGCGGCAAGGTCGCCGAGTTCCAGACACGCGGCGCGGTCCACTTCCACGCCCTCATCCGCCTGGACGGCGTCGACGCCGACGACCCGGACGCCATCGCCGCGCCCGCGGCCGCGTTCACCGCCGCCGACCTCGACGCCGCGATCCGGGCCGCCGCCGCGTCCATCGACTTCACCACCCCAGCACACCCCGACCAGCCCGCAGGCTGGCGCATCGCCTGGGGAGACCCGCGCAAGGGCATCGACGTGCGCCCGATCAACCTCGACGGGGCCGAAGTCACCGACAGCATGGCCGCCGGATACCTGGCCAAGTACGCCACCAAATCCACGGAGGCGACCGGACACGCCTCCGTGCGGCTCACCGACGAGACGATCGACTACTACGCCGACCCTGACGGCAGCCACGCCGCCCGCCTCGTCGCCGCCTGCTGGCGACTCGGCCGCCCCACCCACAAGCCGGTTCCGCTGGGGGACCGGCCTCGCCGTGGTGACGCTGTGCTCCCGCCGGCCACTACGGCGCGTGACATCAACGCCGAGAATCCCTACGCCGGGCTGCGCCGCTGGGCACACATGCTCGGCTTCGGCGGCCACTTCATGAGCAAGAGCCGCCGCTACTCGGTCACCTTCGGCCAACTGCGCGCCGTACGCACCGCCTACCGCCGCGCCGAGCTGCCCGACCACCCCGGCGCGCTCCAGATCGGCCACGACGACCAGGACCACGAAGACACCATCCTCGTCGTCGGCACCCTCGCCTTCGCCGGAGTCGGCTGGCACACCAGCGCAGACGCGCTGCTGGCCAACACCGCTGCCGCCATGGCCCGCGAACGAGCAGCCACCGGCCGCGAAGAGATCGCACACGAACTCGGCACCACCCCGCCCACCCCACACCCCTTGGAGCACCCATGAGCAGCGCCACCACCCACCGCCTGTGGAGCGTCGACGACGTCTCCACGTACCTCGGCATCCCCGTGGAAACCCTCTACACCTGGCGCAAACGCCGCTACGGACCACCAGCCGCCCGCGTCGGTAAACACCTCCGCTACGACCCCGACGCCGTCCGCGCCTGGTTCACCGCCCAAACGACCGCCTGAACAGGAGAGACGAATGGCACACATCGAGGACCGTTGGTACAAGACCGTCGTCGGCGACGACGGCAAGAAGAAGCGGGTCAAGACCGGCCTACACGGCAAGGGCCTGCGCTATCGGGTGCGATACGTGGCCCCGGATGGCCGTGAGCGGTCGCAGTCGTTCCCCGACCGAGAGAAGAAGCAGGCAGAAGACTTCCTGATCAAGATTGAGAACGACAAGCGAGCGCAAACCTACGTCGACCCTCACGCGGGTCGGATTTCGTTCCGGCAGTACGCCGAGCAGTGGCTGGCGACCGTCGCAGTCGACGAGTCGACGCGGGAGAACTACGGCTCGCGTCTGCGCAACCACATCCTGCCGTTCTTCGGCACGCGATCACTAGCCTCGATCAAGCCGGAGATGGTGCGGCATTGGGACCGGGCGTCCGGCCTCGCCGTGGCGACCCGAGCGGTGAACTTCGCAATCCTGCAGGCGATCTTCAATGCTGCCATCGACGACGAGCGGATCGCGAAGAACCCGTGCGCTGCCAAGTCGGTGACTGCGCCCAAGCCGGAGCCGAGGACGGTCGTGCCGTGGACCGCCGGACAGGTCCTGGCAGTTCGCTCTGGACTGCTCGACCGGTACCGCTCGATGGTCGACGTGGCGGCTGGGTGCGGCGTCCGGCAGGGTGAGGCCTTCGGCCTCAGCATCGATGACCTGGACAACGACGCCGGGTGGTTGCACGTTCGCCGTCAGGTCAAGCGGGTGAAGCACCGGCTCGTGTTCGGCCTGCCCAAGAGCGACAAAGAACGCCGGGTGCCACTGCCGGCAAGAGTCAGCCAGGCGTTGAAGATGCACGTCGAGCAGTTTCCGCCGGTCGAAGTTACGTTGCCCTGGGAAGACCCGGACTCGACGAAACTCGTGACGGTTCCCCTGGTCTTCACCTCGCTACGCCCGTATGCGATCAACCGCAACTCGTTCGACCCCAAGCACTGGCATCGCGCGCTCCGGCACGCCGGGATCGCGCCGGGCCGTGACTCCGGCATGCATGCCCTGCGCCACTTCTACGCTTCGGTCCTCCTGGACGCGGGGGAGAACGTCAAGGCTCTGTCCGAGTACCTCGGCCACGCCAACGCGGCGTTCACGCTCCGGGTCTATGCCCACCTCATGCCGGGCAGTCAGGACCGTACTCGCCGCGCCATCGATGAGATGTTCGGTGAGAACGGCCCTGACGGCCTGGCGACGGCCTGATCATGAAATCAGGCCGTCGCGGAGATCATCGGACGTAGATGTTGGGAGAGTTTGGCGTGGTCATGCCGTCGCCGATGAAGAAGCTGGGGTGGGGCGGCTGGTTGTAGGCGGTGTTCTGCCAGGCGATCGCCACCCGGTACATCGGGTCGTGCATCAGGGTGTGGATGCGGCGGTCCGTGGTGTTGGTGGTGGCGTAGATACGCAGCGCGGTGTTGTCGCTGGTACGCCAGATCACCTCCTCGCGCCAGTCGCCGAACAGGTCGGCGGACAGGGCCGGGGTCGCCTTGGTGCCGTTGTTGGAGGCGACGCCGCTGGCGGTGAGCAGGCGGGTGTCGCCGCCGGTGCCGTACTTGTCGATGCGGGTCTGGTCGAGCAGCTCCCGCACCGGGTCCCCGTCCCACCAGACCAGGAAGTTGATCGAGCTGGGTTCCCGGCCGAGCGAGGCCCCGTTGGCGGTGTTGCGCAGGGTGGTGTCCGAGGCGGACCAGGCTTCCGCGCCGGGGCTGCCGGCCCAGATGTCACCCGCGACGCCACGCCCGTTGTCGGCCCCGGAGGCGGTGCTCCACAGGATCTGGCCGGTGCGCGCGTCGGCCAGCCACGAGCCCGGCTGGCTGGTGCTCTCGCTGACCTTGAACACCTCGAGCCCGGCCCGGCTCGGGACCAGGTCGCCGACGTGCAGCGCGTCGCCGTGGCCGCGGCCGGTGTTCCACAGCGGCTGGCCGTTGTCGTTGATCGTCATCGCGCCGAAGATGATCTCGTCGCGCCCGTCGGCGTCCACGTCGCCGATGGACAGCTGGTGGTTGCCCTGCCCGGCGTACTGGCTGCCCGCGCTGTTGGAGTCGAAGGTCCAGCGGCGGGTCAGGCTCCCGTTGCGGAAGTCCCAGGCCACGATGACGGTACGGGTGTAGTACCCGCGCGACATGATCAGGCTCGGCCGCGCCCCGTCGAGGTACGCCGTGCCCGCGAGGAACCGGTCGACCCGGTTGCCGTAGCTGTCGCCCCAGGACGAGACCGTGCCGCGCGGCGGCTCGTAGTTGACCGTGGACAGCGCCGCGCCGTTGAGGCCGTTGAACATGGTCAGGTACTCCGGGCCGGTGAGGATGTAGCCGGAGGAGTTGCGGTGGTCGGCGCTCGCGTTGCCGATGACCGTGCCGACGCCGTCGCGGGTCGCGTCGGCGGTCTTCATGGCGACCTCGGCGCGGCCGTCGCCGTCGTAGTCGTACACCTGGAACTGGGTGTAGTGCGCTCCGGCCCGGATGTTGCGGCCCAGGTCGATGCGCCACATGCGGGTGCCGTTGAGCCGGTACGCGTCGACGTAGACGTTGCCGGTGACCCCGGACTGCGAGTTGTCCTTGGCGTTGTCCGGGTCCCACTTGAGCACGATCTCGTACTGCCCGTCGCCGTCGAGGTCGCCGACCGACGCGTCGTTGGCGGAGTAGCCGCTCGCCGGAGCCGAGATCGGCACGTCGAGGTAGTTGCCGCCGGTGAAGCGCAGCGACGCCCCGGACGCGGCCTGCTCGACGCCGCCGACGACGGCCCGCACGGTGTAGGACGCGTCCGCGGCCGCGCCGTTGTCCAGGTAGTTCGTCGAGTTGGTGATGGGGGAGGCGGTCACCTTGGTGCCGCCCCGGTACAGGTTGAACCCGGTGCTGTAGGACTCGGTGCCCAGCAGCCGCCAGGACACCAGGTTGCCGCTGCCGGAGCGGACGCTGACCAGGCCCCGGTTCAGGTCCTCCATCTGCTTCGCGCCGGACGGCGGCGGCCCGGACGGGCTCGGCGACGGCGGCGCGGAGGGTGACGGGGAGGCCGACGGCGATGCCGAGGGCTGCGGTGACGCGCTGGCCGACGGCGACGGCGCGCCGGAGGTCGGCGCGGGGGCACCGGTGCAGGTGGTGCCGTTGAGCGCGAAGCTCGCCGGGGCCGGGTTCGATACGTCGTTCCAGCTGGCGTTGAAGCCGAACGCGGTGCTCGCGTTGGTCGCGATGGGCGCGTTGTAGCCGGCGTCGCGGACGGACACGGCCGCCCCCGACTGGGTGTGCGTGCCGTTCCACAGCTGGCTGATGACCTGCCCGCCGGTGAAGCTCCAGGTCAGGGTCCAGCCGTTGACCGGGTCGCCGAGGTTGGTGATGGTGACGTTGGCGCCGAAGCCGCCGCCCCACTGGTTGGTGACGGCGTAGTCGACGCGGCAGCCCGCCGCGGCCTGGGCGCTGACCGCCGCGATCAGGCCGGCGGTCAGGGCGGTTGCGGTGGCGCCGGCGAGGATCGCCAGGCGCCGTCGGGTACGTGTGGGCATCTGTGTGCTCCCGAGAAAGGAGGGACGGAGATCGCGGCCGACCGGTCGATGCATGCCCGTGCATCCGGTTGGCGTGGTTCGCGGTAGCGTGCCCTGCTCCCGTGAGCGATGTTAGACCCGTCGATGAACCGTTTCAACCCGAGAAGCGGCCAGGCGGTCAGGCCGCCGCCACCCGGACCGTCACCGGCGCACCCCACCAGCCGTCACGCACGAACAGCGCGCCGTACCAGCCGGACTGCGCGGGCCGGAAGGTGAGCGTCACGGTCTGCGGCCGGTCGAGGTCGTAGAACGGCGTCGACGCGGACGCCACCGCCGTGCCGCGGGTCCGCGCCCAGGTCGCCGGATCGGTGGCGCTGCTGCCGAGCAGGTGCAGCGAACTGAACCCGCCGGTCGCGGTGAACGTGTATGTGGCCGTGTTCGACAGATACACGTCGCGGATGTCGACGGTCCAGTCGAGATAGCTCGCGCCGATGGGCTGGTCGACGGCCGGGGTGGAGGTCGACAGGGTGCGCCCGCCCGCGACGAACTGGACGTTGTACTTGACCGGGTTGGTGTTGCCGGAGTGGCTCAGCACCCGCGTCGCGTAGGCGCCGACGGGCAGGCGCCCGGAGTTGTTGTCGAAGGCGACCCAGTCGGCGGGGATGAAGTCGCCCTGCCGGCTCTCGCCCAGCAGGCATCCGTCCGGCCCGAACAGTGCGATGTCCGAGTCCCAGCCCTGCGAGCCGCGGGTGGCCACGACCGACCAGAAGTTGCTGCGCGTGGTCACACGATAGGTCGCGAGCTGCCATTTCAGCACCGCGCCCTCATCGTTGAGGGTCGCGCTGGTGGGCGCGAGACACGGCAGCGGCCCGGCGGACGCGGCCGGTGGCCCGGCGGCGAGCGTGGTGGCGACGAGCGCGGCGCACGCCGCGGCGAGGCGTGACACGCGGTGGGTGGTGCGGGGCCGCTCTGCCATGGTGATCTCCATACCTCGTTCGGCGTGGACACCATGGTCCGGTCGCGGTGGACCCCGGCACAGCGAAGGTCGGCATCCGGACAGCCGCACCGTCGGTCCGCGCGCGGATACCGAATGGCACGGCTATCCGTCAATGGCGGGGATGCGGACAGCCCGACCGGGCAACCCTCTCCTGACGAAAGGAAGGGCACCTTCTTATCGTTTTCCGTAGTAGAAGGTGCCCTTCCTAACCTTTCCAGCTGCGGCCGGGCGGGGCGTGAGCCCTGTTCTGGCCGTTCGGCTGATCTGCGGCGTCTCAAGATCGCATACCATCGCCCAGGCTACGACCTGGGAGGACTGGCGATGCGGGGACGCCTTTTGGCCGGCACTGTGCTGGCCGCACTGCTGACGAATCTGGCGCTGGCGGGCTGCGCGCCCGGCCTGCCGTCGCAGGCGGACGGCAAGCTCGTCGACGACTGGGCCAAGATGGCCGCCGTCACGGGCTGGGAGCCGAAGGTGGGCGAGTGCCTCGGCGGCGCCCCGACGGAGGTGGCGATGCGCAGCGCGCCGATCGTCGACTGCGCGGAGACGCACTACGGCGAGGTCGTGCACGTGGGCACCGTCAAGACCGACAAGTACCCGGGCCCGGCGCAGAAGGCCGCGGCCCTGGCCGAGTGCGACGCCAAGGCCAAGGTCTACCTGGGCCGCCCGTGGGGCGAGGCCCGGCTGGAGCTGCGGGTGGCGTTCCCGCGCACCGGCACCTGGGAGAGCGGCGCCCGCTGGTTCCGCTGCGAGGTCGCCCAGATCAAGACCGCCGACGACGACAGCAGCTTCACCACCCGCACGGGCAGCCTGAAGGGCGCCATCCCGGCCGCGCTGCTGGCCGGCTGCGTCTTCGTGCACAAGACCGGCGACGACATCTCCCAGATGGAGGACGTGCCGTGCAGCAAGGCGCACCACGCGGAGTATGTGGGCGTCTTCCGTGACACCGCCACCAGCCCGTACCCGACGTCCGACCGGCAGTGGAACCGCATCCACCGCGAGTGCGACAAGCTCACCGCCAAGTTCGTCGGCGTCAGCGTGAACCAGACGCTCTACTACGGCGGCATCGCCTCGGTCCGCGACAAGGACACCTGGGCGTCGGGCGACCACGCGGTGCGCTGCGCGATCTCGTTCGGCAAGAAGACCGTGAAGAAGTCGGTCCGCGGCAGCAAGGGCAAGGGCATCCCGCTCTGACCCGGTCGCCGTCCGGTGCCGTCACTGCCGGTCCGGTGGGTTGACCTCGAAGCCCTTCAGCTTCCCGGCCACCCCGTCGGACCGGCCTCCGCCGTATGTCGTGATCACGAGCGTCACGTTGGGCGGCATGGGCTGCCTGGCCGCGGCCGCCGCCTGCGCGTCGGCGATCGTCTGGCGCAGCTCGGCGATGTGCGGGACGTCGTCGTAGCGGGACCCGGCGATCTCCTGCGACACCTTGCCGAGGTTCGTGGCGAGGTTGTCCGTGAGGGCGGTAGAGCTGGTGACCGGCCGCTCGCTGCGCAGGTTCTTGTTGTCGACGAGGTGCACCTCCAGCTTGCCCCCCTCGGCCTTGAACGCGATCGCGTCGATGCCGGGCGCGTTCCAGCGGTGGCCCGCCTGGCCGCTGGGGCCGTCCAGCAGGTTCCAGCCCTTGCTGCCGTACGCGAAGGCCATGCTCTGCTCGCCGAGCACGCCGCGGGGCTCGGTCGGCGCGGTGCGGTACTCACCCGGCTGCGGCGTCGCCGTGGGCTCCCGGAAGACGAAGCCGGGCAGTTCCGCCGGCGCCGCGCGCTCGCCCGGCGCCTTCGCCCCGCGGGGCGGTTCGACCAGCCCGATCTCGGGACCGCGCGGGGTCGCCCGCGCCGCCTCGTGCCGGGCGCGCTGCTCGTAGACGTGCGGCACGGCCGCGCCCGCCATGTCGGTCACCAGGCTCGCGATCCGGCCGGCGGCGTACGCGCGCTGGTCGTCCAGGCCCATCCACTTGCTGATGGAGACGGTCAGCGGTGACTCGGCGACGGCCGCCATCCGCTCCTGCCGCTCGTGCCGCGCCGCGTCCTCCTTGGTGCCCATCCGGCCCGTGCCATCCATGACCAGCTGCTCCTGACTGCCGTGGGGGACAGCGTGACGCCCGGTGCTGTCGAGGAAACCGCCCACCTTGTTGATCTGGTCGCCGGTCAGGCCGCGTGCCTTCAGCCCGTCCGGGTCGTCGCGGATCTGCCGGGCGAGCTGGTCGAGCCGGTCCTGCGGCACGTAGCGGCCCTCGGGAATATTCAGCGCCTTGTGGATGGCCTGGTCGACGGCGGGCGTCGGCTGTCGGTCGCGCGGGTCGTCGCCCAGCCGGGCGAACGCCAGGATGGTCGAGGCGGTCGGCATGTCCTTGCCGATCTGCATCGCCGCGTCGGGATGCTCGCGCAGGTAGGCACGGAAGTCGTTGACGGCGTTGCGGCTCATCCCGGCCGCGTCGCACGCCCCGCGGACCTGCTCCACGGTCAGCCGCGGCTCGGCGGGCCGGGCCGCCGCGTCGGGCGGGAGCACGTTCCGGATCCCCTTGTCGGCCAGCGCGGCGGACAGGTCGGCGCGGGCCTGCCCGATCGGCTTCGCCCCGTCGACCCGGGCCCAGCTCGGATCGGGCTGCTTGGCCGCGTCCGCGGCGCGGTTCTGCTCGTTGCGGTTGTTCCAGGCCGAGCTGTCGGGCGGTGGGACCGGCGGTGGCTTCTGCGCGGGGTTGTCGGCGGGGCGGCGAGGTACCTCATTCACGGTGCTCTCCCTGGGTGGCCGGTGCGGGATCGGTGGCGCCGGGCTGATCGCCGGGCGGTGCGGCGGGGCCTCGGCCGGACAGCAGGTCGGGCAGCCATGCCGCGTCCAGCAGCACGGGCAGCGCCAGCTCGACGTGCCGGGTCCAGGCGGGGTCGGTGCGGGTCGCGCCGAGCGCGGTCTCCAGCGCGCTGGGCCGCAGCGCCCCGTACGCCACCAGGTCGCACGCGGCCACGTCGGCGTGCGCCAGGTCGCGCAGCGCGATCACGGCCGCGCGCTGCTCGCGGCGGGTCTCGCCGGGGATGCGGCGGCCGGTGTCGCGCTCCCAGGCGCCCGTGCGCGGATCGCGCGGCCCGTCGGCCGGCCCCTCCTCCAGGTACGCCTTGATGCCGACCCACCGGTACACGGCGGCCAGGTGCGCGTAGTCGTCGGCGGCGCACAGCCCGGCCACGGGTGTGCCGGTCAGCGCCGCCCGCAGCGCGTCCACGCAGTGACCGGCCAGGCCGTCGGGCGAGTGTCCCGGTCGCAGCGCGGCGGTGCGCACGGCTACCGCGCCGTCCACCGCGTGCGAGATGGCGCAGTCGACCTCCCGGGTCGGTTCGACGGCGAGCTGGAGCAGCTGATCCGGGTGGGCGGAGGGCGGCCGGTGCCCGGCCAGGTGCGCCACCACCACGGCCTCGGCCCACAGGGTGAGCCACGGGTGCCGGCGCAGCAGGCGCTGCGCCGTGCGCATGTCCAGCAGCGTGCAGGCCCGCGCGTGGCACTCCTGGCCGCAGGTCGGCGAGCGCCGCCCGGACAGCAGCGCCGCCGGGCCGGTGGTGTCGTGCGGGCGCTCCTCGACGTCGCTGCCGTCGGCCAGGCTCACCAGCAGCGGCCGGTCCATGCCGTCGGCGAACACCGCGGCCCGGCCGGGGGGCAGGCTGACGATCTGGCGGGACTGGTCCTCGTCGACGTTCATGGTGGCGCCGACGCTCTCCCGGTCGTCGGCGGCGGGCAGCCGGTGCACGATCTTCAGCGCGGTGTTCTTGACGACGTCGACGGCCAGCTTGCTCGGGATCTGCTCGACCACGATCAGGCCCTCGCCGTACGCGCGCACCTCGGCGAGCAGGGACGCGAACGCCTCGACGGCGTGCCGGGCGGGTCCGGCCGCGCCGGGTTCGGTGCGCCGCAGCAGCCGGTGCGCCTCCTCGATCACGGTGAGGTGGCTCAGCGGCATGCGACGCCCTCCGGCCTGCTTCGCCAGCACCCGCAGGTGCTCGGTGAGCCGCAGCAGGACCGCGCCGATGAAGAACGCCTTGTCCGCGTCGTCGCCGACGTCCTCGATCTCCATCACCACGTTGCGGGCGCGCAGCAGCGCGAAGTCCAGCGGGTGGCCGCCCTCGAAGAACCGGCCGGTGGTGCCCAGGCGCAGGCTGCCCAGCCGCACCTTGATGAAGCCGCGCACGTTGTCGGTGACCTCGCGGCCGTAGCCGATCTCGTCCACCACCGACTCGGCGACGCGCTGCAGGTCGCCGAGGGTGGGGTAGCGGGGCTCCGGGCCGGGGTGGGCGGGCGCGCCCAGGGTCAGGTCCCAGCCCAGCTCCTCGTAGCTGCGGGTGAGCGCGGCGGCGAGGAGCTGCGGGAACGGCTCCTGCGCCTCGAACGCGGCCAGGAACAGCGAGCGCACCAGGTCCACATGGGTCTGCAGCGGGAAGTCCGGCGCCGGCCGCAGCGGGTTGAACCCGGCGGGCACGCCGCCCGGCTCGCCCGGCTTGAGCACGAGCACCTCGCCGCCCAGCTCGGCCAGCCGGGCCGCCATGCGGGCGTACTCGGCCTTGGCCGGTTCGATGACCAGCCAGGGCAGGCCCGCCCGGGTCGCCTCGGTGAGCAGGTGGCGTACGGTCTGCGACTTGCCCGCGCCGGTCGCGCCGCACACGAAGGTGTGCCGGTTGAGCACGTCGCGGGGCACCGTCAGCTCCCCGGCGGGCTGTCCGCCCTCGTCCAGCACCTGCCCGACGCCGATGCCGGGCCCCTCCCGCCGCTCCGCGGTGACGTCGAACGTGTGCGGCTCGACCAGGTGCAGGCCGGGCATCTCCCGGCGCGGCGGCCGGGTCAGCGCGGCGAGCAGCTCGGTGCCCGCGGTGAACCCGGCTCCGGCGCGTACCGCCCCGGCGAGCAGCGCGGCGGGTCCGGCCGGGGCGAGGGTGTACGGCAGCCCGTCCAGCTCGGCCGCCGCGCACAGCAGACCCGCGACCGCCGCCGCGGCCGGCTCGCCGACCCCGCCGGCCAGCACCTGGATGTGCCATGCCCCGCCGTGCTGGGCGCGGCTCAGCTCGCGGTGGCGGGCCTGCGCGCGTTCCAGCTGGATGCGTTTCTCCTCGCCCACCTCGCCGCGGGTCAGCGGCAGGATGCCCGCGACGAGCCGGTCGAGTTCCTGCTTCACCTCGGCGGGCGGCAGCGGCCGGGCCAGCACCAGCCAGCCGAACGATCCCGGCAGGTGCCCGACGTGCTGGTCGAACGAGCCGCGGCGCAGCTGCGGGCGCTCCCGCGCCGAGTCCGCCGGGGCCCACAGCGCGTCCGGCCACGCCGCGCACGGCACCCAGTGCGGGAGCAGGCCCAGCAGGACGTCCAGCTCCGCCGGGGCGAGCCGGGCCGCCTCCGCGCCGGGCGGGAACAGCACGGGGTGCGCCCGGCCGGAGCCGGTGCCCGGCGGCGCGCCGGTCGCGGGCGGGAAGCCGGGCCGCCCGCCGAGCACCACGTGCAGCCGGGGATCGTGCGGCACCCGCAGCCACGCCGTCGCGAGCCGCGCGTCCGGCCCGGCCGCCAGCAGCGTGGGGTGGGCGCCCGCCAGCGAGGCGGCGAGCGGGCCCAGCTCATCGCGGCGGCCCTCGGCGTCGTCGCGGCGCTCGCGCGGCGGGCGGGGCAGCCGGGTCAGCCGGTGCAGGTCGAAGTCGCCGAACACGTCGTCACCGTGCCTTCGGCGCGAGGGAGACCCGGTCCAGCAGGCAGATGCCCGGGTTGCTGTCGGCGAGCACCACCTGCCGCCCGTGGCCGGAGTTGTCCACCAGGAAGAACGCCGTCTCCGGCAGGTTGAGGACCTCCTGCGGGTCGACGGTGAACTCGTACACCCGCTGCGAGCTGGTCGAGGTGCTGATGCTCTCGCCGGCCGACCAGTTGCGGGTGCCGGTCCACACGTGACCGCGTGAGTCCGACAGCCCCGTGTCCTTGCCGGGACGCCCGCCGGACCGGCGGCTGGTGTTGTCGCTGTGGCCGGTGTTGGCCGCGAAGCTGTCGCCGCCGCCGTCCGAGAACGACCGGCCCACCTGCCGGGTGACCGCGTGCAGCACGAATCGGTGCTCGCGCCCGATGAACTCGGCGGCGACCGCCGCGTCGCGGTGGTTGTACATCTTCATCAGGCACACCACGCCGCCCGTGCCCGCGGTCCGCTCCAGGTCGCCCTGCGGCTGGTCGATCATGAGCAGCAGCCGTACGCCGGCCGACCGGGCCTGGCTGGACAGCCGCTGCAGCGCCGCAGCGCCGAGGTGGTCCGCGCCCGCCACGATGAGGAACCCGGTCAGCCGCCCGTCGGCCATGGCCCGCTCGGCGAGCTGCACCAGCAGCCGGTCGACCAGATGTTTGCGCTCGTCGTGGCCGCCCGCCGTGGACACGATGGTGACCTGGTCGGATGACCACAGGGTGCCGCCCCCGCCGGTCGCGGGCGCGAGCCGGTCGAGCATGGCCAGCTGCGACTGGAGCAGCATCAGCTGCCGGGCGCTCCAGTCGCCCCGGTCGAGTTCGCCGACCTGCCCGACCAGCACGCCGACCTCGTCGGCGGTGAGCAGGTCCGGAGCCGGGTTCTGCCGCAGCACCTGCACCGCCGCGGCCAGCCGGGCGAAGGTGAGGCGGGCGCCGAGCGCGGCGGCGGCCCGGCCGAGCGCGTCCACGGTGAACGCCCACTCCTGCCGATGGTCGCCCTGCTCCTGGTTGCGCAGCGCGTCGGCGAGCGTCTGCGCCACCTCAGCGGACCGCAGCCCGTGCAGCAGGTCCAGGCCGGGCACACCGTCGGCGCGCAGGTCGGTGAGCCGGGCCCCGCGGCCCGCCGACCGGGTCACCTGGGCCAGGTTGCCGCCGACGTCCTGGCCGGTCAGGTCCAGCACGGTGAGCCGCTGGTCCTTGGCGACCAGGGACGCGCCGAGCGTGGTGAGCAGGCTGGCCCAGCCGTTGCGGTGCGGGTCGCCGCCGAACACGTCGATGCGGGTCGGCTCGGACAGCGGGTGCACCGGATACCACAGCGGCCCCGCCGCGCGGCGGGTCGCCTCCCGCGCGGCCTGCGCCTCCGCCTCGCGCAGCCGGCGTACGGCGTCGTTCCAGCCCCGCTCGGCCTGCCGGTGCCGGTCCAGCTCGGACTTCCGGTAGGCGAGGTAGGGCTGCTCGAAGTCGGCGATGGCGCGGGTGGCGTAACGCAGGCCGCCGATCGCGTTGGACAGCCCCGCCAGGATCATCACGCCCGCCAGCACCGCCACGGCCAGCGCGACCTTGCGCCCGTCGTCGCCCAGGTCGTCGAGCGTGTCCTGGATCGGCTCCTGGTACGCGGTGTACGCCACCGCCAGGAAGGCCAGCGCGCACAGCCGGAGGACCAGCTTGGACCGGGCCTTGGCGCGGGCGGCGCGCAGCGCGGAGCTGTCCGGCCGGGGCGGCTCCTGCCACAGCGGCCGCTCGCCGGGCTCGGGCAGCTCCGGTTCGGCCGCCACGGCCACCTCGGCGGCCTGCCAGCCCCACCGCGCCGGGATGGTCATCAGCCGCTGCGCCAGCTCCTGCGACCAGTACGGCGCGTCAGCGGGGGCGCCCGCGGGCCGGTAGGCCGTCGTGGTCCCCGCCCCGCCGGCCGACCCGGTCGTGGTGCGGGCCGTGCCCGGCGAGGTGCGGGGCGGTCCGGACGAGGCCGCGGAGGTCCCGGCGCCCGCGGCGGATGCCGCGCGGCTCCCGCTGCCGCGGGCGTCGCGGTGCCGCTTGGCCGCGGCGTACCCGGCGGCACGCGCCCCCGCCTGGTCCGCGCCCGTGGCCGCGGCGGCGGCGGCGGCGACGGCCGCCTCGATCTCCGCGCCGTCGCCGCTGACCAGCGCGTCCGAGAAGTGGCGCAGCCAGGCCGCGCGATCGTTGGTCCACTGCTGACCGGTCACCTCGTGCCACCTTCCCCGGGGCGGCGGTCACCGGCCCCGACAGGGGAGAGGAGGCGGCGGGCGGCCGCTGGATACATCGCCGGGGACCCGCCGGCGTGGACGGTCCCCGGTGCCGGTCAGGGCAACAGCATCCGGGACAGCCGCCGGGACGCGATCCAGCCGCCGGCCAGGCCCATCACCAGCAGGTATCCCACCGCGACGAGCATGCCGGGCCCGAGCCGCCCCGTGGTGAGCCCGCGCAGCAGCTCGATGCTCTGGTAGAGCGGGAGCGCGGCGACCACCGGCCGCAGCACCTCCGGGTACACCGACAGCGGGTAGAACGTGGTCGCGAACAGGAACATCGGCAGCATCACCAGCTGCAGGTACTGCTGGTGGTGGAACTCGCGGATGACGGTGATCGCGGCCATGCCCGCGGCCGAGAAGGCGTACGCGATCAGCACGCAGGCGGGCAGTGCGAGCAGCGCCCACCACGAGCGCACCATCCCGAACCCCGCGATCACGACGAGGAAGCAGGCCGCGGACAGGGTGCCGCGCAGCACCGACGCGGCGATCTCGCCGTACGTGATGTCGCGCACCGTCAGCGGCGTGGTGACGATCGCGTCGTAGAAGCGCTCGAAGCGCAGCCGCCACCACACCGACCCGGTGGTCTCGCTGATCGCGCTGTTCATGGCCGAGGTGGCCAGCAGCGCCGGGGCGACGAACGCCGCGTACGTCGCCGAGCCGCCCTCGATGAGCTGCCCGATGCCGACGCCGATGGACATCAGGTAGAGGAACGGCTCGAAGACCCCGTTGACGGCGAGGTTCCACGGGCGGCCCTTGCGCAGCACCCACAGGTGCCGCAGGACGATCAGGTGTGCTGCGGGCATCACGGCCCCTCTCACGGGCGCAGGTGGCGGCGGAAGTTGCGCCGGGCCACGAGGTAGCCCGCGAGCGCCATGACGGACAGGTAGACGACGTGCCCGAGGCTGCCCGCCCAGGTGGCGGTGCCGAGGGTGAGCGTGCGGCACAGCTGCACGCCGTGCCACAGCGGCGTGAGCGCGACCAGGTGCCGCAGCGCCTCCGGCAGCTGGGCGGTGGCGAAGAACGTGCCGGAGAACAGGTACAGCGGCATCACCACCCACTTGAACAGCGTCTGCACGGGGCGTACGTCGGGCAGCGTCACCGCCCACGCGGTCACCGGCATGGCGAAGGCGAACCCGGTGAGCGTCGCGGCGGGCAGCGCCAGCAGGGCCAGCGGCGACGCCGCCACCCCGAACGCGAACATCACCGCGCAGAACGCGGCCGCGCCGATGGCGACCTTGACGGCCATGAACAGCGCGTGCCCGTGCAGCACGTCGACCGGTTCGAGCGGCGTCGCCACCGCGACCGGGTAGGCCCGGCCGGGCATGCGGTGGTAGCTGACCGGGAACGCCGACTCGATCATGCCGTTCTGCATCGACGCGGCGGCGAGCATGCCGGGGGCGAAGAACGCCAGGTAGCTCACCCCGCCCAGGGTGGCGTTGCCGGAACCGACCAGGGTGCCCAGCCCGGCGCCGATCGCGACCAGGAACAGCAGCGGGTTGGCCACGCTGATGACGATGGTGCCCTTCCAGTTGCGCCGGTAGTGCAGCCAGAGATAGCGGTAGAAGCGCAGGGCCATGCCCGGCGCGACGGCGGTGGTCGTCATCAGTCCACCAGCGTCCGGCCGGTCAACGCGAGGAACACGTCCTCCAGGCTCGCCCGGCGCACCAGCGCGGTGACCGGCGACAGGCCGATCGCGTGCGCGGCGGCCAGCGCGGCGTCGCCCTCGGCGGTGTACCACAGCAGCCGGTCGGGCAGCTCCTCGATCCGGTCGCCGGTGCGGGCCTGGCGCAGCTTCTCGACCGCGGCGCCCTGCTCGCCGATGCCGAACCGCAGCTCCAGCACCTCACGGGTGGAGTGAGCGGCGATCAGCTCGGCGGGGGAGCCCTGGGCGACGATCCGGCCGCCGTCCATCACCACCAGCCGGTCGCACAGCTGCTCGGCCTCGTCCATGTAGTGGGTGGTCAGCACCAGGGTCACGCCCTGCTGCTTGAGCCGGAAGAGCCGGTCCCACAGCACGTGCCGGGCCTGCGGGTCGAGGCCGGTGGTGGGCTCGTCCAGCAGCAGGATCTCGGGCTCGTTGATCAGCGAGCGGGCGATGGTGAGCCGCCGCCGCATGCCGCCCGACAGCGCCTCGACGCGCTCGCCGGCCTTCTCGGCCAGCTGCGCGAAGTCGAGCAGGCCCGCGGTGCGCTCGGCGACGACCTGGTGGGGCAGCCCGAAGTAGCGGCCGTAGACGAGCAGGTTCTCCCGCACGCTCAGCTCGCTGTCGAGGGCGTCGTCCTGCGGCACGACGCCGATGCGGGCGCGGATGCGCCGTCCGTCGGCGGCCGGGTCCATGCCGAGCACGCGCAGCGTCCCGGCGGTGGGCGGGGAGACGCAGGCGATCATCCGCATGGTGGAGGACTTGCCCGCGCCGTTGGGCCCGAGGAAGCCGAACGCCTCGCCCCGGCGCAGGGTGAAGTCGATGCCGTTCACGGCCGTGAAGGGGGAGGAGCGCCGGTCGCGCGGCGGGTAGGTCTTGACGAGCCCCGTGGCTTGTGCGATCACGTCTGACACGGCCGCCAGCGTATGAACTGGACGACACGTCCGCAAGAAATATACTTCCGTGCGGCCTCCGCTTGCACAGTTCCGCAAACCAGTGTCAGGGTATGAGCACCGCCGCGCCCTCCACCCGGTCCGCGGCCAGGTCCGCCAGCGCCTCGTCCGCCCGGTCCAGGGGGTACGGCGTCACCGTCACCGCCAGCGGGTGCGCCGCGGCCAGCGCCAGGAACTCCCGGCCGTCGTCGCGGGTGTTCGCCGCGACGCTGCGCAGCTGCCGCTCCTGGAACAGGTGCCGCTGGTAGTTCAGCACCGGGATGTCGCTGAGATGGATGCCCGCCACCGCGAGCGTGCCGCCCCGGTCCAATGCCGACAGCGCCGGCGGCACCAGGTCGCCCACGGGCGCGAACAGGATCGCCGCGTCCAGCGCCGCCGGCGGCCGCTCGTCCGCCCCGCCCGCCCACGCCGCGCCGAGGCGCAGCCCCAGCTCGCGTGCTTCGGCCGAGCGGGTCATCACGTACACGGTCGCGCCCTGGGCGAGGGCGACCTGCGCGGTCAGGTGCGCCGAGGCGCCGAAGCCGTAGATGCCCAGGCGGCCCCCGGGCGGCAGCTCGGCCCGGCGCAGCGCGCGGTAGCCGATGATGCCCGCGCACAGCAGCGGTGCCAGGTGCGCGTCGTCGTAGCCCGCGGGCAGCCGGTAGGCGTAGGCGGCCGGGACCACGGCGTACTCGGCGTAGCCGCCGTCGGCGTCCCAGCCCGTGTAACGGGAGGCCGGGCAGAGGTTCTCCTGGCCGCGTCGGCAGTACACGCAGGTCCCGTCGGTGTGGCGCAGCCAGGCGATGCCCACGCGCTCGCCGGCGGCCCATCCGCTCACCCGCTCGCCGAGGGCGGTGACCTCGCCGACCACCTCGTGCCCCGGGATCACCGGGCTGCGGTGCGGCAGCAGATCCCCTTCCGCCACGTGCAGGTCGGTGCGGCACACCGCGCAGGCGCGTACGCGTACCAGCAGCTCGTCCGGGGCGGGCGCGGGCACCGCCCGCCGCACCGCCCGCAGCGGCCGCCCCGCGATCGGCCCCGGCCGCGCCACCTCCCACGCCGCCATCGTCTCCACGCCACCATCATCGCCCCGCCCCGGCCACGATCATCCGACTTGCCAGGCATACGGGCGAAAACGCGGTCAAGATACGCCCATGTGCCTGGCAAGTCGGATGATCTCGCGGGTTAGCATCGGGTGCGTGACCGACGACGACGCTCTCCCCCGCGGCATCGGCAGCCCCGCCACCCGTGCGTTCGCCCAGGCCGGATACACCAGACTCGCGCAGTTCCCCGCGCTGAGCGCGCAAGAGCTGCTCAAGCTGCACGGCGTAGGGCCGAAGGCGATCCGCGTGCTGCGCGAGACGCTGGCGGCGCGCGGGCAGACCTTCGCCGACGAGCGGGAGTGACCATGGGCGCCACGGACCTCCGCCCGGACGGCGGGGGAGACGACGTCCTGTCCGGACGGGACCCGCGTCTCACACGGCATCGCCTGGTCGGTGCGGAGCTGGCGCGGCTCGGCGACGCCGAGCTGACGGCGCGGCTGGCCGCGGCCGGGACCGCCGCCACCAGCATCGGCGGGACCACCTGCGCGCTGGAGGTCGGCGGGGTCCGCGTGTTCGTGAAGCGCATCCCGCTCACCGACCTGGAGCTGCGGCCCGAGCATGTCCGCAGCACCGCGAACCTGTTCGACCTGCCCCCGCACTGCCAGTACGGCGTCGGCTCGCCCGGCTTCGGCGCGTGGCGCGAGCTGCAGGCGAGTCTCATGGGCACGGCCGCGGTGGTCGCCGGTGGCACGGCGGTGTTCCCGCTGCTGCACCACTGGCGGGTGCTGCCGGGGCCGCCGCCGTCGCGGTCCGTCGACGTCGACGCGGAGACGGCATTCTGGGGCGGCGCCTCGGGCGTGCGGCGGCGGCTGAAGGCGCTGGCTGCGGCCTCGGGCACCCTCGTGCTGTGCCTGGAGCACGTGCCGCACCGGCTCGACGAGTGGCTGGCCGGGCCGGTCGCGGCGGGCGGGGAGGAGCTGCTCGCCGCGTGCCGGATGCTGGAGCGCGGCCTGCTGGACGCGGTGACCGGGCTGCGGGCGGCGGGCCTGCACCACTTCGACGCGCACCTGGGCAACCTGCTGACCGACGGCGTCGAGGTCTACCTCGGTGACCTTGGCCTGGCCGTGTCGGACCGCTTCGAGCTGTCCGAGGCGGAGCGGGCGTTCCTGGAGCGCAACGAGACGCACGACGCGGCGTACGCGCGCATGCGGCTGGTGAACTGGCTGGTGCAGTGGGTGGCCGGGGTGGCCGTGCCGGACGAGGGCGGCCCGGTCGAGCGCGACGCCTACGTGCGCCGCTGCGCCGCGGGCGCGGCCCCGGCAGGTGTCCCGGCGGAGGTCGCGGACATGATCAGCCGGTACGCGCCGGTCGCGGCCGAGCTGAACGACTTCTACTGGCAGCTGTTCGCCGGGGTGACGGCGACGCCGTACCCGGCCGACCGGATCGCCGCGCTCCTGAAGGCAGAGTAAGCGATCTATGTAGGACTCTTTCAGTATACAAACGATGTTGGTTGAATAGTTTCACGCAATCCCCCTGACCCCCCGTGGAGGGAACGTGAAACTCCCCCTTGCCCTGCGCTCGGCGAGCGCGGGGCTGGCCGCGGCCGCCCTGATCCTGCTCGGGCCCGCCGCACCGGCCGCCGCCGCGACCACCGTCGTGGACAACGCCGGCGCCTTCACCGCCAGCGCCAACTGGGGCACCTCGGCCTGGTCGGCGCAGCGCTACGGCGCGGACTACCGGTTCGCCACCCCGAACACCACGGCCAGCGACGCCGCCTGGTTCAGCGCGACGATCGCCACCGCCGGGGCGCACACCGTCGAGGTCTGGTATCCGGCCGACGCCGGCTACAACGACGCCACCCCGTTCGTCGTGGCCACCGCCGCCGGCAACCAGACGATCGTGGTCAACCAGCGCGCCAACGGCGGCCGCTGGGTCAGCCTCGGTACGTTCAACCTGGCCGCGGGCACCCGCAACGTGGTCGGCGTGAGCCGCTGGACCAACGGCACCGGGTACGTGGTCGCCGACGCCGTACGCCTCACCTCGACGAGCGGCGGCTCCGCGTTCTCCCTGCCGCTGGCCAAGAGCGCGCTGCCGCGCAGCGAGTACGACGACCCGCACCACGACTACCCGGCGATCGACCTGCCGGTCGGCACCGGCACCCCGGCGTACGCGGTGCGCTCCGGCACCGTCGTGATCATCGACGACGCGTCCTGCGGCCGGGGCGTCAACCTGACCGGCGCGGACGGCAACGTCTACACGTACTGCCACTTCTCGGCGTGGTCGGTGGCCGACGGGGCGACCGTCGTGCCCGGACAGCAGCTCGGCCTCACCGGCAACACGGGCAACTCGACCGGCCCGCACCTGCACTTCGGCATCCGCACCGGCAGCACCCGCCGCTGCCCGCAGAACTTCCTGCTGGCGCTCTACGACGGCCTCACCCCGCCGGCCGCGACCAGCCTGCCCACCACCGGCTGCTTCTACACCAGCCTCGCCGGGGCGAAGGAGCAGCCGCTCGGCTGACCTCTGCCCAGTCCGGCCCAGGTCCCGTCGCCCCGTGCGGCGGGACCTTCGTTCTGGGCACCCGAAGCCACTGCAGTGCAACAGATTGCAATGTAGGCGGCGAGAAGCTCGGGTGTTGCCATCGGATTTTGGAAATGTTTCCGTCGACATCTTGCCGCCGCTGTTGCGTGGGCATAGGGTTTTGCCAATCCCCGCCCCGGGGACGCGGTCCCGCTCACCGCCCGTTCGCTGCCGGACATCCGATGTCCGGCGACGGAGGGTGTCTCGCTCCCATGCCACGCCACCCTCCGGCTGTGCACGAAAGGGAGTGCGTCATGGCAGTAACCCGGCGGAGGTTCGTCGCCTCCGTGGCGTCCGGGTCCGCGCTGGCCGCCACCGGCGGCGCCGTCGCGGGAGCCCTCACGGCGGCGAGCCCGGCCGCCGCGGCCAGCCCGCCCGGCGACGTCGTCGGCAAGATCTCGGTCGGCTACCAGGGCTGGTTCGCCGCCATCGGCGACGGCGCGCCGATCAACGGCTGGTGGCACTGGAGCAACAACTGGGGGCAGCCGCCCTCGCCGAGCAACAACGCGATCGTGTCCTGGCCGGACATGCGCGACTACCCGGCGCAATACCAGACGGCGTACGCCAACCTGGGCAGCGGCCAGCCCGCGAAGCTGTTCTCGTCCTACGACCAGTCCACGGTGAACCTGCACTTCCAGTGGATGCAGCAGCACGGCTGCGACACGGCCGCGCTGCAGCGGTTCAACCCGTTCGGCGGCGAAGGCCCGACGCGCGACGCGATGGCGGCCAAGGTGCGCACCGCCGCCGAGGCGTACGGGCGCAAGTTCTACATCATGTACGACGTCACCAACTGGACCAACATGCAGTCGGAGCTGAAGACCGACTGGACCACCAAGATGTCGGCGTACACCGCCTCGCCCGCGTACGCGCGCCAGAACGGCAAGCCGGTGGTGTGCATCTGGGGCTTCGGCTTCAACGACCCGGGCCGCCCGTTCGCGCCCGCGCCGTGCCTGGAGGTCGTCAACTGGTTCAAGGCCCAGGGTTGCTACGTCATCGGCGGCGTGCCCACCTACTGGCGGCAGGGCATCAACGACTCCCGGTCCGGCTTCTTCGACGTGTACACGGCGTTCAACATGATCTCGCCGTGGATGGTGGGGCGCACCGGCGACCTCAACGGGCTGGACTGGTTCTACACCAACGTCAACGTGCCCGACCAGGCCGAGTGCAACAACCGGGGCATCGACTACCAGCCCTGCGTGATGCCCGGCGACCTGTCCTCGCACCACCGCTACCACGGCGACTTCTACTGGCGGCACCTGTACAACATGATCCGCGTCGGCGCGCAGGGCCTCTACGTCTCGATGTTCGACGAGTACAACGAGGGCAACCAGATCGCCAAGACCGCCGAGAACGCCTCCCAGGTGCCCACGAACTCCGGCATCGTCACCCTCGACGAGGACGGCACGGTCTGCTCGTCCGACTACTACCTGCGCATCACCGCCGACGGCGGGAGGATGCTCAAGGGACAGATCCCGCTCACGGCCGTGCGGCCGACGCAGCCGGTCGTCGGGGGGCAGCCGCCGATCGACACCAATCTGGCGCTGAACAAGCCCACCTCGGCGAGCAGCGTCAACGGCGGCTTCGGCACCGGCAGCGCCGTCGACGGCAACCAGGGCTCGTATTGGGAGAGCGCCAACAACGCCTTCCCGCAGTGGCTGCAGGTGGACCTCGGCGCGGCGGCCACCGTCAGCCGGGTGGTGCTCAAACTGCCCACCGGCTGGGGCGCCCGCACCCAGACGCTGTCCGTGCAGGGCAGCACCAACGGCTCGACGTTCAGCACGCTGGCCGCCTCGGCCGGGCGGGTGTTCGACCCGGCGCAGGCCAACACCGTCACCATCACCTTCCCGGCGGCGAGCGCGCGGTACGTGCGCCTCGACGTCACCGGCAACACCGGTTGGCCGGCCGCGCAGTGCGCGTCGTTCGAGGTGTACGGCACCGCGCCGCAGGGCGACACCCAGGCCCCGAGCGCGCCGGGCAACCTGACCGTCACCGGCCAGACCGGCAGCAGCGTCTCGCTGTCCTGGCAGGCGGCCACCGACAACACCGGCGTCACCGGCTACCAGGTGCGCCAGGCGGGCAACGTGGTCGCGGGCGCGACCGGCACGGCGTACACGGTGACCGGGCTGAGCCCGTCGACCACGTACAGCTTCACCGTCACCGCGCAGGACGCGGCGGGCAACACGTCGGCGCCGTCCAACACCGTCTCGGCCACCACCAGCGCGGCCCCCGCGTCCAACCTGGCCCGCAACAAGCCCGCCACCGCCAGCAGCTACAACCAGAACTACGTTCCGGCCAACACGGTCGACGGCAACGCCGACACGTACTGGGAGAGCGCCAACAACGCCTTCCCGCAGTGGCTGCAGGTGGACCTCGGCGCGGCCGCCACGATCAGCCGCATCGTGCTCAAGCTGCCGCCGCCCGCGGCCTGGGGCCCGCGCACGCAGACCCTGTCCGTGCAGGGCAGCGCCAACGGCTCCACGTTCAGCACGATCGTCGGCTCGGCCGGCTACACCTTCAACCCGGCCTCGGGCAACAGCGTCACCATCACCTTCCCGGCCACCTCCACCCGCCACGTCCGGCTCAACTTCACCGCCAACACCGGCTGGCCCGCGGCCCAGGTGTCGGAGTTCGAGATCTGGGCCTCCTGACCCTGCGGTCCGCCACGCCGAGGCGCCCCGCGGAAAGGAAGGGCACCTTCTTAACGCTATGCGTAGAAGAAGGTGCCCTTTTCTACATCGGTTGACATTCATGTGAGGCAGATCACTTCCCGGCTGGCGGGCTCACGTGTTGCTTGTCGGCGGCTGACCGCCCCGTGTTTGATCTCGGCGGCTCTTGCCTGATGCATCGATGTCCATATTGAAGTCGCGTCTTGCATCCAAATTGCACCGACCCACCGGGACGATGGGCCCGCTGCTGATCGACTACCGTGCCTCTCCAATACGCGGCGAGTAGTGGCGTTCCCGGTGGCGGGACGGTCGCGCCGCATCGGGGGAGTGGAGCGATGGTGCGAGCACACGGTATGGGCAGACCGACGTCGACTTGGTGGCGTGGTGGCACCGTACGCGGAGGCGGTCTTCGGCTGGTCGCCCAGGCGACCGCTTTGGCCGCCGCGACTTACGGGCTGTTTATCCCGGCGCCGGCCGCGGCTGCGGCGCAGGCGCCGCAACAGGTCACCCAGTCGTTGCGAAACGTTGCGGTGGGTGCCGGTTCGGTGGCTCGGCCGCAGGCGGGTCGGCAGACGGCTGAGCACCGGCCGGGTGTGGCCACGTGGCCGGCGGCGGGCGTCACGACGCTCGACCTGCCGCAGGGCAGAGCGCGGCTGTCGGGTCTCGCGGCGCGAGTGGACGGTCCGCTGCCCGTGCCTGCTCCGCGGATGAAAGCGGGCGCCGCCCCGGTATGGCTGGCCGCGTCGGCGACAACGAGCCCGGCACGGATGATCGTCGAGGTGCTGGATCGGGAGCAGGCGGTTGCGGCCGGCCGCGATCTGCTGGTGCGCCTCACCCCGGTCGGAACTGCGGCCATTGGTGCTGAAGTGCGGCTGTCGGTCGACATCACCGGCTTCAGGGCCGCTTACGGCGCTGGCTGGTCGGACCGGCTGCGCCTTAAGACATTGCCGGCGGGCTGCGACCGGGCGGTGCAGGCGCGGTGCGCGGCGCAGCCGTTGGCCACCACGCGGACCGGTGACACGCTGACGGCACAGGTGCCTGTCGGCGGTGCGGCGACGGTGGTCGCGCTGTCGGCAGACACCGATTCGGCCGCCGGTGCCGGTGACTTCTCCGCAACGTCGCTCCAGCCGTCGTCCACCTGGACCGCGGGCACCAGCGGCGGAGCCTTCTCCTGGTCGTATGGGCTGCGGGTGCCGCCGTCGCTGGGCGGCCCCGGGCCAGGCGTGACGCTGAACTACAACTCACAGTCGGTCGACGGCCGGACCGCGGCGACGAACAGCCAGCCCTCCTGGGTCGGGGAGGGCTTCGACTGGGATCCGGGCTTCATCGAACGGCGCTTCATCTCCTGCAGCGACGACATGTCCGGTTCGCCGAACAACACCACGAAGACCGGAGACATGTGCTGGCGTGGCAACAACGCCACCATGTCGCTGAAGGGCGACTCCACCGAGCTGTTCTACAACGCGAGCCAGGGGCTGTGGCACGGGCGCAGCGAGGAAGGCTCGAAGATCGAACTGAAGACCGGGGCGGTCAACGGTGACGGCGGAGACCCCGGTGACACGGGCGAATACTGGGTTCTGACCAGCACGGACGGCACCAAGTACTACTTCGGTCTCAACCGCCTGCAGGGCTGGACCGCGGGCAAGCCTGAGACGAACTCGGTGCAGACGGTGCCGGTGTACGGCAACCACTCCACTGACCCCTGCAATGAGAGCGCCTTCGCGGACTCGGACTGTATGCAGGCCTACCGCTGGAACCTGGACTATGTCGTCGACCCGCACGGCAACACCATGTCGCTCTGGTGGGGGCGCGACGCCAACAGCTACGGCGAGCGCATGTCCGAGACGACACTGCGCAGCTACACCCGCGACGCCTACCTGGACCGCATCGACTACGGCACCCACCAGCGGACGCTCGTCAACGGGGTCAAGACGGACACGGTCTTCACCGCCAAGCCCGTTCCGATGCGCGTCGACTTCACGACCGGGGACCGGTGCCTGACCAACTGCACGACGCACAGCGACAACTGGGCTGACACCCCGTGGGATCTGGCTTGCACCTCGTCGCCTTGCGACAACCACTCACCGAGCTTCTGGTCGAGTCGTCGGCTCCAGCAGATCCAAACGGAGATCTGGGACGCGGGCACCACGCAGATGGTGCCGGTCGAGCGATGGACGCTCACGCACAGCTACCCCGATCCCGGCGACGGAACACGAGCCGGGATGTGGCTGCAGAAGATCGCGCACGCCGGTGTCTTCGGTGGCGGCAACGTCACCGTCCCGGACATCACGTTCGACCCGGTGATGCTCCCCAACCGGGTGGACACCGCCCTGCAGAACGGCCTGCGGCCGATGAACTGGGCCCGGATGGCCGCGATCACCACCGAGACCGGCGGCGTCATCGGCGTGACGTACAAGCCGACGGAGTGCGCACGCGGATCGCTGCCCACGGCCCACACCAACACGAAACGCTGCTATCCGGTGCGCTGGGCGCCCGAGGACCTGGGCGGCACCCCCGGCCAGGAGATCACCGACTGGTTCCACAAGTACGTCGTGCACGAGGTGGCAGAGAGCGACACGGTACTGCAGGGTGCCGCGGCGAGCACCTCCAAGGTCACCCGGTACGAGTACATAGGCGGGGCGGCCTGGCGTTACGCGGAGGACACGGCCTTCACCAAGGACAAGTACCGCACCTGGAACCAGTGGCGTGGCTACGAGACGGTGCAGACCTACCTCGGCGTCGGCGCGGACCAGACACGTACGGACACCCGCTTCTTCCGCGGTATGCACGGCGATAAGGCCTCGCCGACCGGCGGCACGGACACGGTGACCGTCACCGACAGCAAGGGTTTGTACGCCGCGGCGTACCCGGGCCAGACGGTTCACGACCACGACGAGTTCGCTGGGCACACGCTCGAGACGATCACCTACGACTCACCCGCGGGCAGCCCGCTCGCCGGCACCGTCGAGAAACCGTGGCGTTCGGATCCGCCGACGGCGTCCCAGACCGTCGACGGTCAGACGACATACGCACGTTTCACCAACGTCTCGGACTCATGGGCGTGGACACGGCTCGACGGCGGGCGCCCAGACCGGGTCACCCGCACGGCTCAGGAGTTCGACGCCATCGGTATGCCGGTGAAGGTGACGGACTTCGGCGACCTCGCCGAAACCGGTGACGAACAGTGCACCGTGACCGATTACGCCCGCAACACGTCGGCGTACCTCATGGTGCATCAGTCCCGTGTCCGCCGGTGGGCTCTGACCTGTGCCGACGCGCTCACCCCGAACCGCCAGTTCACCGCCGCGGAGATCATCGACGAGGTCCGCACCTCCTATGACGACCAGGCTTGGGGCGCCGCGCCGACGATCGGCGAGGCCACCCGGACCGAGCAGCTCAAGGACTGGGTGAACAACGCATTCGTGCCGCTGACGGTCCAGCGGACGGCGTACGACGACTACGGCCGGGTCACCGAGCTATGGGACGTGGACGGCAAGCAGACCACGACGTCGTACACCCCGTCCGCGGACGGGCCGGTCACCGCGAACACGGTCGTCGGACCGCACGGCCTCATCACCACGACCACGACGGTGCAGCCGGCGTGGGGTGCGGTGACCGCTGAGGTCGACACCACGAACAACCGGCGTACGGATGTCACCTACGACGCGATGGGCCGTGTGGAGAAGGTGTGGCGGCCGGGCCGGTCCAAGTCGCTGCACGCCAACACGCCCTCGTCCTGGTTCGTCTACAACCTGCGGAACAACGCGCCGTCAGTGGTGGAGACGCGACAGCTCGGACCCAACGGCGCGCTGATCAGTACCTTCACCTTCTACGACGGTCTGATGCGTCCACGTCAGACGCAAAGCGTCAAGGCCGACGGCGCCGTGGGCGCATTGATCACCGACACCTTCTACAACAGCGCCGGCCGGGAATGGCGGGAATTCGGGCCCTACCCGGTGGCCACCGCCCCGTCGGCCGTCTTCTCGCCGCATCCGGCCAGCGACTTCGAGAACATCGAGGTCTGGACGAAGACGGAGTACGACGGAGCCGGCCGGCCGGTGGAACTGGTCCAGTTCACCAAACTCGACGAGCTGTGGCGGACGTCGACCCGCTACCCGTCGGGTGACCGCACCGAGACCATTCCGCCCGCGGGTGGTTCCACGGTGTCCCGGGTGACCGACGCCAAGGGCCGGGTGACGCAGCTCTGGCAGCATCACGGCGCGAGCACCGCCTCCCCGTACGACCTCACGACCTACGACTACGACGCCAAGGGCAGGCTGGCGACGGTCGTCAACGCCGAGCCGGCCACCTGGACGTACGAGTACGACATCCGGGGCCGTCAGTACCGGGTGACCGACCCCGACGAGGGGGTGACGGTCAGCACCTTCGACGACGCCGGGCGCACCCTGACGATCACCGACGGCCGGGTTCCGGCCGTCACCCTGCACTACACCTACGATCAGCACGGCCGGAAGACAGGCCTCTACCAGGGCAGCGTCACTCCGGCCAACCGCCGCGCCAAGTGGGAGTACGACGGCCTGGCCAACGCCAAGGGCATGCTGACGTCGTCGACCCGGTACGTCGGCGGGGAGAGCGGTGCCGCGTACACCTCGCGGATCACCGGGCTCTCCGCCTTCGGTAAGCCGTCCCAGCAGACCATCACCATTCCCAGCGCGGAAGGTGATCTGCTCGCCGGGGACTACGTGTACGACTTCGGGTACAAGGCGAACGGCGAGCCGGCCACCACCCGGCTGCCTGCCATCGGCGACACGGCCCGCAGCCTCGGCTGGGAGACGCTGACCACGGCTTACACCGCGACCGGCAAGCCGTACTCGCTCAGCACCGGAGCGACGTCGTGGCTGGTGACGGGGACGACCTACACCGAGTACGGCGAGCTCGGCGTGATCACCTTGCGGGACGGGACCACCAATCCGCAGGCACAGGTCGGCCACTACTACGACGAGCGAACCCGTCGGCTGAGCCGGACGCTGGTCACCCGGGACACCGCGCCGACGGTTGTGTCGGACCTCCATTTCGACTACGACGACGCCGGCGGTATCACGCAGATCGAAGAGAAGTCCGCGGTCGCCGGCGCGGAGACGCAGTGCTTCGCGCACGACCACCTCGACCGGCTGCGGGAGGCGTGGACGCTCGCCTCGGGCGCCTGCGGAGCCGTGCCGACCAGCACCGCCGTGCTCGGCGGGGCCGAGAAGTACTGGATCAGCTGGACCGTCGGCGCCGGCGGCAACCGGACCCAGCAGGTTCAGCACAAGAGCACCGGCGACGTCACCACCAAGTACGTCTACCCTGCCACCGGGTCCCCGCAGCCGCACACGATGCGCCGTACCACCGACGGGGCTGATGCGACCAAGGGCAACTACACGTACGACGCGATCGGCAACACGCTCTGCCGACCGGCCGGGACATCGCTGAACAACTGCTCCACCGGTGCCGGCAGCCAGATGCTCACCTGGGACGCCGAGGGCAAGCTGGCCACGCTCGCCGACAGCACCGGCACCACCAGCTTCGTTTACGACGCCGATGGCAACCGGCTGCTGCGCAAGGATCCAGCCGGCACCACGCTCTACCTGCCCGGCCAGGAGTTCCGGGTCAACAAGACAGGCGACACGGTCATCTCGTGCGTCCGTTACTACACCTGGGCGGACAAGAACATCGCCCAGCGGGTCACCGACGGGTCGGTCACCGACAGGCTGACCTGGATGGTGGCCGACCGGCAGAACACCAGCAACATCACCATCGCCGCCACCGGGACCCAGGCCGTGGCGATCCGCAGACAGGACCCGTACGGAAACCCGCGTGGCGGGACCACCGGCACCTGGCCCTCGGGTCTGGACCGGGGCTACGTCGGCGGGACGCTCGACAACACCGGCCTGACCCATCTGGGCGCGCGGGAGTACGACCCGACGATCGGCCGGTTCCTGACGGTCGACCCGCTCGTCGACGTCGAAGACCCGCAGCAGATGAACGGGTACAGCTACGCCAACAACAGCCCGATCCTCTCGTCGGATCCGGACGGCCTGATCCCCTGTGATGACGACAGCTGCGGCGGTCGTGTCAAGGTGGCGATGCCCATCCTGGTCGACCCGCCCGTCTGCCGCCGACGCTGCACTCCCTCCTACACCAGGATCTCCAGGCCTCGGCTCGACTGGAAGAACATCAACTTCGCGTCCCACGACCCGGCGTTCGCGATGCGCTGGTTCGCTCATGCGGCCGACCGCATCGAGGACTATCTCGAACACCGAACGGGCTGGCGCCGAGCCGACCACACCATCGCGCTGGCGGCTGTGGAGGTGAGGATCGACGGCAAGCTCAAGACGAGAATGGTGGCTTTCGTCAGTTCCAAGCGGGTGAACCAGGACCTCATCGATGCGCTGAACGACGCCGGAGTGATCGCCTACCAGGCCAAACCGGGCACCGGCGCCACCGGCAAGGGCCACGCCGAGGCCGCCGCCGCGGCCTTCGGCGCTGACACGCGTGCCCAGCGCCAGGATCTCGGCGGCGAGATCGCGACCGTGCGAGCATTCGTGATGTCCGTGAAAGCATGCAAGGACGGAAAGTGCGACCAGGATGCGAACAAGTTCCTGCGCGGTCGGGGCCGTATCAAGAACGGATCCTTCGGCTTCATCGGCGGCCGTTCGCTGGACACGGACGAGATGGACGACATCCAGGACCTCATGCCCGACATCGAGAGGCGGCCGTTCAAGTATGTCTCGAAGCTCATCAGCCAGGGCTTCGGCCGCGGCACCGGTCGAGGGCCGCAACCCCTGCCCGCCATGGCCGACTTCGACGGCATCTCAGGAGATTGACGGATGAAACTCGACAAGCTACGCCGGTCGGTCATCGACTCGCTACGGGAACTGCCCTACCGCGGATATCTGGTGGCCGTCGGCGCGCTGTGCGCGGAACTCGCCGACCTCCATGCCGCTCGGGACACCGCGGAGGGGCGGGCGCTGGCCGGACGGACACTGGCGGTCCTGGCGGCGGCTGCCCAGACCTCGCCCGACGCGGTCCGGGCCGAGGCGCGCGAGGTGCTGCTCGACTGGCTCGGGCTGATGGGCCTGTCCCTCGATGATCCAGGCGATGACCTCGAGCTCCCCGACCTGCCGGTCGGGCCGGGTCCGGACGAGCTGTGGTGCGCCCTTCGCGACGTGTCCGGGGAGCTGGCCGGCGAACTCGACCGGTACGAGACCGCCACCATGATGCAAGCCGCGCTGGCGGCCGCCGACGGTGACGGGGAGAGCGACGAACGTCTCTCCATCACCGAAGGCAGAGTGGCGGACGAGCGCCGGCTGGGCGTTCAGTACATGGTCAAAGCCCTGGACGCCGTGGCACTGATCGCCGCGGACGCGTCAGGTTCCCGCACGGCATCCGAGGTACGGGCGGCGGTCTTCGGCCGATGAACCGCGGCAGGGCGCCCTCGGCACGCCGGGGGCGCCCTGCCGCGTCCGGCGAAGGATCTCCTTCGCCGTCCTTGGTGGGAAGGTGCTCGTCTGGGCGGCGAGCAGACGCGACATCGTGCTGTCCGCGGCAGGACAGCACGACGGCCGCCCGCGTGCGACCCTGGTCGCGATGCGACCGCTCACCCTTTTCCGCGCCGCACTGCCGCTGCTTGCGGTGGCCGGGCTGAGCCTTGCCGGGCCGCCCGTGGTGGCAGTCGCTGCAGCCGCGCCAGCCGATCTGGGCACGCCGACGGTGCGCAGCCGGACCGTCGAGGTCGGACCGTGGCGGGTCCCGACGACCCACACCGTTTCCTGCGCACCCGGCGAGCAGTTGCTCAGCGGCGGCCACGGGGGCGCCGACCCGCGTCTCCGGATCCTCGGCAGCCGCCCCGCCGACCAGCAGGGTCTGCCCGTCACCGGCGGAACGCAGCCCCGCGGCTGGACCGTGGAGGTGCTCGACGAGCGCGGCACCGCCAGCACGCTCCGCATCAGCGCCCTATGCGTGGCCGGCGGCGAGCTGACGGCGTCGGCGTTCGCCAGTGCCCCGGCGGACGGTGCGGCGACCCCGCCGCAGGCCCAGTGCCCGTCCGGCATGGTGCGCTCCGGTGGCGGGTTCGCGGCGCAGTGGCACACCCGCTTCGGCGCGGCCGTGGTGACCGGCAGCAGCCCGGCCGGTGAGCGCGGCTGGGCCGTCAACGCGGGCCTCTCCCGGGGCCAGGAGCCGCTGCGGGCGACCGGCTGGATCACCACGTACGCCGTGTGCCTCACCGGGCCGGTGCGGCCGGTCGCCGTCGAGGACGTCGAGTTCGGCCTGGATACTCTGGCGCGCAAGTGCGTGCCCGGGATCGTCTCGGCCGTCTGCCTGGTGCCGCGCCTCGGCATCGCCACGGCGCACTGCCCGCCCGGCTCGCTGACCACGGGCGGCGGCTTCCAGCTCGTCGGCCCCGCGCCGCTGCGCGAGTACGCGCTGCTGGAGCACGGGCCGTCCGGGTACGCGACCTGGACGGTGCGGGTCAGCGCGTACACCACCGACGCCGCACCCGCGCCGATGCGCCTCACCCCGGTCTGCCTGTTCCCCGTCGCCACCCCGGACGCGCCGATCAGCGACCTGCTCCCCGACCGCGGCGCCGACCGCAACCGGGCGCTGACCATCGGCGGCCTGCTCACGCTGCTGCTGCTCGCCTTGCTCGCCGTGCTCGCGCTGCGCCGGGGGCGACGGCGGCCCGCGCCCACGGGCGGGATCGAGGTCGTGGTGCGCACCGTACGCACCCGCTACCGCACCGACCAGTACCGGGAGGACGCGTGACCACCGTCCGCGACATCCTGTTCGGCGAGCTGCTGCCCGGCGAGGCCGGTGCGGCCGCCCGCGAGATCGAGCAGGCGGCCGAACGGCTGGCCGGGGCGGGCGTCGTCGGCGAGGGGCCGCAGGCACCCCCGCTCGCGCTGGCCCGCGCGGTGCTGGCGAAGGTGACCGAGCTGCTGGACATGGAGGTCAGTGACCTGCTGGTCGGCGCGTGGCGCACCCGGTCGGCGCTGCTGGCCGCCGCGCGGGAGACGCACGCCCAGCCCGGCCTGCGGCGCGAGGTGGGCATCCGCGGCTTCACCATGCCGTGGGAGTACGAGGCCGACGTGGACGTGGTCGTCGACGGCCGGACGGTGAGCACGCTGACCGCCGCGGTGACCCTGCGGCTCACGGTCACCGCACTGGCGGCGGTGGTCGAGGCGGGCCGGCTGACGGCGCTGACCGCGGGCGACGCGGTGGCCCACGGCGAGTTGCGGGTCCGCTGCTCCGCGCCGGAGGCCGAGCACACCGTCGTCGAGCGCGAGCGCCCCGTCGATCTGCACCGCGAGCTGCGCCTCGGCGGCGGCGGGGTGGCGCTGATCGACGAGGCCCGCGCCGCCGAGGAGCCGTCCGGGACGGCCCGGCCTCAGTAGTAGCCGGTCTCGCCGTCGAGGATCTCGCGGATGGTGTCGAGGTGGCCGAGGTGCCGGGCGGTCTCCTCGATCATGTGGATGATCATCCAGCGCAGGTTGGCCCGCGCCGAGGTGAAGTCGGGGTGTCGGCCGGTGTCGTCCAGCGAGTGCGCGGCGATGATCTCGTTGGACCGGGCGCAGGCCTGCTCGTACTCGTCGAGCAGCTCGGACAGCGGGCGGCCGGCCACCTTGAAGTCGAGATCCTCCTCGCTCTGGTCGAACGGCGGCGAGTCCGCGGCCCCGCCCAGGAACAGCACCTCGAACCAGCAGTGCTCGGTCCAGCGCAGATGTGACACGAGGCCAGCCACGGTCATCAGCGGCGAGGACGGCAGGACGGCGCGGTGCGCGTCCGCGTCGGACAGGCCCTCGCACTTGTAGCGCACGATCGCGCGCTGCATGTCGTACCAGCCCATCAGGGCCGTGCGCTCGTCGGCGTCGAAGGGAGGGCGTACGCGGGGGATGCTCATGAGGGCCGACGCTAGCCCTGGGGGGCACGCCCCCGCAGCGGGTTTTCCGCCCCGGCCGCGTCGGCGGCGCCGCATCGGGTCAGGCTGGCGGAGTGCCATCGCGTACGGCAGCATGATCACGTGACCGGATCGGATGCTCAGACGACGACCAGGGTGGGCGCGGTGTTCGTGCCGCAGCTGCCGCCGGAGCGGCTGCGGGCGGTGGCGCAGGCCGCCGACGAGGCCGGGCTCGACGAGCTGTGGCTGTGGGAGGACTGCTTCCTGGAGAGCGGCATCACGACGGCCGTCGCGGCGCTGGCCTGGACGCAGCGGCTGACCGTGGGCGTGGGGCTGCTGCCGGTGCCGCTGCGCAACGTCGCCATCACCGCGATGGAGCTGGCCACCGTGCACCGGCTGTTCCCGGGCCGGGCCCGCATCGCCGTCGGGCACGGCGTGCAGGACTGGATGGGCCAGGTCGGCGCGCGCGCCGAGTCACCGCTCACCCTGCTGCGCGAGCACCTGACCGCGCTGCGGGCCCTGCTGTCCGGGCAGTGCGTCACCGCCTCGGGCCGGTACGTGAAGCTGGACGGCGTCGCGCTGGACTGGCCGCCGCCGGCCGTGCCCGAGCTGCTGTCCGGCGCGACGGGCGACCACACGCTGCGCCTGGCCGGCGAACTGGCCGACGGCACCATCCTCACCGGCGGCAGCACCGTCGCGCAGGTACGCCGGGCGCGCGGGCTGATCGACGAGGGCCGGGCCCGCGCCGGGCGCACCGACCCGCACCGCATCGTGGTGTACCTGCACTGCGCGACCGGTCCCGACGCCGCGTCCCGGATGGAGGCCGAGCGGGTGCGCTGGGGATACGACACCATGGACGGCCACGGCGTGGCCGGGGGCGCCGAGGCGGTGGCGGACGCGGTGCGCGCCTGGGCGGCGGCAGGCGCCGACACGGTCGTGCTGCAACCCACCCCGGACGACCCCGACCCGGAGGGTTTCATGACGTTCGCCGCCCAGGAGGTCGCCCCCCTGGTCCGCGCCTGACCACGGTCACGGTCGAAGCCCCGTCACGGCCAAGCTGTGGGTTGCCGGTCGCGGCGTTGATCGCGAGTTCGTGTCATGATCTGCACTCCAGCCGCAGACCAGGACACGAGACCGTGATCATCGAGCGGAACCGCGCGATCATCGCGCGAACCGGCCGCGCGGGGCCGCGATTCAGGGGACGCTGATGGCGTGACCGAGCGCGGGGACCGGCCGCCGCCGCAGGTGGGCCATACCACCGGTCCGCCGGGCGGGGCGCCGGGCGGACCCGGCCGGGTCACCCGCCAGGCCGTGGCCGAGCCCTGGTGGCGCAGGTTGTGGTCCCGGCAGGCGCTGGTACGCGCCGTGCGGGCCGCCGTGCTGGTCCCGGCCGTGTTCGCCTTCTGCCTGCTGGTGCTGCGGCTGCCGCAGGTGGCGACCTTCGCGGCGTTCGGCGGCTTCGCGAGCCTGGTGCTCGCCTCGTTCGGCGGGACCCGGCGCGACCGGGCCGTGGCGCACCTGATGCTGACCGCGGCAGGCGCGGCGCTGATCGTGATCGGCACGCTGGTCAGCTCCTCCGTGGTCGCCGCGACCGTGGCCACCGCACTGGTCGCGTTCACCTCGTACTTCGCCGCGGTGATCGGGCCCAACGACGCCTCCGGCGCGGCCGCGGCGATGCTGCCGTACATGCTGGCCGCCTCGGCGGCGGCCCCGGCGCACGTCATCGGACCGCGGGTGAGCGGCTGGGTGCTGGCCACGGTCGTGGGCGGGATCGCCGTGGTGCTCACCGCGCCCCGCTCGGCCGGCCGCGAGCTGCGCCAGGCCACGGCGACGCTGGCGAGCGGGCTGGCCGACCTGCTGGAGGCCGGAGGGCGGCGGGCCGCCCTGCCCGAGTTGCGGGCGGCGGTGTCCGGTGCCACGCATCAGATGATGGCGCTGTTCGTGTCGGCGCCATACCGGCCGAGTGGCCTGGTCATCGCCGACCAGGCGATGGCGGGCGCGGTCAGCCAGCTGGAGTGGTGCAAGGGCCTGGTCGCCGACGGCATCGAACGCTGCGGCGACCTGCGCGACGCGCCGCCGACCCAGCGCGCCCCGCTGGAGGCGTCGGCGCGGGTGCTGCGGCAGGCCGCGGCGGTGCTGCGCGGCGAGGCGGTCGACCCGGACCTGGTCGCGCTGGAGCAGGCCCGGGTGGACAGCGTGGCGCAGCTGACCCGGCCCGGCCGCGGCGAGGCGGACGACATGGAGCTGGTCGTCGCCTTCTACGGCCAGACGACCGCCACCTGCGTGCACTCCTTCGCCACGGACGTGCTCATCGCCACCCGGGGCGCCGACCCGCTCACCGCGGGCAGCAGCCTGCGCCGCTGGTACGGCCTGGCCAGGCCGGACCGCCCGCCGCTGGCCCGGCTGGTCACCCTGGCCGGCGTGGCGGGCATCGTGCTGCGCAACGCCAACCTGCGCTCGGTGTGGTTCGTCAACGCCCTGCGCGGCGCGCTGGCGCTGTCCGTCGCCGTGATGATCGTGCAGCTCAGCGACGTGCGCAGCGGGTTCTGGGTGCTGCTGGGCGCGTTGAGCGTGCTGCGCACCAGCGCCGCGTCCACCGGCACCATGGCGGTCAAGGCGATCCTCGGCACCGCGGCCGGGGTGGCGGTCGGTGCGGCGCTGCTGCCGGCGCTGGGCAGATCGCCGGAGGCGCACTGGGCGGCGCTGGTGGTGGCGGTGTTCGTGGTCGCGTACGCCCCGGGCGTGCTGCCGGACGTCGCCGGGCAGGCGGCGTTCACCGTTGTGATCCTGGTGCTCTACAACATCCTCGCGCCCACCGGCTGGACGCTCGGCCTGATCAGGCTCCAGGACGTGGTGATCGGCTGCTCTGTCAGCCTGGTCGCGGGCCTGCTGGTGTGGCCGCGCGGCGCGGGCGACCTGGTCCGTGACGACGTCGCCGAGCTGTTCCGCGACGGCGGCGTACGCCTGTCCGAAGCCGTCTCCTGGTCACTGGGGCTGCGCCCGATACCGCCCGCCCCCGCACAGCGCGCCGCCGGAGCCGGCTTCCGCCTCGAGGACGCGCTGCGCGGCTACCTCGCCGAACCGGGCTCGAAACGGATGAACCGGCAGGACCTCTGGCGCCTCGTCATCGCCGGCGTCCGCCTCCGCCTCACCGCCGACGCCCTCGACGACCTCACCCCGCGCGACGCCTCACCGGACCCGAACTGCGACGCCCTGGTCCGCCACGCCGACGCGCTCGCCGCCTTCTACGCGAGCCTGGCCGACCAGCTCGGCCGCCCCACCGGTCCGATGCCGCCGCCGCTGACCCCACCCGCGCCGGACCGCAGCGAGGTCTCCGGCGCCCTGCCCGGCGGCACCGCGCCGCAGCGCCTCCGCCGCCGCTGGGTCGGCGAGCACCTGCGCCACCTGGAACTCCACCTCGCCGACCTGGTGGTCCCCGCCCAGGCGCTGGCCGTGCAACGCCGTCGTCCCTGGTGGCGCTGAGCGCGCGGCGTCCGCCGAGGTCGCCCGCGACCGGCCGGAACCGGCGGGCTCTCGTCACGGCAGCAGGAGGTATCCGATCGCGACGGCCGCGAACAGCATGGTCGTCATCGTCGCGACCGCGAGGCGGGCGCGTGGGCTCAACGTCGTCATCACATCTCCTCCAGACGGCTGTACGGGTGCTCGCACCCGGTAAACGCCGCTGGGCACCTCGACGGCGCGCGCCGGTCCGGACGGCGTCCTGCCCCATGCTGCGCCGTTCGTGGTAAGCCGAACCGTCGGCCGTGCCACGGCCAGACGTGCGTCCGGTGAACAGGCCGTGCGGAGCACGCTTACGCGGTCCCAGGCAATCCATTTCGGGTGACGAGGGGGCCACCCCGGCGGCGGCCCGCCGCGTATGAACCGGTGACGGCAACGTCCGGCTTCAGCGCCGAAGCGGACACCCGCCGCGAATTCTGTTACATCCTGCATTCACCTGCGGCGCATTATGTTTCAGGATTTCGTTGACACCGCAGCGCGGGCCGTGTTGGCTGGCGGGTGCTCATGGCCGCGAGAGGGGCACTCGCGGCCGTTTCCCATGCCACTCGACCCCTTCGGGAGAGGCTTGATGACGACGACCGTGTCCGCCCCGCCGACCGCCCCCGCGCCGCCCCCGCCGCGCCGCCCCCGCCGCTGGCTGATCGCCGCCGGGCTGACTCTGGTGCTGCTCGCCGCGGGCGGCGTCTACTGGTTCACCCGCGATGACGGGCAGACCGGAGCGTTCGACCCAGACGCGCCCTATCTGGACGCCTCCCGCCCGGTCGCCGAGCGCGTCGACGACCTGCTCGGCCGGATGACCCTGGACGAGAAGCTGGGCCAGATGACGCAGGCCGAGCGCAAGGAGGTCGGCGCGGGGGAGATCACCTCGTACGCCCTGGGCTCCCTGCTGTCCGGCGGCGGCTCCGTGCCGTCCGACAACACGCCGCAGGGCTGGGCCGACATGTACGACGCGTTCCAGGCCGAGGCCATGGCCACCCGGCTGCGCATCCCGATGATCTACGGGGTGGACGCGGTGCACGGCCACAACAACGTCAAGGGCGCCACCATCTTCCCGCACAACATCGGCCTGGGCGCCACCCGCGACCCCGGGCTGGTCCGCCGTATCGGCGAGGCTGTCGCGATCGAGGTGACCGCGACCGGGCTGGACTGGGACTTCGCGCCATGCCTGTGCGTGGCCCGGGACATCCGCTGGGGCCGCACCTACGAGTCGTTCGGCGAGGACCCGGAGCTGGCCTCGGCGATGACCACCATCGTGACCGGCCTGCAGGGAGAGCAGCTCGGCGGCCCGAACTCAGTGCTCGCCACCGCCAAGCATTACATCGGCGACGGCGGCACGAACGGCGGCAAGGACCAGGGCGACGCGCAGCTGTCCGAGGAGGAGCTGCGGAAGGTCCACCTGCCGCCGTTCCAGGCCGCGGTCAAGGCCGGCGTCGGCTCGGTGATGATCTCGTTCAGCTCGTTCAACGGCGTGAAGCTGCACGGCCACCGGCAGCTGATCACCGACGTGCTCAAGGGCGAGCTGGGCTTCACCGGGTTCGTCGTCTCCGACTGGAACGCCATCGACCAGATCGACGGCGTACGCGACGTGTTCACGCCCGAAGAAGTCAGCGCTGCGGTCAACGCGGGCATCGACATGGTCATGGTGCCCGAGCGCTGGCGTGAGTTCATCAGCGTGCTGCGCGACGAGGTCAACGCGGGCAGGGTGCCGCTGGACCGGATCGACGACGCGAACCGCCGCATCCTGACCAAGAAGTTCGAGCTGGGCATGTTCGAGCACCCGATGGCCGACCGCGCACAGTTCGACAAGGTCGGCGCACCGGCTCACCGCGAGCTGGCCCGCCAGGCGGTACGCCAGTCGCAGGTGCTGCTCAAGAACGACGGCGGCATCCTGCCGCTGAAGAAGGACGCCAAGATCTTCGTGGCCGGGCGCAACGCCGACGACATCGGCAACCAGTCCGGCGGCTGGACGCTGACCTGGCAGGGCCAGTCCGGACCGATCACCGACGGCACCACCGTCCTGCAGGGCATCAGGGACGCCGTCGGCACCTCCGGCAAGGTCACCTTCAGCGCGGACGGCACCGGCGTGCCCGCCGACACCGACGTGGCCGTCGCAGTGATCGGCGAGACCCCCTACGCGGAGTACGAGGGCGACCGCCCCGACGGCGTGACCCTGGCCCAGACCGACCTGGACACCCTCACCGAGCTGCGCAAGTCCGGCAAGCCCGTGGTCGTGGTCCTCGTCTCCGGCCGCCCCGTCGACGTCACCGCCCACCTCCCGCAGTGGCGCGCCCTCCTGGCCGCCTGGCTCCCCGGCACCGAGGGCGCCGGCGTGGCCGACGTCCTCTTCGGCTCCCACAAACCCACCGGCAAACTCCCCATGTCCTGGCCCGCCACCCCCGACCAGGAACCCGTCAACCACGGCGACCCCAAAACCCCCCTCTTCCCCTACGGCTTCGGCCTCACCTACTGACCCCCCCACCCCGGCGATCTTGCGTGGACTGTGGGTACGACACGCGCTAATCGGGCGTATCGTCAACAGTTCGCGCAAGATCGTCGGGATCTTCGCCGTCGGGCAGGGCCGGGCTGGGTGGGGGAGCTCGGAGGAGCTGGGCGGTGTGCTGGATTATCGCGGCGACGGGGGCGGCGATCATGACGCCGATGATGCCCGCGAGCAGGCCGCCCACGACGGTGGCGAGCAGGATGGTCAGCGGGCGCATGCGCAGCGCGGCGCCGTACGCGAAGGGCTGGAGCAGCGTCTGCAGCGTGCCGTTGGCCAGGAACACCACGATCGTCATGACCAGTGCGGTCTTCGCGCCGCCCGAGGCCAGCGCGATGAGCACGGCGAACGCCCCCGCCACCCAGGCCCCCAGGTAGGGCACGTAGTTGCCGAGCAGCGTGATGATCAGCAGCGTGCCGATCAGCGGCACGCCGAGCGCCAGCGCACCGAGCCCGACCACGGCGGCGTTGAACGCCCCGAGCAGCGTCAGGCCCACCACGTAGCCGCGGATGATCCGGCCGACCTGGTCCATCCAGGCGCGTCCGAGCGGGATCCACGGCTCCGCTCCGCGGGCCATCCGCGGCCCGTCCTTGAGCGTGAAGAACGTGGTGAACAGGAACACGAACAGGCCGACGAACAGGCTCGCCGTGGTGCCCGCGAGGTTGCCGAGCGCCGGGCCGATCCCGGAGAGCAGCGTCGAGCTGCGGTCGTCCAGCGAGTCGCGGGCCGACTCGGCGAGCGAGCCCTGCAGGCCTCTCGACTCCAGCCAGGCGTGCAGGTCCGCCACGGCCTTGTTCATCGCCGCGGTCAGCTCGCTCCACTGGCTGGCCAGGCCGGTGACCACCAGCCACACCACGAGGATGCCCAGGGAGATCAGCAGCAGCACGCCCAGCCCGGCGCCGAGGCCGCGCCGGAGCCCACGGCGGGCCAGCGCCTCCACCCCGGGGGACAGCGCCAGGGACACGCACAGCGCCGCCAGCAGCGCGATGACCAGGGGCTTGAGCAGCAGCATCACGAAGACGCCGATGGCGACGGCGACGGCGATGCCCACCATCGCCCACGCCTTCGACCCGGCCGTCCGGAGTGCGTCCATCAGCTCCGCCTTGTCCCTTTAGATCACATTTCATGTTAGGGGACGGGTGGGCCGTTCCGGGCGATAAGCAGCTGCGACGGGCCACCGCGGGCGGCTACCGTGCGGGCCGTGCATGCCCTCTTCGAACCCCCGGTATCCCAGCGGCTCCGCCAGGCGCGGCACGTGCTCATCGCGGGCGCGGGCGGCGGCTTCGACGTGTACGCCGGGCTGCCGCTCGCGTTCGCGCTGCGCAACGCGGGCACGCGGGTCACCCTGGCGAGCTTCGCCGTCAGCGAGCTCGGGCAGCTCGGTCCCGGCGCCTGGCGGCGCACCGGCCTGGCCGCGGTGCGCCCGGACAGTCCGGGCAACGACCGCTACTTTCCCGAGCGCACGCTCGCCCGATGGCTGGCCGGGCAGGGCCATGATCCCGTCGTGTACGCCTTCGCGCGCACCGGCGTCCGCCCGCTGCGTGCCGCCTACCGGGCACTGATCGAGTCGCTGGGGATCGACGCGGTGGTGCTCGCCGACGGCGGCACCGACATCCTCATGCGCGGCGACGAGGCCGGGCTCGGCACGCCGGAGGAGGACATGACCAGCCTCGCCGCCGTCGCCGGCCTCGACGTCCCGGTCAAGCTCGTGGTCAGCCTGGGCTTCGGCATCGACGCCCACCACGGCGTATGCCACGCGCACGTGCTGGAGAACCTCGCCGCGCTGCAGCGTGCCGGGGCGTACCTGGGCGCCTTCTCCATTCCGCCGGGCAGCGCGGAGGCGCGCGCCTACGTGGACGCGGTCGCACACGCGGCGCGGGAGACCCCGCTGCACGCCAGCATCGTGAACACGCAGGTCGCGGCGGCGCTGCGCGGCGAGTTCGGCGACGTGCACAGCACCGGCCGCACGGCGGGCACCGAGCTGTTCGTCAACCCGTTGATGGCGATGTACTTCACCGCCGACCTGGACGGGCTGGCCCGGCACGTGCACTATCTGGACGGCCTGGAGCGGACCCGGACCCCGATGGAGGTGGCGCTGGTCATCGAGGAGTATCGCGACGGCCTGGAGCGCACCCGGGCCCGGCGGCCCCTTCCGCACTGAGCGGGCGCTTGACCTCAAGCCGGGTTGAGCCGCCAGCATGGACCGCATGACGATCGACCCACGGGCGCACCTGCGGCTGGCGCGCCCGTCGCGTGACCTGGCCGCCGCCGAGCACTTCTACACCGCCGGGCTCGGGCTGCACGTGCTCTGGCGCGCCACCGCGCAGGCCCCGGGCGAGCACGACCTGGTGATGGTCGGGCTGCCCGGGGCCGCGTGGCACCTGGAGCTGGTCGGCGGCGCGCAGCTCGCCGCGCCGCCGGCGCCGACGGAGCAGGACCTGCTCGTGCTCTACCTGGCCGGGCCGGTGGGCGACGCGCTGGTCGCCCGCCTGGTGGGGGCCGGTGGGCGGCGGGTGCCGCAGGGCCCGTACTGGGACCGCTGGGGCGTCACCGTCGCCGACCCCGACGGCTACCGCGTGGTGCTGTCCACCCGCGCCTGGTCCAACGGCTGACCGGTGCGGCGGACGCCGACGATCAGCAGGTACAGCAGCAGGCTGAACTCGGCCAGGCTGGTCGGCACCGAGACCACCGTGCGGACCGTCTCCGGCAGGCCGGGCGCCGCGACGAACAGCAGCGGATCGGCCAGCCAGGTGACCACGCCGGCGAGCACCAGCACGCCCAGCGCCGTCGGGAACAGCGCCGAACGCATGGCGACGTAGGCCATGGGCAGCAGCCACAGCCCGAACAGGACGCCGCCGAGCACGTACCCGTGGTGGTGCAGGTCGAGCAGGAGCAGCGCCAGCCCGCTGTCGTACGCCGGATCGGTGGCGACCAGCAGCGCACCGGCGTGGAACACCAGGTTGGCCAGGATGGCCGTGGCGCCGCCCGTGACGAGCACCAGCAGGGCGGTCGCCGCGCGCCGGTGCGTCTCGTGCAGCAGCCGGTGCAGGGTGAGGCCGAGCAGGATGAACGCGATCGCCATGAGCAGGTCGGCGGCCAGGCCGAGGCGGAACAGCGTCTCGTCGGCGGTGATGTTCGCGGCGGTGGCGGCGGCGTCGCCGGGCACCCGGACGCGGTCGCGTACGAACAGCTCGGCGAAGCCGCCGAACACGGCCACCGCGAGGTAGCACAGCCCGGCGAGGCGGCCGAGCGTCTTGGGATCGGACATGGCGTCTCCTAAGCCCGTCTGCGGGCACGGTGAGGGAAGGCCGCGTGCTCGCGCACACGAACCGGGAGAAGAGGGTGAGCTGCCTAGCCGGCGTCGGGGTACTGGAACACGTCGTCCAGCGGCACCCCGAAGACGCGGGCGATCTGGAACGCCATCTCCAGCGACGGCGAGTATCTGCCCTGCTCGATGGCGATCACGGTCTGGCGGGTGACGCCGAGCCGCTCGGCCAGCGCGGCCTGGGTCATGTCGTCGTGCCGGGCGCGCAGGGCGCGGATCGAGTTGGTGACCCGGGTGGGCTTAACCATGGAACCCCCCGCGGTAGGCGCGGATCTTCACGACCGCACCCCAGGTGGTGCCGACGGCGCCGATGAGGAACAGCGCGTTGCCGATCCAGAACTGGTCGGCCCGCAGCATCGCGAGCACCAGCACCGCCACCGCGCCGAACCCCGTGATCGCCTGGGCGATGCGGTCGCCGTGCCGGTTGATGTCGCGGTCGCGGACGTCCGTCTCCATCCTGGCCTCGCGGGAGACGATCGCCGACATGATCGCCGAGATGATCGAGCCGATGATCGTGGCGACGATGACGGCGCCGATCGACCAGAGCATCGGCCCGGCCCAGGCGACCTCGCGGGCGGGCTGGCGCAGCAGCCGGGGGATCACCACGGCGAGATACCCCAGCGTGCTGACCGGCACGAGGATCGCGGCCAGCCAGGTGTTGCGCTCCTCGAACGTCATGGGCACGCGATCGGAGTCGGCCTCGGGGGTCATGACGGCATCCTCTCGCGCGGGGCGGGCGGCGGATCACGCACCCGCCCATGTAAAGAATTGTTGACACTCTGACGGTAGGCCGCCCGCCGGGCCATGTCAAGAATTGTTTACACGCGTGCGGGCAGCTGGTGCAGTTCGACCACGCTGAGCAGGCCGTTCGCGACCGTCGCGGTCAGGAAGGTGTGGTACGGCCGCCGTCGCCGGTCCGTCGGCGAGCCGGGATTGAGCAGCCGCAGGCCGTTCGGGGCCATGGTGTCCCAGGGGATGTGCGAGTGGCCGAAGACCAGCACGTCCGTGTCCGGGAAGGACGCCGCGCAGCGAGCCTCCCGGCCGCTCGCCGGGCCGGTCTCGTGCACCACCGCCAGCCGCAGCCCGTCCAGCTCGGCGCGCGCGACCTCCGGCAGCCGGGCGCGCAGGGCGGGGCCGTCGTTGTTGCCGTACACGCCGATCAGCCGGCGGGCGCGGGCCTCCAGCGCGTCGAGCAGCGCCACGTCGACCCAGTCCCCGGCGTGCACCACCACGTCCGCGCCGTCCACCGCCGCCCACAGCGGCGCGGGCAGATCCCCGGCCCGTTTCGGCACGTGCGTGTCCGCCATGATCACCAGTCGCACGGCCTTCACGCTACGCGTCCCGGGTCAGGCGGGCGCGAGGTACGCGGCGGTGGCGGTGCGGACGGCGGCGATGCAGGCCGACACCGCGGGATGACCGCCGGAGCCGCGACGGTACGCGAGCCGGGTGCGCCGGCGCGAGGGCAGCGGCACCAGCCGCACGCCGGGCGGCGCCTGCACCGCGCCGAGCTGCGGCACCAGGGCCACCCCCTGCCCGGCCGCGACCAGGGCGAGCACGGCGGTGAAGTCGTCGGCGTGATGGCGCACCCGGGGCTGGTAGCCGGCCGCCTGGCAGGTCCGCAGCGCCACGGTGTGGCACAGGGTGCCCGGCGTGCCCACGATCCAGGCGCTGTGCTCCACCGCGCCGACGGGGTCGTCGCCCGCCGGGTGCTCGGCGGGCAGCGCGAGGAAGACCGTCTCGTCGAGCAGCGGCTCCGACTCCACGGTCGGATCGGGCGTGACCGGCGCGAGGTCGTAGTCGTGCAGCAGCGCCACGTCCAGGCGGCGTTCGCGCAGCGCGTCGGGCATGTGCACCGGGTCCAGCTCGGTGACCATCAGGTCGAGGGCCGGGTGCTCGCGGCCCAGCGCGACCAGCGCGGCGGGCAGCAGGGTGCGCACCGCGGTCGGGAACGCGCCGATCCGGACGGTGCCCTGCAGGCCGCTGCGCGCGGCGGCCAGTGTCGCCGTCGCCGCCTCCAGCGCGGCCAGCACCGTCTCGGCGTGCCGGACCAGCGCGGTGCCCGCCGGGGTGAGGGTGACGCCCCGTCCGGTGCGCTCCAGCAGCGGCACGCCCGCCTCCCGCTGCAACGTCGCGAGCTGCTGCGACACGGCGGAGGGGGAGTAGCTGTGGGCCTGCGCGACGGCGGCGATGGTGCCCAGCCGGGCCAGGTCGCGCAGCAGGCGCAGGCGGCGTACGTCAAGCATCAGCTCAGCTTACGGATCACATCAGAAACCGGAGCTGGTCCTTCCGGATCAGACCCGGCAGCATCGGTGGCATGACGACACTGCACGGGCTCTGGATCCCGCTGGTCACCCCGTTCGACACCGACGGCCGCGTGGCGCACGGCGCGCTGGAGCGGCTGGCCCACGACAGCCTCGACGCGGGCGCGACCGGGCTGGTCGCCCTCGGCAGCACCGGCGAGCCGGGCGCGCTGACCGAACCGGAGAAGCAGGCCGTCGTGGCGACCGTCGCGCGGGTGTGCCGGGAGCGGTCGGCGCCGCTGATCGTCGGCGCGACCACGGCCGAGGCGCTGGCCGCGCTCGCGGAGGTGCCGGAGGTGACCGCGTCGCTGACCGTGGTGCCGCCGTTCGTCCGGCCCGGGGAGGCAGCCGTGGTGGCCCACTTCGCGCGGCTGGCCGCGGCGAGCCCGGTGCCGCTGGTCGTGTACGACATCCCGTACCGCACCGGGCAGTACCTGTCCGTGTCGGCGCTGCGGCAGCTGGCCGCCCTGCCGAACGTGGCCGGGGTGAAGTACGCCGCGGGCGGCCTCAACGAGGACACGATCGCGCTGCTGGCCGAACCGCTGCCTGGGTTCGCGGTGCTCGGCGGCGACGACGTGTTCATCTCCCCGCTGCTGGCGCTGGGCGCGCACGGCGGCATCCTCGCCTCCGCGCACCTGGCGACAGCGCAGTTCGCACAGCTCGTCACCGCCTGGCGGGACGGGTACGTGGCGCGCGCCCGCGGGCTCGGGCACCGGCTCGCGCCGCTGTCGCAGGCCCTGTTCGCCGAGCCCAACCCCACCGTGATCAAGGCCGCGCTGCACGCGCAGGGCCGCATCCCGACCCCCGCGGTGCGCCCGCCGCTGCTGGAGGCGCACCCCGACAGCACCGAGGTCGCGCTCAAGCGCCTCGCCGACATCGGCGGCTGACCCCGGCCCCGCTCCGCGTTCACCTCACCCGGCCGCTGATGCGACCGGGTCGTGGCGCGCCCGCTCCCGGTCAGCGGGTGCCGAACTGCCACTCCAGGCCGGGGATCTGCGCGGCGGCCGCGGCCATGATCGCCTCGATCTCGGCGGACTCGACCGTGCTCGGCACCGTCGCGACGGCGAACTGCCGCTGCGGCGGCGCCTCGACGTAGCCGCCGACCGACTCGAACGCCTTGGCCAGCCAGGCCAGCGCGTGCTCGTCCAGCGCCGGGTCGGCGTACACCTGCACGCAGTCGTTCGGGCCGCGGCGCACCACCTGGAAGCCGCTCGCCTGCATCACCAGGACGTCCCCGGCGGCGGCGCCGGTGACCACGCCGGGGCTGCCGAGCAGCTCGACGAGCCCGCCGGGCAGCTGCCGCGCGGGCAGCACCTCGGTGATCAGCTCGCCGTCGGGCTCGACGGCGGTGAGGCGGATGTGGCCGTACGAGTCGTCGGCGTCGTGCTCGGTCATGGCGGGGATCATGCCAGCCGCCCCCGGTCCGGCGGAAGCACCCCCGCCCGGCTCCCACGGCGGCCACCTGCGGCACAACCCTGTCACAACCCCGCGACAGCCGCGCCCGCGTACCCCTGTGGGCAGTCGAGGTTCGAAAGGAAGGTCGTGATGAGACGGATCCCCCTGGCACTCGCCGCGGTGCTGCTGTGCGGCAGCGCGGTGGCGCTGTCCGTGCCCGCGCAGGCGGCGGGCACCCCCGAGGACACGGCGATCGCCCGTGCGCTGGACGCCATCAAGCGAAACCCGGAGGCGGTACGCACCGCCGACGGCGACCGGTACGAGGTGTGGAAGGCGAACGTCACCGAGACCGGCGCCGCCCACGTCCGCTTCACCCGGCTCTTCAAGGGCCTGCCCGTCACCGGCGGCGACTTCGTCGTGCACCTCACCCCCGACGGCTCCTTCGACGGGGTGTCGGTGTCGCTGGAGAAGCCGGTGGCCGTCGACACCACCCCGAAAGTGACCGCGGAGGAGGCCGCGGCCGCGGCGAAGGAGCAGCTCAAGGCCAGGGAGGTGGGCGAGCCGCAGCTGCTCGTCGACGCGGCGGGCGGCACCGGCCGGCTGGCCTGGCAGCTGCCGGTGACGCTGGCCGACGGCCTCGCGGCGGCGACCGTCGACGCGACCGAGCCGCGCGTGCTGCGCGCCCTGCCGGACGAGCACACCGCGACCGGCACCGGCCACAGCGTCTACAGCGGCACGGTCAGCCTCAGCACCTCGCAGTCGGCGCTGCTCACGTACCGCACGATCGACCCGCTGCGCGGCAACTCCCGCACCTGCGACCTCAACCACGCCTGGTCGGGCACCTGCTCCACCTTCACCGACTTCAACAACGTGTGGGGTGACGGCAACCCGCTGACCCCGCAGACCGCGGCCGTGGACGTGCACTACGGCGCGGCCAACGCCTGGGACTACTTCAAGTACCGGCACGGCCGCAACGGCATCTTCGACAACGGCACCGGCGTCGAGTCGCGGGTGCACCGCGGCACCGAGTGGGTCAACGCGAGCTGGAGCCTGAGCCAGAAGGTCATGCAGTACGGCGACGGTGTCGACGACGCGAACCCGCTGGTGGCGCTGGACGTCGTCGGCCACGAGATGAGCCACGGCGTGAACCAGGCCGAGATCCCGCCGGACGGCATGATCTACTCCGGTGAGTCGGGCGGTCTGAACGAGACCACCAGCGACATCTTCGGCACGATGGCCGAGTTCTACGCGGCCAACGGCAACGACCCGGCCGACTACCTGATCGGCGAGGAGCTGGACCTGTTCGGCAACGGCACGCCGCTGCGGTACATGAACCAGCCGTCGCTGGACGGCGCCTCGGCGGACTGCTACTACAACGGCGTCGGCAACCTCGGCGTGCACTACTCCTCGGGGGTGGGCAACCACTTCTTCTTCCTGCTGGCCGAGGGCAGCGGCAACACCCCGTACGGCAGCAGCACCACCTGCAACAACTCCAGCCTGGTGGGCATCGGCCGGACCAAGGCCGCGAAGATCTGGTACCACGCGCTGCGGCACTACTTCACCGCCGGCGAGACGTTCAAGAACGCCCGCTCCGACACGCTGGCGGCCACGGCCGAGCTGTACGGCAAGTGCGGCACCACGTACCGCAGCGTGGCGCGGGCGTGGGCGGCGGTCGGCATCGGCTCGGCGCTGCCGATCGAGTGCCTGATCATCCCGGTCTGGGACCTGGTCTGGGAGGAGTGGCCGCGCAACCCGATCCCGGACCCGGGCCCGTACAAGTGGCTGCACAAGATCCAGGAGAAGGGCACCCTGGAGACCGTCGAGGTGGGCGTCCAGATCACCCACCCCCGCCGCGGTGACCTGCGCATCTCGCTGGTCTCGCCGGCCGGCAAGGAGTACCTGCTCAAGGCGGAGAACCGGGAGGATCGGGAGGCCGACGTGACGGAGGTGTTCCCGGTCAGGCTGGGCGGCGTCGCCGAACCCGGCGAGTGGACGCTGATCGTCGAGGACGTGGTCAAGGGCGAGAGCGGCCACGTGCGCGGCTGGAGCCTGCTCTACTGAGCACCGGGTGCCTGGTCACCGGCCGCAGGGCCGGTGACCAGGCACACAACCTTTCCACAACCCGCCCGGCCTACGGTGCCGGGCATGAACCGCTTCGTGCGCTGGCTCAGCGCCTCAGCTCTGGCACTGTTGGCGACGATCGTCCTGCTGCCGCAGCCCGCGGCCGCGGCCACCATCCCGTGCGGGCACGACTGCCTGGGCATCTCCCGTGACGCGATCTGCTGGGAGAAGGAGTGGTGCGCCGTCACCATCGAGATCAAGGGCACGCTTCCCAAGGACGGGTATGCGCTGCCGTACCGCACCGCCGACGGCACCGCCTCGGCCCCGGCCGACTACACCGAGGTGCGCGAGGGCGTGCTGTGGCTCAAACCGGGCGGCGATTCGCGGCTGGAGGTCTTCGTCGAGGGCGACAGCGTGCGTGAGCGCGGCGAGACCTTCCTGATCGAGTACCTGGACCGCGAGGGCCGCGTCGTGGCCACCGCGACCGTCCTCATCAGCGACGGCGTGTAAGAGAACCAGACCCTCCTCGGGATACGAGGCCCCGCCCGAGCCGGCCGCTCGGGCGGGGCCTCGGTGTGTTCAAGCGAACGTCGCGGCGAGGCGGTCGGCCTCGTCGGTGGCGTCGGCCTTGCGGAACAGGTCCACGGCGAGCTGCCACTGCTCCCGGGCGGCGTCGTCGTCGCCGGTGCGGTGCGCCAGGTCGCCCAGGTCGCGGGCCAGTTCGGCGGCCTCGTACGGGTCCGGCGCGCGGTTGCGCACCGCCTGCGCCAGCCGCAGGTAGCCGCCCGCCGCGACGGTGTCGTCGTGGCGCAGGTGGGTGCGGCCGATGTTGGCCAGCGCGGTGGCCTCCAGGTGCCGGTCGGCCAGCTCCCGGCTCAGCGCCAGCGCCTGCCCGAACTGGGCGAGCGCGGCGGCCCGGTCCCCGCTGCGCAGGTGCGCCACGCCGATGGTGTTGCGGGTGGCGGCCTCGTGGCGGCGGTCGCCGCTGTGCCGGCGTACGGCCAGCGCCTGCCCGAGGTGCTCCAGCGCGGCGGCGAAGTCCGCCAGGGCCAGGTGCGCCTGCCCGAGGCCGCTCAGCGCGGCCGCCTCCAGCCGGGCGTTGGGCAGTTCCCGCGCCGCCGCCAGCGCGCGGGTCAGGTACTCGGCGCCCAGCTCGGGCAGTCCCATCCGGACGTACACGTCGCCGATGTTGTTGAGCGACAGCGCCACCCCGAGGCCGTTGCCGATCGAGGTGTGCAGGGTCAGCGCCTGCTGGTAGGCCTGCACCGCGTCCTCGTAGCGGCGCAGCCCCGCGCCGGCCACCGCGATGTTGTTGTGCGCGTGGCCCTCGCCCCGTACGTCGCCGCAGCGGCGCATCAGCGCCAGGGAGGAGCGCAGCACGTCCAGCGCCTCGTCGAAGCGCCGCGTCATGATGAGGGCGACGCCGAGCCCGCTGCGCATCAGGCCCTCGGCGGCCGGGTCGCCGGTGCGGGCCGCCGCGGCGACACCCCACCGGCACAGGTCGACCCGCTCCTCCCAGTGCCCGCGCGAGTCGAAGAACCCGGTCAGCAGGTACGTCAGCTGCCAGGCGGCGGTGTCGTGGCCGTGCTCGGCGGCGTGGCGCACCACGGCGAGCATGCCGACCCGCTCCTGGTCGAGGTAGTCCAGCGCGGCGTGATGATCGGCGGGGAACGGCAGCTGTGCCGGGGGATGGGCCAGCACCGGGGTGACCCGGTCCCGGCCCGGGTCGACCAGCCGGTTGGCCGCGTCCGCGACGGCCGTGTGCCAGTCGACGATCCGGGCCAGCGCCTCGTCGCGGGCCGGGACCGGCTCCTCGCCCAGGGCGCGCTCGCGGGCGTACAGGCGCAGCAGGTCGTGGCAGCGGAACCGGTCCGGCCCGGCCTCGGCGACCAGGTGCGCGGCGACCAGCTCGTCGAGCACCCGCCGCGCCGCCGCGGGGGCCGTGCCGGTGACGGCGGCCGCCAGGTGCGCGGTGAAGGTGGGCCCCGGATGCAGGCCGAGCAGCCGGAACAACCGCGCCGCCGGGCCGGGCAGCGACCGGTACGCCGACGCGAACACCGTACGCACGCTGCGGCTGTCGCCGGGCACCGACAGCCCGTCCAGCCGGTCGTCGTCGGCCAGCTCGTCGGCCAGCTCGGTCAGGGTGCGCCCGGGGCGGGCGGTGAGCTTGGCCGCGGCGATACGCAACGCCAGCGGCATACCGCCGCACAGCGCGGCGAGCCGGGCCGCACCCGCCGGTTCGCGCTCCACCCGGTCGCGCCCGAGGACCTCGGCGAGCAGCGCGACCGCCTCGTGCCGGTCGAGGGCGTCCAGGCCGACCGCGTGCACGGCGTGGTGCGTGCTCAGCCCGGTGGGCTGGTTGCGGCTGGTGACCAGCAGCAGGCTCGAGGGGCTCGGCGGCACCAGCGGCAGCAGCTGGTCGGCCCCGCCCGCGTTGTCCAGCAGCACCAGCACCCGGCGCTCGCGCAGCAGCGTGCGGTAGAGCGCGGCGCGGGCGGGCAGCTCGGCGGGCACCCGCCCGGCGGGCACACCGAGGCTGCTCAGCACCTGGGCCAGCGCCTCGGCCGGGCCGAGTGCGGCGGCCGGGTCGTGCCCGGCCAGGTCGAGGAAGAGCTGCCCGTCCGGGAAGTGCGCGAGCGCGGTGTGCGCCCACTGCAGGGCCAGCGCGGTCTTGCCCATGCCCGCGGGCCCGGCCACGAACGCGATCCGCGGCTGCGGGCCGCGCCGCGCCAGCACCTCGTCCAGCGCGGACAGTGCCGCGTCGCGGCCGGTGAAGTGCCCGGCCGGGCTGGGCAGCTCCGCGGGCACGGGCTCGCCGGACCCGCCGGACGGCTCCGTCACGCCAGGTTCGGGGGCGGGTCCGGTGTGGTCCAGTGCCGGGTCCTCGCGCAGGATCGCGGTGTGCAGGCGCTGCAACTCCGGCCCGGGGTCGGTGCCCAGCTCCTCGGCCAGGAACGCGCGCAGCCGCCGGTACGCCTCCAGCGCGTCGGCGGCCCGGCCGCACCGGTAGAGGGCCAGCATCGACAGGCTGACCAGGCGTTCCCGGTGCGGCTGGGTCACCAGCAGCCGTTCCAGCTCGCCTACGGCGGCGCGATGGCGGCCCAGCCGCAGCTCGGCGTCCCACAGCTCCTCGACCGCGCACAGGCGCACCTCGTTGAGCCGTGCCGCCTCGGCCGCGGCCCAGCCGGTGGGCTCGCCGTCGACGAGCGCGTCGCCGCGCCACAGGGCCAGGCCCTCGCGCAGCTCGCGGGCGGCCTGCTCAGGGGCGCTGGCGCCGAGATGGCGGCGAGCTGCGGCCACTTTGGACTCGAACAGGAACGCGTCCACCGACTGTGCCGGGATGTCCAGCACGTACCCGGCATGCCGGGTGTGCAGGGTGTCGGGCAGCCCGCACGCCTCCAGCGCCTGGCGGACCCGCGCGATGTGGCTGTGCAGCGTCTTCACCGCGGTGCGCGGCGGATCCCAGCCCCACAGCGCGTCGATGAGCCGCGGCTGGTGCACCACCGTGCCGGCGTTCATCGCCAGCACCGCGAGCAGCGCCCGCTGGCGGGCGCCGGACAGCGCCGCCGGGCCGTCGGCCCCGGCCACCTCGATGGGCCCGAGGATGCGTACCCCCGCGGGTCCGGCTCTGGTGGGACTCATCGCCGACTCCTTCCCCGACGCCCGCCCGAGGCCCCGGGCTAGGCCGCGGCGTCACGTCGCCCTCAGGTTGGCAAAGGCCGGCCCGCTCAGGCTCCCCTCTGTCGCCATGCCGTCCCTAGGAAAGGAAGGGCACCTTCTTATCGTTTTCCGTATAAGAAGGTGCCCTTCCCAACATCGGGGGTCAGGCGGTCCAGCCGAGCCAGGTCTCACCCGCGGTGATGGCGGCGAACCAGATCGCCACGGCGGCGACGGGGACCAGCGGCACCAGGAACGGGCGCGTCCTCCACAGCCGCAGTGCGACGACCAGCAGCGCCGCCCACACCGCCACCAGCACGATCACCGCCCACAACGGCGCGACCAGGCCGCTGGCCAGGTAGTACGGCAGCAGCACCACGTGCGCGACGATGCCGAGCACGCGGACGACCTTGGCGGCGAGGGACGGCGACTCCGACACGGTGACCTCCTGATCCGGCCGCGGCTCCCGCCGCGGGCTGAGGGGAGCGTGGCAGAGAGCGACAACCGTGTACATCCGCCACCTGGCGGTGCCGCCGCCACGGCCCGACCCGGCAGGCAGGCGGATGTTCCAGCGCGCCGGAAGGGTCGGGCCGCGGGCTCACCAGTGGGCGAGGTCGCCGTGGTGCAGCACGGTCAGGCGCTGGGTGGGCCGGGTGAGCGCCACGTACAGGTCGCTGTGGCCGCGCGGCGACTCGGCGACGATGCCGCCCGGGTCGGCGATGACCACCGAGTCGAACTCCAGGCCCTTGGCCTCGCGTACGGACAGCACCGTCACCGCCTCCGTCAGCTCCGCCTGCCCGTCCCCGCCCTGCGGCACCGCCGCCGCGACCACCGCGCCCAGCTCCGCGACCCGCCCGGTGGGCACCAGCACGCCCAGCGTGCCGTCGCCCAGCGCGGCGGCCTCCCGGCGCACCACCTCGGCCAGGCGCTCGGCCAGCTCGGCCCGGTCCACCTCGGACAGCGCCGGGGCGTGCCCGGTGTGCCGCACCGAGCGGGGCGGCTGCAGCTCCGGGTCGATGCTCTTGAGCACCTGCCCGGCCAGGTCCATGATCTCGGCCGGGGTGCGGTAGTTGACGGTCAGCTCGGTCAGCTTCCAGCGCCGGGCCACGTACGGATCCAGCACCGCGTCCCAGGAGGACGTGCCCGCCGGGTCGCCGGTCTGCGCGACGTCGCCGACGACCGTCATCGACCGGCTCGGGCAGCGGCGCATCAGCAGCCGCCAGGCCATCGGCGACAGCTCCTGCGCCTCGTCGACGATCACGTGGCCGAACGCCCAGCGCCGGTCGGCGGCGGCCCGCTCGGCGGCGGTCAGCCGCGCCGTCTCCTCGTGCCGCTCGCCCAGCTCCAGCGCGCCCAGCACGTCCGATGCGGACAGGATCTCCGGGTCGATCTCGTCTTCCAGGTCGATGGAGCGGGAGCCGTGCAGGATCTCCAGCGCGCCCTCGGCGTACGCCAGCCGCTGCCGGCGCCGCCGTTCCGCCATCAGCTCCGCGTCCCGGTCGTCCTCGCCGAGCAGCTCGGCGGCCTCGTCGAGCAGCGGCGCGTCGGCGGGGGTCCAGGCCGCGCCGCGCTCCCGGCGCAGCAGGGCCCGCTCGGCCTCGGTCAGGCCGGATGCCGCCGAGGCCAGGCGCTCGTCGCTCGCGTACAGGTCGGACAGCAGCCGCTGCGGGGTGAGCACCGGCCACAGCCAGTCCAGCGCGGTCTGCACGTTCGGGTCGGTGGACAGCTCACGGCGCACCTCGGCCAGGTCGGCCTCGTCGAGCAGCTGCGGGTCGCCGGGGGCGTCGTCGCCGCCGAGCGGATCGTCGGCGTACGGGTCGGTGCCGATGCGCTCGGCCACCTGCACCGACAGGGCGTGGATGACCTCGACGTCGAACAGCTCGCGGGCCAGGTTATGCGGCTTGCCGCTGCGCCGGGCCTCGGCCCGCGCGTCCTCGCAGACGGCCCGCTCCAGCCGCAGCGGCTCACCGTCGAAGTCCACCTCCAGCGCGGTGTCCGGCACCCGCTGCCGGTCGCGCACCGCCGCCGCCAGCACGTCCACCATCGACGCGCGGCCCTTGACCACGGCGGTGGCGTCCGGCTCGGCGCCGGTCGCGGTGACGCCGGGGAACAGGCCGCCGACGGTGCGCAGCACCACGCCGGTCTCCGCCAGCGAGGGCAGCACCTGCGAGATGTACTTGAGGAACGTCTCGTTGGGCCCGACCACCAGCACCGCCCGGGTGGACAGCTCCTGGCGGTACGTGTACAGCAGGTACGCCGCGCGGTGCAGCGCCACCGCGGTCTTGCCGGTGCCGGGGCCGCCCTGCACCACCAGCACCCCGCCCAGGTCGGCGCGGATGATCCGGTCCTGCTCGGCCTGGATGGTCTGCACGATGTCGCGCATCCTGCCCGTGCGCCCGGCGTCCATCGCCGCGAACAGGGCCGCCTCGCTGGTCAGGCCCTCGTGGTGGGGCGGCGTGGCGGCCGCGGCGGCGAGGTCGAGCACCTCGTCGTCCAGGGCGGTCACGGTGCGGCCGGTGCTGCGGATGTGCCGGCGGCGGCGTACGCCCTGCGGTGACGCCGCCGTGGCCAGGTAGAACGCCCGGGAGGCAGGCGCGCGCCAGTCCACCAGCAGCGGCTCGGCGTCCTCGGTGTCGGCGAAGATGCCGATGCGGCCGATGTACCGGTTGCCGCCGTCATCCAGGTCGAGCCGGCCGAAGCACAGGCCGTTCTCCACCGCGCCGAGCGAGGCGACCCGGTCGGTGTAGAGGCCGATGGTCGAGTCGCGCTGCGACCGCTCCTGCGGCGTGCCGCCGGTCTGCAGCAGCGCCTCGGACAGCCGCTGCGCGGCGCGTTCGCGCAGGTCGTCGAGCCGGTCGTAGAGGACGGACACGTACTGCTGCTCGCGGTCGATCTCGTCGTGGCGGTCGTCGGTGGCGGCGCTTGACAAACCCGGCTCCCTAGTGTCTATAATCGAAGCCCGAACGGCCGCTTTCAGCGTGCCGTTCTTTTTGTGCTCGAACCGCTAAAGATACCGCATGCGGCCGGGTGCCACGCTCGCGTGTCCCAGACTTCGATCAACGTCCGGGCAGGCCGCCGGTCTGCGGATCACGGGCCGTGAGGCAGTAGACACCGCCGGCCGGGTCCCGCATCACCACCCACCGCGCGCCGTCGGCGACGTACGTCGCGCCGAGCTTCTCATGCCAGGACCGCACCCCCTCGATCTCCGAGCAGGCCAGATCCAGGTGGGCCGAGGTGGGCCGCTCCTCGCGCAGCCGCTGCAGCAGGATCCGCACGGGCAGCTCCGCGGGCTGCTCGACGACGTGGAACTCCGGCCGCGAACCCGGATAGGCGCCCCAGCCGGTCAGCTCGCCCCAGAAGGCCACCTCGGCGTCGTACGCGGCCGGCCCGGCGTCGATGCACACCTGGTCCAGGCGGCTCAGCGCACCGTCCGGGGCGGCCTGCGCGATCGGGCGGCGGAACTCGTCGTGCCACGGCACCGCGCAGAAGACCATGCCGCCGGGCGAGCGCAGCACGGTGTACGTGCCGGTGGCGGCGGCGGTCTCCGCGCCCAGCTCGTGCGCCCGCCGGGTCAGCGCGACGGGGTCCTCGACGGCGAGGTCCAGGTGCACGCCGCCCCCGTCGCCCACGGCCTGCACCTTCAGGCACGGGTCCGCGCCGATCGGCAGCAGCGTCGCGAACTCCGCGTCCGCGCCGCGCCGGGCGGTGAGGTGGGTGCCGGTGGCCCTGGCCCAGAACGACGCGGCCTCGGTGAACAGGTCAGCGGGCCGGTCGATGAAGGCATACGTCCAGCGGATCACTTAGATCTCCTCGCCGAGTCGGTGCGCCGAGCGTAGCGGGCAGCGGTGCCTCCGGTGACCGTCTCGCCATGGCGTGTCACCGGCCGGTGTCACGCCCCGGCCGCGGGTTCGGCCGGTGTTGCGGGCCCGGCCGGCTCCGCCGGCCCGGCTGTTTCCGATCCCATCGCCTCCGCCGTCGTGGGCGCCGACGTGACCAGGTATGACGCCAGTGACATCCCGATGCCGATGACCACCGCGGCGAGGGGCGTCGCGAGGTCGGAGTCGGCGCCGTTGACGGGCGGGTTGCCGGCCAGGCCGGTCAGCGCGCCGCCGAGCAGCATGCCGGCGAGGTACAGCACCGCGAGCGAGGCGAAGGCGCCGAACACGCCGAGGAAGATCAAGCCCAGCAGCGGCGCCGTCCCGTTGATCCGGGGCGCCGCGGCGGCGACCACCACCGCCACGAACGCGACCGGCATGATCTGCGTGAAGTCCGGCCCCATCGCGGAGCCGGTGAGGCAGATCCAGGCGAGCGCGGCGGCCACCGCGACGGCGGTGACGCCCAGCGTCAGCCTGACGTTGCGCACGGGCCGGGGCAGCAGCCCGGCCGCCGCCACCGCGAACAGCGTGGCGAACCCCAGCTTGAGCGCCATCAGCTCGATCTCGATGCGGAGCTGGGCGTCGCTGAGGTGCTCGATCCACGGCGTGACCGGCAGCAGCGACGCCAGGGCCAGCATGGCGGCGGTCCCGGCGGCCACGTGCCGGACCAGCGGACCGCCGTCCTGACCGCCGGACAGCCGCTTCGCGGTCAGCGAGGTGGCGCCGAAGTAGACCGTCGCGGCGGCGGCCAGCAGGACCACGGTCACCGTGCCGGACAGGTCGAGCCGGTCCACCAGCAGGTCGGCGGCGAGCCACCCGCCCGCCGCGACCGAACCCGTGACCAGCGCGCGCCGTCCCAGCCCGGCGATGAGCAGCACCCCGGCCAGGGCCAGCAGGACGGCCAGGTGGCGCACGTCGCGGGGCCAGTAGGTGTTGTTCGATGCGAGCTGGGGGTAGGTCACCCCGTCGTCGCCGAGCCAGGACCCGGTCGGCTGCACGATCGGCATGTACCGCGCCGAGGCCACCGCCCACACCACCGCCGCGACCAGCCCCGAAAGCCAGCCGCACGCCGTACGCCACGTCATCCGCACCGCATCATCCTGCGCCATGCCCACCGCATGGGAATCAGCCGATCCGTCGAGAAAGTGATGCTGCGTGACGCCGCGCGACGCGTTAGGTTGGGCGCACACGACTGGCGCGGGTGGGACACCACCGGGGAGTGATCGGTCGGGGCGTCGGCCGCCTGGGTGCCCCCGAGCTGAGGAGGCGCGCCCATGACCGTCCACCGCATCCTGCACCTGTCCGACACCCATCTGCGCCACCCCGTCGTCGACGCGGCCGCCGCGCTCGCCGGGATCCTGCACGACCTGCGTTCGCTGTCCGGGCTGGACCTGGTCGTGGTGAGCGGCGACCTCGCCGACGACGGCTCGGCCGAGGGCTGCGCGGGGGTACGCGAACAGGTCGGCCGCTTCTGCGCCGAGCGCGGCATCCCGCACTACTACTGCACCGGCAACCACGACACCCGCGACGCGTTCACCGAGGTCTTCGGCTCGGGACACGTCGCGGCCGACGGCACCGACCTCGGCACGCGGATGCCGGGCACGGAACGCGCCGCCGTCAGCGAGCTCGGCGGCCTGCGCGTGATCACCCTGGACAGCCTGGTGCCGGGCGCGGTGTACGGCGAGCTGGGCGGCGCGCAGCTGTCCTGGCTGCGGGAGGTGCTGGCCACGCCCGCCCCGGCCGGTTCGGTGGTGATCCTGCACCACCCGCCGCTGACGGTGCCGACCTCGCTGGTCATGGACCGGGTCAACCTGCGCGACGCCGCCGCGCTCGCCGCCGCGGTGCGCGGCACCGACGTCCGCATGATCCTGTGCGGCCACTTCCACCTGCAGCTGTCCGGCCTGCTCGCGGGTGTTCCGGTGTGGGTGACGCCCGGCGTGGTGTCGCGCATCGACCTCACCGCGTCGCCGGGCCTGCTGCGGGTCGTGCGCGGCGGCGGAGCCTCCGTGGTGGAGCTGGGCGGTCCGGCGTCGCCGGTGGGCCACGTGCTGCACGCCCGCGACCCCCGGGCCGGTGAGCTGCTGCAACTGGTGGACGCGTCGTCCGGTCAGGACGCCGTCGAGGCGCCCTGACCGTCAGCCCAGCCGGTACACCGCGAGCAGGCCCTGGTCGTGCGGGGTCCGGCGACCCGACGGCCAGAGCCGGAAGGTGAGCGCGTCGGGCTGCTGCGCGTTCTCCAGGCGCAGCCAGCCCCGGCTGCGTGCCCCGTCCGGCGGGCGCACCATGCCGTTGCCCGGCGACACCGCTCCTCCGGCGAGCAGCCGCGGCTCGGGCAGCGCGACCAGCTCCTGGATGGTGGCCCGCTGGTACGCGAGCGCGAGCCGGGGCCGCGCTGCGGCGGCGGCGCCCAGCCGGGTGATCCCGACCTGGACGGGCTCGCCGCCGCCCGCCGGGCCGCCGATGGTCACGTCGGCGTCGACGCGCCACCGTGCAGGGGACAGTGAGCTGAGATCCGCGACCCGAGCCTCGTGCACGGTCAGCGCATACCCGAACACGACATGCGCCACGGCGGGGGCCAGCGGCACCACGATCTCGGGGAACTCGGTGAAGTCGCCGGCGGACGGGAGCGGCGTGAGCAGGGCCGGGGCCGCGCACTCGGCGGCGGGCCGCCCGATCGCGGCGTACGTGGCCTGCACCGTCGCGGTCAGCTCCAGCGCGTCGGTGAGCTTCTCGCCCAGCTGCTTGCGCAGCCGCCGGTGCGCGTCGCGGCGGCGCTCGGTCAGGCCCACCCCGATCAGCCGCTGCCACGCCTGCTCGGTGCCGGTGAGGGTCTGCCGCTCCGCCTCGGCGAAGCGCTCCTCGCCCGGATGCGTCCAGTCGTCGCGCGCGGTCAGCGCGGCCCGCAGCGCGGCGCCCCGGGCCCGGTCCAAGGCGGACAGCGCCCCGGGCACGGACCGGTTCAGCATCCACACCAGCGCGATGTGCCAGTGCGCCAGCACCTCCGAGCGGGGGTCGACGGCGCGCGAGGAGGCGTCCCGGAACCGGTTGAGCGCCTCGTGCAGCAGCCGGTCCCGGTGCTCGGGCGGGCACCAGTCGGCACGCGCCTCCGCGAGGAAGTCCAGGCCCGCGCGCAGCAGCTCCCCGGAGACGGCTGCCCGGTTGTCCGCGATCGACTGCTCGATGCGCTCCAGCGTGCGCTCGGTGGTGGGCCGCTCCGACATCAGCGCCTGCAGCACCGTCGCGACCACTCCGGACCAGTCCTTGGCGTCGGGCACGGCACCGGTGAACAGCGCCTGTATCGCAGGCCCGGCGATGGCGCTGAGCACGAGGGTGAACGGTTCCACGGCGGCGGCCTCCCGGTTCGGTGACCTTCTTCCTACGTCCCGGCGCCGCGCCCCGGGCATAGGCCGACCGGGCAGGTATCCGGACGTTCCCGGCACACCTGCCCGGCCTCCTGGCGCACCCACCCGCCCTCGCGTCGCCGCATCTCGCGGCGGGTGGGCGGTTTCGGGGAAACTGCAGGTCTCCGGGGCTGGATTCGTGCAGTTTCCCCGAAACTGACGCGCGGCCGGGGCCGGGCCTCGGCCGCGCGGCTTCCGGGTCAGCGGGTGCCGAGGACCTGGAAGTCGGAGAGCTGGCCGGCGGGCCAGCCCGTGTTGGCGGTGATGTTGAGGCGGACGTACCGGGCCGACGTGTTCGACGGCAGGGTGATCGTCACGGTGTTGGCCGGGGGGTTGAACTGGTAGGCGGTCGAGGCGACGACCGTGCTGAAGTTCGATCCGTCGGTGCTGCTCAGCACGGACAGCGTCTGGGTGCGGGCGCCCCACGCCGAGGGCAGTTTCAGCACGATCGAGGTGAGGGCCGCGGTGCTGCCCAGGTCCACCGTGATCGCCTGCGGGAACGCGTTGTTGGCGCTCTCCCAGTACGAGTCGGCGTCACCGTCCACCGCGTTGCCGGGCACGTAGTTCTGCACCTGGCTCGCCGTGACGGGCCGGCTCAGCGCCAGGTTGGTCGGCGTGGCCGTGGTGCCGGTGCCGGTCAGCCCGACCGCCAGCGACGGGTTGGTGGCGTTGCTGTTCACCGTGAGGTTGCCGGACTTCGCGCCCGCCGAGGTGGGCGTGAAGGTGACCGTGATCGTGCAGCTCGCCCCCGCCGCCAGGGACGCGCCGCAGTTGTTCGTCTGCCCGAACTGGCTCGCTGCGGTGATCGAGGAGATGCTCGCCGCGGCGGTGCCCGTGTTGGTTACGGTGACCGTCCGGCCGCCGCCGGCCGTACCCACATTCTGGTTGCCGAAGGCGAGCGACGTGGGGTTCGCGGCCAGCGTGGCCGAGCCCGGTGGGTTGCCGCCGCCGAAGATCTGCAGCTCGGACACCTGCCCGGCGGGCCAGCCCGTGTTGGCGGTGATGGTGACCCGCAGGTGGCGCACCGACGCGGCGGTGAACGTCGCGGTGGCGGTGTTGCCGGTCGCCGGGTCGAACAGGTAGCCCGCCGACGCCTTCAGCGTGCTGAAGTTGCTGCCGTCGGTGCTGCCGGTGATGCTCAGCGTCTGGGTGCGCGCACCCCACGCCGCCGACGGCGGCAGCTTCAGCGTCACCGAGCTGACCTGCTTGGCGCTGCCCAGGTCGGCCTGCAGCCACTGCGGGAACGCGTTGTTGTCGGACTCCCAGTAGCTGCCGGTGTTGCCGTCGTTGGCGGCCGACGCCGGGAAGCCGCCGTTGCTGCTGCTCGCCGACATCGCCGCGCCGATGGCGAGGTTGGTGCTGCCGTCCGTGCCGGTGCCGGTCAGCGACACGGTGAGCGGCTGCGCGGTGGTCGAGTTGGCCACCGACAGGGTGCCGTTCTGCGCCCCGGCCGAGGTCGGCGCGAACCGCACGCCGACCGTGCAGGACGCCCCGGCGGCCAGCGAGGTGCCGCAGTTGTTCGTCTGCGTGTACTGGCCGCTGACGCCGATCGAGCTGATGCTCGCCGCCGCCGTGCCCGGGTTGCTCACGGTGACCGTCTGCGCGGCCGTGGTGGTGCCCGTGTTCGCCGAGCCGAAGGCCAGGCTGCCCGGGGTGACCGTCAGCTGCGAGCCGTCGGACACGCCCTGGCCGAGGAAGTCGACCCAGTTCACGTTGAAGATCGAGCCCTGGCCGGTGTTGCCGGCAGGGTTCTTCGCGACGAGGTAGAGCGGGGCGGTGGTGGTGCTCGCGGACAGGTTGGCGGTGACGTCGGTATACGTCTGCCAGCCGCCTGTGCCGCCGAAGGTCGCGGTGCCGAGCAGGGCGCCGTCGGGCGCGCCGGTGCGGACCTCGATCCGGCCGCCGTCCCCGGGTGAGGCCACCCGGAACCGGGCCGCGGTGATGTTGCGCAGGTTCACCGAGGTGTACGCCCAGTAGTCGCCGTCCTCGATGAAGCCGATGTTCTGGAAGCCGCCCGCGGTGTCGGAGGTGGCCTCGCGCTGTACGCCCGGGTCGCCGCCGCCGATCGCGCCGGGCGCCCGGCCGGTGCTGTTGAAGAACTCGGCCTGCTTGTGCTTGGGCTGCAGCTTGATGGTGGCCCGCCCGGTCTGCGCGCCCGCGCCGCCGCTGCCGCCGAGGTCGGTGTAGCTCGCCTCCAGCACGCCGAAGATGTCCGCGTCGTCACCGTGGCCGGTGCCCATCGAGGTCTGCACCACGCCGCTGCAGCCGCTGTACGACTGCAGCGGGTGCGCGTGCGCGTCGTGGCCCAGGTAGTACTGCAGCGTCACCCGCGAGCAGTTGATCGCGCCGTCCTCCGGGTCGGTCACGGTCACGGTGAACCGGACCTGGTCGCCCCAGGCGAAGAAGCCGCCGTCGGCGGGCGCGCTCAGCGTCACCGTCGGCGCGGTGTTGCCCACGGTGATCGGCACGTTGGCCACGGCCGTGCGCCCGCCGGGATCGCGCACCGTGAGCTGGGCGTTGTAGCTGCCCGCCGCGTTGTAGGTGTGCGACGGGTTGGCCGCGGTCGAGGTGCCGCCGTCGCCGAACGTCCACGCGTACGTGATCGGCTGCCCGGCCGGGTCCCGCGAGCCCGCGCTGGAGAACTGCACCGTCAGCGGCACGCCGCCCGAGGTCGGGGTGCCCGAGGCGACCGCGATCGGGTTCTGGTCGCCGGCCACGTAGTCGATGCGGTAGACGCCGGAGTCGGCGTTGTTGCCGCCGAAGCCGGTGCCCCACTCGATGAGGTAGAGCGCGCCGTCCGGGCCGAACTCCATGTCCATCGGCCGCAGGAACGTCATCGACGACAGCAGCTGGTTGACGTCCACCAGCGATTTGCCGTTCGCGGTCACCTGCATCGTGTAGAGCTTGTTCTGGTTCCACTCGCCGAAGATCGCCTTGCCGTCGTAGTACGCTGGCCACTTGCGATCGGACGTGGACGCGGCGCTGTAGCGGTATACCGGCCCGGCCATCGGTGCGCCACCCCCGCCGATCTCCGGGAACAGCGGGTTGCCGCCGTAGTCGTAGTCCACCGTGGCCGCCTGCGCCGGGGGCAGGCTGGTCAGGCCGGTGTTGTTCGGCGAGTTGTTCACCGGCGCCGCGCAGTTGTACTTCGCGCCGCTCGGCCCGGACGGGAACGTGTAGTCGTTGTAGGCGTAGTTCGCGCCGATGCAGTACGGCCAGCCGTAGTTGCCCGCCTGCCCGACGATGTTCCACTCCACGGTGCCCTCGGGGCCGCGGTTCGGGTCGGTGGTGCCCGCGTCGGGGCCGTAGTCGGCGACGTACAGCGTGTTCGTCGCCGGGTCGGTGCCGATCCGGAACGGGTTGCGGAAGCCCATCGCGTAGATCTCGGGCCGGGTCAGCGCGGTGCCCGGCGCGAACAGGTTGCCCGCCGGGATGGTGTACGTCCCGTCGGCCTGCGGCCTGATCCGCAGCACCTTGCCCCGCAGGTCGTTGGTGTTCGCGGAACTCTTCTGCGAGTCGAAGTCCGACCGGCCCGCCCGCTCGTCCAGCGGCGCGAACCCGCTGGACTCGAACGGGTTGGTGTTGTCGCCGGTGGCCAGGTAGAGGTTGCCGGCCGCGTCGAAGGTCATCGAGCCGCCCGCGTGGCAGCACGTGTTGCGCTGCGTGGCCACCTGGAGCAGCACCTTCTCGGTGGCCAGGCTGATCGTGTCACCGGTGACGGTGAACCGGGACAGTTGGTTGCGGGCCGCGCCCGTGGTGGGGGAGTAGTACAGGTAGATGAAGCCGTTGCTCGCGAACGCCGGGTCCAGGCGCATGCCGAGCAGGCCGTCCTCGTTGCCGGTGAACACCGGCAAGGTCGCCGCGGTCACCGTGGTGCCGGTGCTCGGCCTGACCACCTGGACGCGGCCGTCGCGCTCGATATAAAAGACGCGGCCGTCGGGGGCCACGTCCAGCTCCATCGGGTTGTTGGTGTTGCTGTCCAGCGTCACCTTTCTGGAAGCTCTGCGGCCGGGTCGCCGTGCAGTCGCCCGCCGCCTGGCCCGCCGCCGTGCGGATGCCGCCGAGCAGGTGGTTCAGGAACGCGGTGTCGCTGTAGGACGCGACGGTGTGCCCGAGCGCGGTGTACCAGGAGCGGCCGCCGTCGTACGGCTTGCACCAGGCGACCGGGTGGTCGGCGCCCATCGCCGAGCCGCCCGGGGCGTAGCTGCGCTCGTCCACGCTCGCCAGCACGTGTGCATTCGTCCGAGGACTGCTCTGGAACGAGTACCACTCGTCGAACCGTGACCAGGTCGGGCTCAGGTGCGCCGTGGACGGGTGCGCCGGGTCCTCCACCTTCACCGTGGCCGTCTGCTCGGCCGGGTGGCTGGAGAAGTACGCCCCGACCAGGCTGCCGTACCAGGCCCAGCCGTACTCGGTGTCGGACGCGGCGTGCACGCCCGCGAAGCCGCCGCCGGCCCGGATGTAGCGCTCGAACGCGGCCTGCTGATTGGCGTCGAGCACGTCGCCGGTGGTGGACAGGAACACCACCGCGGCGTACTTGGCCAGGTTGGTGTCGCTGAAGGCGGTCGCGTCCTCGGTGGCGTCGACGGTGAACCCGTTGGCCGTGCCGAGGTTGCGGATCGCTGTGATGCCGGCCGGAATCGAGTCGTGCCGGAACCCGGCGGTCTTGGAGAAGACCAGCACCGAGAACGGCGCGGCGTCGGCACGCTGCGGCACGGCGACGATACCGGCCGCGACCAGCACGGCGATCACCAGCAGGCGCAGCAGCCTGGTCAGGGGCGGGTGCAGGGACGGTGACGCGAGGGGCATGGAGAGTCTCCTCGTCGGGGACGGACGGCGGAAACCCCCTGGCTCGGGTGAGCGGGCCCCGGGCGGGGAGGCGGAGCGGGCGGGACTTCGGAAAGCACCGATGTTTCGAAGCAGTCACAAATTTGCACCCATGAAACGATTGTTGTCAACGCATCACGCAGAAATTGCACGTGCCATGTCGAATTCCTGGAGTGGATTCGCGTATCCGCCCAGGCCGGTGCCGTCGGCACCGTCTTCGGTGACTGGACCGTGGAGCGGGTCCGGCCGTGGCTGCTGTCGACGGTGGACACGTTCGGGCCGCAGCGCTGCATGCTCGGCTCGGACCTGCCCATCGAGCGCCTGCGCGGCGGCTTCGCCCCACCTCTACGACGCCTACGACCAGATCTTCGCCGGGTGTACGCCGGACGAGCGCGCCGCCCTGCGCCACGGCACCGCCGCGCATTGGTACGGCGACACCCCTCGCCCATGATGCGCGTCTTGCCCTGTGTCGGCGCGACTGGTCTGTTTGCGGCGGCAGGCGCCCGACTGTCCGTTGTGTATAGTGCCTGGCGTGCCGAGACGCCGAACTGCCGCAACCGACGGGAACCTCCGTACGAAGCTCCTTGCGGCCGCCGGCGCGGTCGCGCTGCTGATCGTCGGCGCGGTGGTCTCGCCGCTGGGAGAGAAGATCGTCGACGCGATCTGGCAGGCCGAGGAGGCGGTCCTCACCGATGAGGTCCCCGCCGGGACGGGATGCGTGCCGGGTGGTCCCGCCGTCAGCGTGAACCTCGCGTACGCGTTCAAGCCCGTCGGCTGGTGGGCCACCGTGGAGAAGCTCCCGGACAAGGTGCTGGCCGAACTCAACGCCGACGAGGCGACGGAGCGCGTCCTCGCCCCCTACGACGCGGTGCGATCCCAGATCACTGTGGGCACGCCGCTGCAGCTCGCGGTCACCGGTTGTGGATCGAAGCCGGTCGTCATCACCGGGATGCGCCCCGTGGTGTCCAGGCGCGACGCGGCTCGGGCGGGCAGCATCGTGCTCAAGGACACCGAGGGTGCGCTGGACGTCATCGAGATCGGCTTCGACCTGGACGCCCGGGAGCCCGCGGCGCTGACGGTCGACGGCCGAATGTTGACCTTCGGCGGCCCCTACTTCGGTTCCAAGGTCATCCAGGTGGCGCCGGAGGAGACGGTCCCGCTCAGTGTCCTGGGGATCACGAAGAAGTCCTACGTAGAATGGACCATCGCCTTCGATACCTTGGTCGACGGCAAGGCCTGGAGCTTCACGGTCAGCCTGCCCGGCGGCAAGCCCGTGCGCAGCAACGCGCTCACGGCGGCATACGGCTCCGCGTACGAGATGGACGTGAGCCAGAACCCGCCTGCGTTCAAGCAGGTCCCACCAGCACAGGTGATCCGCCAGCTCCGCGGCGCCTGAACGCGGCTTGCGCCTGAGCGCCGGCCGAAACGGGTCGGGCTCAGGCGGCGGCGCACCCTAACCTACAGGGATGCTGAGCGAGGAGCCGCTGGTCGGCAACGTGACGACCGGCGTGGTTCGAGTCGGCGACACGGTGCGCCGTCCTGCCGGTCCGTGGACCGAGGGCGTGGACGCGTTCCTGACCCATCTGCACGAAGCCGGGTTCACCGGCGCGCCGCGCCCGCTGGGGCGCGACGAGCAGGGTCGCCAGGTGCTGGAGTACGTGCCCGGCGAACCGTGCGACCACACGGGCACGTTCACTCCCGCCGAGCTGGCGGAGATCGGGCGGCTGCTGCGCGATCTGCACGACGCGGCGGTGTCGTTCGTCCCGCCGCCCGGGGCCCGGTGGGAGAACCCGATCCCGGCTGAGGGCACGGACCTGGTCTGCCACAACGACGTGGCGCCGTGGAACCTGCTGCGGACCGCGCGCGGCTGGGTGCTGATCGACTGGGACGGGGCGTCGCCCGCCTCCCGCACCTGGGACCTGGCGTACGCGGCGCAGAGCATGGCCGGCATGCGGCCCGAGCGTGACCCGGCCGACGCGGCCGCCCGCCTGCGCGCCTTCACCGGCGGCTACGGTCTCGACCCCGCGCACGGCCCGGCCCTGGCCGCCACCCTCGGCCGCCGCGCCCGCGCGATGTACGACCTGCTGGAGACCGGGGCCAGGGAGAGCCGTCAACCCTGGGCCCGCATCTTCACCGAGGACGGCCCCTACTGGCGCGACACGGCCGCCTATCTCGACGAACACCGCGCGCTGTGGGAGTCCGCACTTCTGCCCTGAGGTGAGCCGCGGTGGCATGCGGAGCGTTCGGATGCGTATACTCGGCAGCGAGTAGTCAAGTCTGACTAAGCTGTCGGAGGGAGCGGGCGATGGCGAAGCGGCGCGCCGTGAACAACCTGATGGCGCTGGCCGTGCTGTCCGCGCTCGCCCAGCAGCCGATGCACCCGTACCAGATGGCCTCGGTCCTGCGCGAATACGGCAAGGACCGCAACATGAAGATCAAGTGGGGTTCGCTCTACACGGTCGTGCAGAACCTGGAGAAGCACGGCCTGATCGAGGCGACCGACACGGTGCGCCAGGGCGGCCGCCCGGAGCGGACCGTCTACGCGATCACCGGGCCGGGCCGGGCCGAGCTGGTGGACTGGGTACGCGAGCTGATCTCCACGCCGGAGCCGGAGCAGTCCCGGTTCGTCGCCGGGCTGTCGGTGCTGGCGGTGCTGTCGCCGGGCGAGGCCGCCGACCTGCTCGCCCAGCGGCTGTCCGTGTTGGAGCGGGAGCTGGCCGACCGGCGCGGCCGGCTGGCCGAGGCGTCCCGCGAGGTGCCCCGGCTGTTCCTGGTCGAGGACGAGTACGAGCTGGCCGTCGCCGAGGCGGAGGTGGGGTTCGTGCGCGGGCTGCTCGCCGAGCTGACCGGCGGCACCTTCCCCGGGCTGGCCGACTGGCAGGTCTTCCACGACACCGGATACATCCCGCCCGAGCTGGCGGAGCTGATGGAGAGGGGGCTCCCGCAGGAGTAGCCCCGAGATCGGCCTCCGGCGCGGTGCGCCAACACCGCACCGGAGACCTTCGACCCTCGCACCGAACCACCAGGGACCCGGCCACGAGAGGTGGCAACCGCAAGGATAGCCGGGTTTCCCCTGGGCGGTCCGGACGCGAGTCCGTACCCGCACCGGTCACGTGACCGGTGCGCTCATCCCTGGGAGAAGACAATGACGAAGGTCAAGACCGCCCTGGTCGTGGGCGGCGGCATCGCCGGCCCGGTCGCCGCGATGGCCCTGCGGCAGGCGGGCATCGAGGCGCGGGTGTACGAGGCGTACGACAGCACCGCCGACGGTGTCGGGGGTGGCCTCAGCATCGCGCCCAACGGGCTGCGGGCGCTGTCGGTGATCGGCGCCGACGACGCGGTGCGCGCCGTCGGGCTGCCGATGGACAGCATCGTGATCCACAGCTGGACCGGCAAGCGGCTGGCCTCGTTCGGCGGCCCGAGCGGCATGGAGCCGCAGCGTTTCGTGATGCGGCCGGACCTCTACCGGACGCTCTACGCCGAGGCGGCCGGGCGCGGCATCGCGGTAGCGCACGGCAAGCGCCTGGTGTCGGCCGAGCATCTCGGTCCGCAGGGCGCGCCGACGGGTGTCCGCGCGCACTTCGCCGACGGCACGGCAGCCGAGGCCGACGTGCTGATCGGTGCGGACGGCATCCGGTCGACGGTGCGCGCGATCATCGACCCGGCCGCGCCGCAGCCGCGCTACACCGGCCTGCTCGGCTTCGGCGGCTGGTCGGACCACACCGGCCTGGCCTCGACCGGCGACGCGATGTACATGATGTTCGGCAAGCGGGCGTTCTTCGGCTACCAGGTCTTCCCCGACGGGCGCTGCGGCTGGTTCGCGAACCTGCCGCACCCGACACCGATGTCCTGGTCGGAGGCGAACCGCACCAGCCCGGACGAGTGGCTGCGGGTGCTGCGAGCGGCGTTCGCGGACGACCGCATGCCGGTGCTGGACATCCTGCGCCGATCGGACCCGGCCGAGTTCGTGTCGATCGGCGGCATGGAGGACATCCCGCGCGTGCCGACCTGGCACCGGGGCCGGATGGTGCTGGTCGGCGACGCCGCGCACGCCACCTCCCCGTCGTCGGGGCAGGGCGCGTCGCTGGCCGCCGAGAGCGCCGTGCAGCTCGCCCGCTGCCTGCGCGACCTGCCCGCCGAGCAGGCGTTCCCAGCGTACGAGCGGCTGCGCCGGGAGCGGGTGGAGCGCATCATCGCGTCGGCGGCGCGTACCAACAGCGACAAGGCCGCCGGTCCGGTGGCGCGCGTGCTGCGCGACCTGATCCTCCCCACGGCGATGAAACTGCTGGCCAAGCCGGAGAAGATGGCCTGGCAGTTCGACTACCGCATCGACTGGGAGAGCCCCGTCGCGGCGTGAGCCCGCGGGGTCGGGGATGATCGCGGTCTCGTGTCAAAAGCAACGCCGTTGACTTAAGGATTTGATCGCCGCGTCAAGGCCGTCTCGGCTGGCGATATGGAACGGGACTCCTCAATATCAGTTCGACCAAGAATTGACCCGAGGAGTCCCGTTGCAGCAGCAGTCTGCCATCACGCGCACGATCACGGTAGCGGCCGGGGCGTTCGCGCCGGGCCATCTGGGCGAGCTGACCCAGGTTCTCGACTTCGACCTGGTCGATGCCGTGGCAGCCGAGACCGGCACCACGCAGCGGCGGGTCAGGCTGTTGCCGACCCGGGTGCTGATCTTCTTCGTGCTGGCGCTGGCGCTGTTCGAGCCGTGCGCCTACCGGCAGGTGTGGGCGAAACTGGTCGCCGGTCTGCGCGGGCTCGCGGTGGCCTGCCCGAGCGCGTCGGCGCTGACCCGCGCCCGCCGCCGCGTCGGCCCCAAACCGCTGCGCGCGCTGTTCGAGGCGGTCTGCGGCCCGGTGGCCTGGCCCACGACGGGGCCGGCGTTCTGGCGCGGGTTTCGCACCGTCGCCGTGGACGCCACCACCCTGCACGTGCCCGACCGGCCCGGCACCAGGACGCGCTACCCCAAACGCCAGGGTCCGGCGATGACGTTCAGCTACCCGTACCTGCGGCTGGTCGTGCTGGTCGAGTGCGGCACCCGCGCCCTGCTCGGGGCGGCGTTCGGGCCCGAAAGCGCCGGTGAGCATGTCTACGCCCGCCGGCTGCTGGACAAACTCGACGCCGGGATGCTGCTGCTGGCCGACGCCTACTACGACAGCTGGAAGCTACTGGCCGACATCGCGGCCACCCGCGTGCAGTATCTGTGCCGCTCCGGTGCCGGCCGCGTCCCGCTGATCCTGACCCGGCTATCCGACGGCTCCTACCTGTCCGTTCTCGGCCACGGCCGGCTGAAGGTCCGCGTCATCGAGACCTGGGTCGAGATCACCCACGCCGACGGCGTCGTGCGCACGGAGCAGTGGCGGCTGATCACCAGCCTGCTCGACCACACCCGCTACCCCGCGGCCGACCTCGTGCAGCTCTACCACCAGCGCTGGCAGGTCGAGACGACCTACCTGTCGATCAAGTCCACGATCCTGGACGAGCGGGTCCTGCGCTCCCACCACCCCGCCGACATCGACCAGGAACTCTGGGCCCTGCTGACCGTCTACCAGACGATCATCCGGATCACCGTCGACGCGGTCGACGCCCTGCCAGACGTCGACTACCACCGGGCCAGCTTCACCGTCGCCCTCGAAACCGCACGCGACCAGGTCGTCACCGCCGAAGCCGTCATACCACCACCCGGCCACGCCGTACTGGTCGGCGCCATCGGACAGGCCGTGCAGGACAACCTGCTACCCGCCCGACGACGCCAACGCGCCAAAGCCCGCAGCCGCAAGAACCCGACCAGCAAATACGGCCCCAACGCCGGCAAACACCCGCAGCAGACCCAGACCTACACCTTCCACGCCACCGTCACCATCTTCGAAGAAGGCTTGACAGCCCGCTCAAATCCTTAAGTCAACGGCGTTGGTGTCAAAAGGTGGGGCCAGACCTCACCTTCCGCCACGAGCTGGCGATCATCCCCGACCGAGCCGGTGCCGCATGGCGGGGGCCGGGGTGCTTGATCGGCGTCTCGTGTCAAAAAGTGGCGTTAAACCTGACGTTCCGACACGAGACAGCGATCAACCTCCGCCCCAGCTACCTAGGACGGCCCGGAGGGTGTGCCCGGCGGCACCGGCGCAGGCAGCAGGAACCAGGCGCTCCGGCCGGTGGGTGTCCGGAAGTCAGGACGCAGAGAGCGCGTTCACGCCAGGCCGCTAGGGTGTGCGCTCGTGGAGGAGACCTCGCAGCGGCATCCGGGCAGGCACGTCAGGCGCGACCGGCGCAGGCTGTGGTGGCTGGCGATCCCGCTGGCCGTCGCGGTCCTGATCGGAGGCTCCTACGCCGCTGTCCGGCTGCTGGACGACGCGCCCAGCCCGGCCGCCGCCGGGGAGCCGGTCGCGGTCACCGAGAGTGGAGCCGTGCCGGGGACGCCGCAGGCCTCGGCGTCGGCCACGTCCACCGCGAGCCCGTCCGCGAGCGCCGCGCCCTCGGTGAAGCCGAGCGCCACCAAGGCGCCCGTCGGTGCCCCCGCGAAGTCGTCGTCGAAGAAGGGCGCGACCGTCTGGCCCGCGAGCGGCCTCGCGACCGCGCTCAAGGACGTCCGCGCGAGCTGGTACTACAACTGGTCGGCGGGCCCGACCAGCGGCGCGGGCAGCAGCGCGGCGTTCGTGCCGATGATCTGGGGCGAGAAGTCGGTGACCGACGCCGAGCTGGCCCGCGCGAAGCGGAACGGCGACGTCCTGCTCGGCTTCAACGAGCCCGACTTCGGCAGCCAGGCGAACATGAGCGTGGAGCGGGCGCTGGAGCTGTGGCCCCGGCTCCAGGCCACCGGCATGCGGCTGGGCAGCCCGGCGGTGGCGGTCGGCGCGGACCGGGCGGGCGGCTGGCTGGACCGGTTCCTCAGCGGCGCGAAGTCCCGCGGCTACCGGGTCGACTTCATCACGCTGCACTGGTACGGCTCTGACTTCTCCAGTGCCGCCGTCGGGCACCTGAAGAACTACCTCCAGGCCGTCTACCAGCGTTACCGCATGCCGATCTGGGTCACCGAGTACGCCCTGATCAAGTGGGGCAGCGGCGGCGCGGTGTATCCGAGCGACGCGCAGCAGGCCGCCTTCGTCACCGGCTCCACGAAGATGATGGAGGGCCTGTCCTACGTGGAGCGCTACGCCTGGTTCGCCCTGCCCTGGCCCACCGAGGGCCACCAGGGCACCGCCCTCTACAAGGGCACCACCCCCACCGCCGCCGGCCGGGCATACCGCGCCGCGGGCTGACCGGCGCCGCAGTTTCGGGGAAACTGCACGCCGACCGGGCACCGGAACTGCAGTTTCGGGGAAACTGCGCCGGCCGTCACGCGCCGGCGCGGGCCATCACGGCGAGGGGGTTGGCGAAAAGGTCGGCGAAGGCGAGTTCGGCCGCGCCGAGCAGGGTGGTGTCGTCGCCGAGCGCGGCGACCGCCAGCCGGACCCGCTCCCGGGACACGGGCAGCACGTGCGCGGCGATCCGGTCGCCGACCTGTGCCTGCGCGCCCAGGTACACGTCGCGCATCATGCCGCCGAAGACGAGCATGCCCGGGTTGAACAGGTTGATCAGGTTGGCCACGCCGATGCCGAGCCAGTCGCCGACGACGGCCACCGCGTGCCGTGCGGCGGGCTCGCCGCGCCCGGCGGCCTGGACGACCTCGCGCACCGCGTCCCGCCCGATCAGGTCGGCGGGCCGCCCGGCCTCGTCGAGCAGGGCGCGCTCGCCCACCTCGGCCTCCAGGCAGCCGCGCGCCCCGCACGAGCAGGGGCGGCCGCCGTGCGGGTTGACCAGCATGTGCCCCAGCTCGCAGCCGTAGCCGGCCTCGCCGTCGAGCACCTCGCCGCCGACGATGATGCCGCCGCCCACGCCGACATCGCCGTGCAGGTAGATGAGGTTGTCGACGGCCACGCCCGCGCCGCGCCGGTGCTCGGCCAGCGCGCCGAGGTGGGCCTCGTTGCCGACGGCGACGGGCAGCCCGAGGCCGAGCCGCTCGCCGAGTTCGGTGCCGAAGGCTTGGTCGACCCAGCCCAGGTAGGGCCCGTAGCGGACCATGCCGTCCCCGGGGCGGATCATGCCGCAGTACGACGCGCCGACGCCCACGCAGACCGCGCCGGGCGGGGCGGTGTCGTGCAGCTCGCGGCCGAACCGGGCGAGCACGTCGACGACGGCGGCCAGGTCCGGGCCGGAGCGGGAGCGGGCGGCGACGCGGCGCTCCTCGATCCGGCCGCCCAGGCTGACCCGGGCGGCGACCAGGCGGTCGACGGCGACGTCGAAGGCGAGCACGTAGACGCGTGCGGCGGCGGGGGTGACGACCAGGGACGGGCGGCCGGAGCGGCCAGCGCCGATCGGCTGCTGCTCGCGGACCAGCCCGGCGGCACCGAGTTTCGTGGTCAGCGCCATGATCGTGCTGCGGTTGAGGTTCATCCGCTCGGCGAGCGCGGCGCGGGACAGCGGGCCGTGCAGGTGCACCTGCTGCAGGAGCGCACCGAGATTCTGCCGCGGGGCGTCCTCGGTGACGGGCTCGGCCCCCGGCAGCGTCGGGCTTCTCAGCATCGAGACCTCGGCGGCAGGCGGGTGCAGGTGGTGGAAGGATCAACCATACGTGACCGGTCGGAGCCGGTGGAAGTCGGCTCGGGGCGGTTTGGCCGCGGCCCAGTGGGGAACCTGCGGAGGATGTCCGATCGTTTGCAGGCACTGCACGAGGAGTACGCACAGGGCGCGCGGCGCCCGCTCAAGGGCTACCTGGGCCTGCTCGCCGGGTACGGCGTGGCGGTGGGGGCGCTGGTCGCGGCGGCGCGGTTCAGCCGCCGCACGCTGCCCCGGCCGGGCGCGGGCGACGTGCTCCTGATCACTGCGGCCACGTACAAGACCAGCCGGTTGCTGACCAAGGACGCGGTCACCAGCCCGCTGCGCGCTCCGTTCACCCGCTATGACAAGCCGATCGGCGCGGGCGAGGTGCAGGAGGAGGTGCGCGACGAGGCGGGCCCGGCCCGGCACGCTCTCGGCGAGTTGGTGAGCTGTCCGTTCTGCCTGTCGGTGTGGGTGGCGACCGGGCTCACCGGTGGGCTGGTGCTGGCGCCCCGGTTCACCCGGCTGGCGGCGACCGCGCTGACGGCCGTGGCCGGGGCGGACTTCCTGCAGCTGGCGTACGCGATCGCGCACCGGCACGCCGAGGGCGGCCCGAAGCCGGCGCCCGCCCCGCTGCCGGCCGGATTCGAGCCTGCTGAGCTGCGCTGATCCGTTTACCGCAAGGGTTCGCGGGGAACGTCCCCGGTCTGCACCCGAAGGAGGCCGGAGATGGCGCCGCTGAAGACATGCCTGGTCCTGGAGGCGGCACCCGCGGAAAGCGCGCCGAGCGCGATACGAAGACGGTGCACAAGCGACAGACCACGTCTGGTGCCCAGGCGCCTGCCGGAGATGACGCAGCGAGCGCAGCGATGCGCTCGCTGATTCATGCCCGGGGTGTCACGCGGACGGCGGGCCGAAGAAGCCGTCGCGGATGGTGACCAGCGCCAGCACCGCGCCGAGGGCGGCGATCATGCCGCCGCAGGGTGATCCGGCCAGGAACGCCGTGATCGCCAGCGCGGCGGCGGCCAGGGCGAGCAGCAGGCGCAGCCGGTGCTTTCGGTGGCGGCGGTATTCGGCGGGCGGGCAGGGTTCGCCGGCGCGCAGCCCGAGCGCGAACCAGGGGTCCTCGGCGCTGGTGCGCGCCTCCAGCTCGGCCAGTGCGCGCTCGTCGTCGGGGCCCAGTTCCACCGCATCACCCCCCGTGATCGACCCTCATCGACCATCATCGCCGCGACGGGCAAGCCTGGCTCTACCCGATCCGAGTGGGTTCCGCAACATTCCCTAAAACTCCCTAACACTCCTTACACGTGGCGCGTTAAGGTACGTTGACGGACTGTGCATGAGAAGGGGAAGTGATGACGGCGATCTACCGGAGCGAGGCCGGCGGTCAGCGGGTGCGGGAGCAGTACGAGCGGACGCTGCGAGAGTGGCCGGTCCCGTGCGAGCACCGGCGCGTGCCGACCCGGCAGGGTGAGACGTTCGTCGTGGTGTCCGGCCCGGAGCACGCGCCGCCGCTGGTGCTGTGCCACGGCTCGGGCACCAACGCGGCGATCTGGATGGGCGACGTGGCCGCCTGGGCGGAGCACTTCCGCGTCTACGCCGTCGACATGATCGGAGAGCCGGGGCTGAGCGCCCCGTCCCGCCCGCCGCTGGACTCCGCGGCGTACGCCCAATGGCTCGACGACGTGCTGCGGGAGCTCGGGGTGGACCGGACCGCGCTGGCCGGGGCCTCGCTCGGCGGGTGGCTCGCGCTGGACTACGCGATCCGCCGGCCGGACCGGGTGACCAGCCTGGTGCTGCTGTGCCCCGGCGGGGTGGGCCGGCAGCGCTGGGGGTGGCTGTTCAAGGCGGTGCTGCTCAGGCCGTTCGGGCGGTGGGGGCGGCGCCGGACGCTGCGCGCGGTCGCGGGCCTGGACGTGCCCGGTGTGGAGCGCTTCCTGGACACCATGGTGCTCACCGATGAGCACTTCCTGTTCCGCAAGGAGCCGCTGCCGGTCTTCCCCGACGCCGCGCTGCGCGGGCTGACCATGCCCGTGCTGGTCATCGCGGGCGACCGCGACGCCATGCTCGACACCCGCGAGACCGCTCGGCGGATGGCGGCCGCCGTGCCGCACGCGGACATCCGGGTGCTGCCGGGCGTCCGGCACTCCGTGGTGGGCCAGACCGCGACGGTGCTCGACCACCTGCGCCGGACGGGCGTCACGCGGGAACGGTCAGGCGGCCTGCCTGGCGGCGGCGATGAATCGCCTGATCAGGACTGAGTCCTTGACTCCGCGGGTGGACTCGACGCCGCTGGAGACGTCGACGCCGGGCGCGCCGGACAGCCGGATCGCCTCGGCGACGGTGTCCACGGCCAGCCCGCCCGCGAGCAGCCAGTCCTTGCCCAGGTCGCGCCCGCGCAGGGTCGCGTAGTCCCAGGCGCCGCCGGAGCCCGGCTCGGTGGCGTCGACCAGCAGCAGGTCCTCGCCGTACGCGCCGACGCGCAGGTCGGGCGCCTCGTAGCTGACGGCTCTGATCAGGGTCAGCCCGAGGTCGGCCACGGCGGCGAAGTCGGCGCGGGTGTAGGAGCCGTGCAGCTGCAGTGCCCGCAGGCCGGCCGCCTGGACCAGCTCGCGGGCCTCGGCGACGCCGATCCCGGCGACGACGCCGACGGTCAGCACGTGCGGCGGGACCGTGGCGGCCAGCCGGTGGGCCGTCTCCGGGGTCACCTGGCGGGGGCTGCGGGTGAGCAGGAAGCCGAGGGCGTCGGCGCCCGCGTCGACCGCGGTCGCGACGGTGTCCGGGGTGGACAGGCCGCAGATCTTGACGAACATCGCGGACCCCGGCTCAGGCCGTGGCCATGCGGGCGAGGACCTCGCGGGCCACCTCGTCCGGGGCCTCGTCGGGGATCCAGTGGCTCACGCCCGGCAGGGTCACGAAACGGTAGTCGCCGGTGACCTGCTGCGCGCAGCCCTGCGCGGCGGCCGCGCCGACCGCCGGGTCGTGGTCGCTCCACACGAACGTGGTCGGCACCGGGACCGGCCCGGCCGACATCGGGCCGCGGCCCAGCGCCCGATACCAGTTCAGGCCGCCGGTCAGCCGGGCCCGGTCCAGCATCGGGGTGACAAAACGCTCGACCCGCTCGGCCGGGACGCCGGTGAACAGCTCCCGCAGCCGCTGGCCGTCCTGTTCGAGCAGCAGATCCTCGGCCTTGCCCGGCTGCTGGAAGAGTCCGATGTAGGCCGAGCGGCGCTGCTGGTCGGCGTCGGTGGCCAGGGCCTTCGCGTACGCCGAAGGGTGCGGCACCGAGATCGCGGTCAGCGTGCGCACCCGGCCCGGGTGCTCGGCGGCCAGGTGCCAGGCGACGACCGCGCCCCAGTCGTGGCCGACCAGGTGCGCCCGGTCCACGCCCAGCGCGTCGAGCACCGCGACCGCGTCGGCGACGCACTCGCCCATGGTGTACGCGGCCACGTCGGCGGGCCGGGCGCCGGGGGAGTAGCCGCGCTGGTCGAAGGCGTACGTGCGGGCGCCCGCGTCGTGCAGCCGCGACGCCACCAGCTCCCACTCCCCGGCGTGCTGGGGGAAGCCGTGCAGCAGCAGCACCGGCGGCCCGTCGACCGGGCCGCCCGCCTGCACGTCGAAGACCAGTTCCCGCGCGGTGATCTGCATACGGGCCAGCGTAGTACGGCATCCGTGCGCGATCATGTGACGGCGGCCGCGGCGGAACTCACACCTGCGGGTGACCCGCGGAACGGATCGGCGCCGGACGTGGTTCGGCACAGTGGGAACAGGGCAGTCTGGTGTTACAGGGAGGAGGTGGCCCGATGTCCGAGACGACCCACCGGCCGCCTGCCGAGCCGGGCGACGAGCAGCTGACCAGCCTCGCCCGCGCCGAATACACGCTGGTTCAGGCCGGGCGGCCCGACCGGGCCCCGGCCGAGGCGGGCGGCGCCCTGCTCGGCGCGGCCGGGATCGCGCTGCTGTGGGCCGGGCCGGTGCTGGCCGCGGCCGCGGTGCTGGTCCTGTCCCGGGTGATGCCGGTGTGGCTGGCGGTGCTGTGCGCCGTCGCCGGATCGGTGCTGCTCGGGGTGGTGCTGGCACTGGCCGGGCGGGTCCGCCGCCGGCGCCGCGAGGCCCCGCGCCGTGCCGTCAACGGCCAGCGCGCCGACGCGGCCGTGCTCAGCAAGCCCGCGGCGGAGTGGCCGGAGTCCGAGCGCAGCACCCGCCCCTGAGCGGCGTCACGGGCTGCTGATCCACCGGTCGCGCAGCCCGGCCAGGATCGTCACCGACACCACGAGCAGGATGAGGCTGAGCACGATCGCCGCCTCCAGGTCCGTCTCCAGGGCCAGGTAGACGGCGAGCGGCATGGTCTGCGTACGGCCCGGGAAGTTCCCCGCGAAGGTGATCGTCGCGCCGAACTCGCCCAGCGCCCGCGCCCAGCACAGCACCGCGCCCGCGGCGACCCCGGGCGCGACCAGCGGCAGCGTCACCCGCCGGAACGTGGTCCACCGCCCGGCGCCCAGCGTCGCGGCGGCCTCCTCGTAGCGGGTGTCCGCGCCGCGCAACGCCCCCTCGACCGCGATGACCAGGAACGGCATCGCCACGAACGCCTCGGCGACGACCACCCCGGCGGTGGTGAACGGCAGTGTCACGCCGAACGTCTCGTCGAGCCAGGAGCCGAGCAGGCCCCGGCGGCCGAACAGCAGCAGCAGCGCCACGCCGCCGACCACGGGCGGCAGCACCAGCGGCACGGTGACCAGCGCGCGCACCAGGCGGCGCCCCCGGAACTCGACGCGGGCCAGCAGCCACGCCAGCGGCACGCCCAGCAGTACGCACACCGCGGTGGCCAGGGTCGCGGTGAGCAGCGACAGCCGCAGCGCGGCCAGGATCGCCGGCTGGGCCAGGTGCTCCAGCAGCGTGCTCCAGGGGGCGCGCAGCAGCAGCCCGAGCAGCGGCAGCACCAGGAACGCCAGCGCGAGCCCGGCTGGCACGAACAGGAACAGCGGCACCCGCCGCGGCCCGCGCCGCCGCGCCGGGACGGTCACGGCCGGTCCGCTGGACTGCTGCTCGGTGGCGGGCATACCCGCAGCCTACGGCGGCGACGGCGGCGAGCGGGGCGCGGACCGGGGCCGGGTGCGCGCGCGGCGATGTCGCATGCGGCCGCTATCGTCCGGCACGACCTGGCGCGGGAGGCAGCGATGGGCACATGGGACACGGGTCCCTTCGATAACGACAGCGCCGCGGACTGGTGCGGCGCTCTCGACGACGCGGCACCGGGCGAGCGGCTCGCGATGATCCGGCAGGCGCTGACGGAGGCCGCGGACACGGCCGGTTTCCTGGACGACCGGGAGGGCGTGCGCGCCATCGCGGCGGCCGCGATCGTGCTGTCGCAGCGGCCGGGGGCAGAGCCGCTGACCTCGGCGTACGCGCCGGACTTTCTGCTGGACGGCGGCAGTGTGGTGATCCCCGACGACGTCGCGGCGCTCGCGGTGCGGGCGCTGGACCGGGTCATGGGTGACGACTCCGAGTGGCGCGAGTCGTGGGAGGAGGCCGGCGGCGAGGACGCGTTCGCCGTGGTCCGCGACCTGCGTAGCGCCCTGGCAGGTTAGGAAGGGCACCTTCTACTACGTATTCCGATAAGAAGGTGCCCTTCCTTGCTGTTACTGGAAGGTGAGGGTGCCGTTGGCGTTGCGGATGCAGGACAGGGTGCGGTTGGCGGTGGTGGCGGCGGCCGAGAGGCACTGGCCGAGGACGGCGTGGCCGGCCGCGTTGGGGTGCCAGGATTCCTGGCAGGTCTGGAAGTACGTCACGCAGGTGTTCGCGAAGCGCTGGATCGCGATCTTGTCGTAGCCGGACAGGCTCTGGATGAAGGTGCCGCTCGGGCCGTCCATGACGCGCACGGGGGTGGCCAGCGCGCCGGTGGGGCTGCCCGCCTTCTCGCACAGCCGGGCGCCGTCGAAGGCCCGCTGCACGTTCAGGTAGACCAGGTCCTGGCCGGGGAACTCGGCGGACAGGTTCGCGTGGGAGTCGCGCACCACGGCGCCGAGGTTGGCCGAGAAGCGGTGGCCGGGGGGCAGGCTCGCGCGGTGGATCGGGCAGCCCGCGGCGTAGCGCTCGGCGCCCAGCTCGCGGAACTTGTCCCTGTCGTCCTGGCGGCCGTCCTCCTCGATGAGCGTGCTGTACACGTCGGTGGGCAGCGGGTTGGTGTAGTCCTGGAACACGATGCGGTGCTGGCCGTCGGCGTCCACCTCGTTCAGCGTGGTGATCAGCTGGCGCAGCGCGTTCGTGGTCTCGGTGGTGGCCGAGGCGACCTCGGCGGCGCTGGCCAGGTCGGCGTCCGTGCACGGCTCCTGCGGCACCGGGCCGTTGATGTACGCCCAGAACTCCCACCAGCCGGTCCACGCGTCGGCGATGAACCGGTTGGCGCACAGCGTCGCCACGTCGCCGAAGGTGAAGTAGCTGTTGTTGGAGCCGAGGCCGACCAGCACCAGGTCGATGTCGTGGGTCTGCGCCACGGCGCGCAGCTGGGTGAGCTGGGCGGCGACCTGCCGGCCGTTCGTGCGCGTGTTCGACGCGTTCGCGATGTCGTGCGGCTGGCCGCCCGAGCAGGCCAGGTTGAACCGCGAGTTGATCCCGGACAGGGCCGCGACCTGCAGCGAGGCGTTGGCGGAACGGTGGCAGAAGTAGGCGTTGGTGTTCGCCGCGGACCAGCCGGGGAAGGCCTGGGCGGTCCCGTTGAGGTCGACGACCGTGGTGTACGCGCCGGCGCCCTCGCCGCTGATGAAGCTGTCGCCGATCGCGACGGCCGCCGTGGGCAGGGCGGCGGTCGCGGGGGCGGAGGCGACGGCGAGCGCGCCGGAACCGAGGGTGAGGGCGGCCGCGGCGGCCAGCGCCGTGCGCCGGAGTCTGGACACTGTGGATCCTCCGAAAGCGAATGTGAGAACGATTCGCAGATAAGACCATGATTGGAGATGCGCGTCAATACTCGGGCGTTACCTGCAGGAAACCTTCAGCGCGACACGCCTGCCCGGCTTCACGGCCTGTTCATACGGCCTGGCCTAGGGTTCCTCAGGTGACGACGACCCTCCGCCTCGGGACCCGGGGCAGCACCATGGCCCTGGCGCAGGCCCGCCACGTCGCCCGCGGGCTGGAGGCCGCCCACCCGGGCCTGACCGTGCTGCTGGTGCCGGTGTCCACGCACGGCGACCGGTGGACCGGCAGCCTCGCCACGGCCGGCGGCAAGGGCGCCTTCACCAGCGAGATCGACGCGCTGCTGCAGGCCGGCGACATCGACCTCGCGGTGCACTGCCTCAAGGACATCCCCGGCGACGTGGCCCTGCCCGACGGCGTGCACATCGCCGCCTACCTGCCCCGCGACGACGTACGCGACGCGCTGCTCAGCCGCGACGGCCTGCGCCTGGCCGAACTGGCCCGCGACGCCGTCGTCGGCACCAGCGCCGTGCGCCGCCAGGCCCAGCTCCTGCGCGCCCGGCCCGACCTGCGCGTCAAGCCGATCCGCGGCAACGTGGACAGCCGCATCGCCCGCATGGACGCCGGTGACGTCGACGCCATCGTCGTGGCCGCCTGCGGCCTGCACCGCATCGGCCAGGCGGACCGCATCACCGAGGTGCTGCCCGCCGAGGTCATGGCCCCCGCCACCGGCGCCGGCACCGTCGTCGTCACCACCCGCGTCGACGGCGAGGCGTCCAGCCTGGTCCTCGCCCTCGACGACCCCGACAGCCGCGACCCGGGCCTGGCCGAACGCGCCCTGCTCCGCCGCTTCGGCGCCACCTGCAACAGCGCCGTCAGCGGCCACGCCACCCTGGACCAGAACACGCTGACCCTGCGCGCCGCGGTCTACGCCCCCGAAGGCGACCGCACCCTGCACACCGTCGTGGCCGGCGACCGCACCCACGCCCCCGCCCTAGGCCGCCAGGCCGCCGAAGAGCTCCTGTCCCTAGGCGCCCGCAAACTCCTGGACCCCTATCTCCGCTGACCCCTATCTCCGCTGACCCCGCCCGCCCGCCGCGCCGATCTTGCGCGGGCTGTGGGTGCGACACGCCCGAAACGGGCAATAGGGCAACACTTCGCGCAAGATCGACGTGATCTTGAGGCGGGTCAGGCGGGCAGATCGAGGCGGGCGACGAGTTCGGTGTCCTCGGTCTCGCCGGTCTCGGTGAAGCCGACGGCGGCGTAGCAGTGGCGGGCGGCGGTGTTGGCGGGTTCGTAGGACAGGGCGAAGCGCCGGTGGCCGTGCCGGGTGGACAGCAGGTCGATCGCCGCGCGGACCGCGGCCCTGCCGAGGCCGTGACCCTGGTGGGCGGCGTCGATGATGATGCCGCCGAGCCAGGCCGCGCTGTCGGCGGGGTCGACCGTCCACATCAGGAAGCCGAGCACCGTGCCGTCGGGGCCGGTCACCGCGAGCGGCTGCCAGCCCGCCGTGCCGTAGTGGCACAGCGCCAGGTAGTACGCCGGATCGGCGACCCACTGCCGCTGCGGCTCGCTGACGGTGAGGGCCGCCACGGCGCGCCAGTTCGCGGCGTCGACGGGCAGGAGGGTCACGGCGGGCGGCGCGTCGGGGGTGATCATGTGGCGAATCCTCCCAGGCCGGTTCCGGGTGCCCTGGGCGGGGTCGGAAAGACGCAGGTCAGAACATGATCGGCGTGGTTCCCGGGAATGGGAAAAACGGGGCAATAGCATCTGAACTCGGATTGCCCCGGCCGTGCGTGCCGCCGTTGGAGGGTGGTGTCCGAGCCTGCGCCAGGGGCCTCGTCCGATCCCACCTACCTGGAGGCACAGTCCATGCGTATCGCACGCACCGCCCTGGCCGTGGCGCTCGCGGCCCTGAGCGTCGCCGCCGTGCAGGCCCCCGCGCACGCCGCGCCGATGTGCAACGAGAAACCCGTGACCCACCTGGGCACCGCCGAGGCCGACGTCATCGTCGGCACGCCGGGTGACGACGTCATCCTGGCGCTGGCCGGTGACGACACCATCAGCGGCCTGGGCGGCAACGACACCATCTGCGCCGGCGAGGGCAACGACACCGTGTACGGCGAGTCCGCAGCGCTCGACGTCGCGGCGGCCGGCGGCGGCGACACGGTGTTCGCCGGACCCGGCGACGACACGGTGGTCGGCGACTTCGGTGCGGTCGAGTTCCCGGCGGTGACCGGCGGCACCGGCTGGACCGACCAGATCTACGGCGGCGAGGGCAACGACACCGTCTACGGTGACGCGGTCGACGCGGTCGTCACGCTGGTCGCGCCCGGGGTGGTCTTCGCCAGCGACGGCGTGTTCGGCGGGCCCGGCATCGACACCCTCTACGGCGACGCACGCACGCTCACGTTCGAGCTGGAGGGTGCGCTGGCGGTGGACGCGGGCAGCAACACCGTCTCCGGCGGCACCGAGAACGACGTGGTGTACGGCAACTTCGAGACCGTCGGCGCGACGCTCGGCACCATCAGCGGTTCGGGCTGGCGCGACAACCTCACCGGCGGCGACGGCGACGACGCCGTGTACGGCGACGCCAAGACCGGCGCGGACAAGCTGAGCCTGGTGGGCGATCTCGCGTACACCGACATCATCAACGCAGGCGCGGGAGCCGACACGGGCGACGCGGGCCCGGGCGTCGACATCTGCGCCAACGTGGAGACCGCCACCAACTGCGAAGCCTGACCCGAAAGGAAGGGCACCTTCTTATCGTTTTCCGATGTAGAAGGTGCCCTTCCCAACATGGTCAGGCGAGGGCCTTCTCCATGTTGCGGAGGATGCCGGGCCAGCCGCGGCCCATGCCCTCGAACGCCTGGCGGCCCATGGGCGAGTCGAGGTCGAGGCCGCTGTGCTCCAGGAACAGGCGGGTGCCGGTGCCCTCCGGCTCCAGCCGCCAGGTCAGGGTGCTGTCGAGGGAGCCCTCGGCGAAGCTGTAGCGCAGCAGCTGCTCGGGCACGACCTCCAGCACCTCGCACGGCTGCTGGCCGAAGCCGCCCATGTCGAGGGTGAAGCGGTGTCCCACGACCGGGCGCACGTCGCCCGCCGCCCACCAGCGGGCGTGCAGCTCGGGGTCGGTCAGCGCCTGCCACACCCGCGCGGGCGGGTGGGACAGGAACTGGTCGCAGCGGATGGTGCCTGGTTCGGTCACGATGACTCCTCGTCGAGTACGTCGCGCAGCGACCGCAGCCGCTCACGCCAGAAGTGTTCGTACGGGTGCAGCCACTGCCCGACCTCGGCCAGCGGCTGCGGCTGCAGGTGGTAGTAGCGGTGTCGGCCGCGCGGCTCCTCGCGGACCAGGCCGGCGCCCCGTAGCACCTGCAGGTGCTCCGAGATCGACGGCCGGCTGAGCGAGAACCGCCCGGCGAGGTCGCTGACCGCGCGCGGGCCCTCCCGCAGCGAGTCGAGCAGCTGCCGGCGGACCGGGTTGGCCAGTGCGCTGAACACGTCAGTGGTCACGGGCTCGACAATACGTCGGAGATCTCCGACGCGTCAACTTTTCCCGACGCATCGTGGCGCCGGGCCCGATCGGGGATCGAATTTCACAAGACTTTCATGCCGACGTACTGATCAAGTCTGGATCTGCCGCGGTCCATCTGCGATCGTCCTGTCTGTCCACACCGTGACCCCAGCCGGAGACCCCCCACCCGGCGGCGGTGCGGACAGTCGGGAGACCCTCGATGTCCCGTGTCCTCAGGGCAGCCGTCGCCGCGGCGGCCGCCGTGCTCCTCACCGCCGGGCTCGGCGCCGCCCCCGCGGGCGCCACCCCGCCGAACATCCCCTCCTACAGCACCGCGCTGAGCCGGCTCAACGCGCTCACCGTCGCGGCCGAGTCGCACGCGTCCACCTACAACCGCGACCTGTTCCCGCACTGGATCACGATCACGGGCTCGTGCAACACGCGCGAGCAGGTGCTCAAGCGGGACGGCACGAACGTGGTGGTCGACAGCAGCTGCGCGCCGACCTCCGGCTCCTGGTACAGCCCGTACGACGGCGCGACCTGGTACGCCGCCGCCGACATCGACATCGACCACATGGTGCCGCTGGCCGAGGCCTGGGCCTCCGGCGCGTGGGCGTGGACGACCGCCAAGCGCCAGACCTACGCCAACGACCTCGGCGGGCCGGAGCTGTGGGCGGTCACCGACAACGTGAACCAGTCCAAGGGCGACAAGGACCCGGCCGAGTGGCAGCCGCCGCGCTCGGCGTTCCGCTGCACGTACGCCCGCGCCTGGATCCAGGTGAAGTACTACTACGCCCTCACCGTCGACAGCGCCGAGAAGTCCGCGCTGAACAGCATGCTCGCCACCTGCTGATCGTGCCGTCGGCCGCCGTGGCGGTGACATGACGTCGCGAGCCCACAACTTCTGGGTTGTAGCTACAACCCAGAAGTTGTAGGCCCCGGCCGTCATCCCTCAGGGCGCCGCGATGCGGTCGCGCAGCAGCGGGATCCAGTGCTCGCCGTAGCGTTCGCGCAGGTCCGGCAGCAGCCAGTCGGAGCCGGTGACCGTGCCGCGGCACAGGTCGGCGCCGCACGCGCACGCCATGGTGAAGTCCGCGACCGCGGTGGTGGTCGCGTAGTCGTTGGTGATCTCCTCGCCGGGCGCGATGTCGCGCCGCGCGGCCAGGGTGTACGCGTCGATCCACCACAGGTTCGGGTCGCAGCTGTGGTTGCCGTAACCGTTCGGGCGGCGCGGCGGCAGCACCAGGTGCAGGTCGTCGCCGACCGTGATGGTGTCCACGTAACGGTGCTCGCGCGCCGCCTCGGCGAACAGCTCCCGCAGCGTCGCTCCGTCGACGAGGTGTCCTCCCAGCCGGGACACGATGGTCCCGGCCGGGAGGAACCCCCTCGCGAACAGCCCGCGGCCCGCGATCGGCGACTCCCGCACCTCGACCTCGGGGTGCAGCCAGCAGTCTCTCGCGGGTTCGGTCACGGGCGTCATCGCGTACGCCGCAGGTCAGCTCGCCGGGGTGGCGACGCCCTGTCTCGCCACCTCCGGCCCCGCCTGCAACGTGACCATGGTGAGGACCTGCCGCAGCATCCCCTCGATCCCCTCGAACCGCTGGTCGATGCCGTCGAACCGCTGGTCGATCTGGTTGAACCGTTCGGTGCATTCCTGCCGGTGGGCGCGCAGGTCGGCCGAGAACTCGTTGATCGCGCCGCGGAGCAGCGCGGTCTGGTCCTCGGCTTCGATCTGCCGCCGGCGGGTGTCGTAATGCGCTGCTTCGAGCAGGTCGACGCGCTGCCGCAGGGTCAACTTCACTCTTCTCCTCCCCAGGAGGTGTCCGCTCGGCGGAATGCCGGGCGTCCGTCGCTCACCATTCTGCATCGACTAAGTCGGTTACGCCGCATCGAAGGCGTGCCATCCCGAATCGTGACCTGCTGTTCGACTCGAACGGGTGATTACCGCGCCCGATGGCCCGATCTTGCGGAAGGAGCCGATCCGGGTAGGGTCGCGATGATTCCTGCCGGAACCGCGGCCGCTCCCGCTCCGGTGACCGACACGACGAAGGACAGTCAATGTCAGAGGAGCGAGCTCCGGCCGTCATGCCGGAGACGCAGGCGCCGTGGCCTGCGCGGGACAGGCTGCGCATCACCGGCGTACGCGCGATCGTCACCGCGCCCGAGGGCCTGCCGCTGGTGGTGGTGCGCGTCGACACCAGCGAGCCGGGCCTGTACGGCTTCGGCTGCGCCACGTTCACGCAGCGCTTCCACGCCGTCGTGGCAGCCGTCGACCAGCACGTCGGCCCGATGCTGATCGGGCGGCATCCGGCCGACATCGAGGACATGACCCGCATGGTGCACCTGTCGTCGTACTGGCGCGGCGGCCCGGTGCTCAACAGCGCCCTGTCCGGGGTGGACCAGGCGCTGTGGGACATCGCGGGCAAGCGCGCCGGGATGCCGGTGTACGAGCTGCTCGGCGGCCGGGTCCGAGCCGCCGCAGACACCTATCTGCACGCCTCCGGGGCCACCATCGAGCAGGCGCTCGCGGACGCGCAGCAGATCCTCGACGCGGGCTACCGCAACGTGCGCCTGCAGGCCGGCGGCCCGGGCCTGGGCACCTACGGCGCGCCCGGCGCCCCGGGCGGCTACCCCGACGCGCCGTACCCGGACGGCTGGGACGTCCAGCAGTATCTGCGCGACACCCCGAAGCTGTTCGCGGCGGCGCGCGAGGTGCTGGGGGAGACCCCGAACCTGATGCACGACGTGCACCACCGGCTCACCGTGAAGCAGGCGGTGGCCCTGGCCCGCGCGCTGGAGCCGTACCGGCTGTTCTTCCTGGAGGATCCGATCCCGCTGGAGCTGTACGACCGGCTGCCGGAGCTGCGCGCGGCCGCGCCGATGCCGATCGCGGTGGGGGAGCAGGTGTCCTCGGTCGCGGACGCGGCCCGGCTGGTCGCCGGGGGTGGGGTGGACCTGCTGCGGCTGCACATCTCCGCGATCGGCGGCCTGACCCCGGCCCGCAAGCTGGTCGCGCTGTGCGAGCTGACCGGCGTCGGCACGGCCTGGCACGCGCCCGCGGACGTGTCCCCGATCGGTGCCGCCTGCAACGTGGCGCTGGACGTGAGCAGCCCGGCCTTTTCGATCCAGGAGGGCCACCTGTGGCCGGACCCGGTGCGCGAAGTGTTCCCGGGCACGCTCGACCCGCGCAACGGCTACCTGTACCCGAACGACACGCCCGGCTGGGGCATCGAGGTCGACGAGAAGGCGGCGGCGAAGTACCCGGCCGTCACACACCTGCACGAGCGGTGGTCGGCGCGGGTGCGCCGGCCCGACGGGGGGATCGAGGCGCCGTGACCAAGCTGGCCATCGTGGGGACCGGCAACATCGCCGCCGGCTACCTCACCGACCTGCGCACCTACCCCGGCCTCGAGGTCGTGGGCGGCTACGACGCCGACCCGGCCGCCGCGGCCGCGTTCGGCGCCGCGCATGGCCTGCCGATCTACGGCAGCCTCGCCGAGCTGCTCGCCGACGACGGCGTGGACGTGGTGGTGAACCTGACCCCGCTGTTCGCGCACGTGCCGGTCACCACGGCGGCGCTGCGCGCGGGCAAGCACGTGTTCAGCGAGAAGCCGCTCGCGCCCACGCCGGAGGAGGCGCGCGGGCTGGTCGAGCTGGCCGCGTCGCTGGGGCTGCGGCTGGGCTGCGCGCCGTTCACCTACCTGGGCGAGGCCATGCAGACGGCGTGGAAGCTGGTCCGCGACGACGCCGTCGGGCCGATCAAGCTGGTGTACGCCGAGGTCAATCACGACCGGATCGAGTCCTGGCACCCGGCGCCGCAGGGCCCGTACCGGGCCGGGCCGCTGTTCGACGTGGGCGTCTACTCGCTGACGGCGCTGACCGCGATGCTCGGCCCGGCGCGGCGGGTGTGGGCGTACGGCACGATCCTCAAGCCGGACCGGGTGACCCTGTCCGGCGAGATGTTCTCCCCGCAGGCCCCCGACTTCTCGCTGGTGGTCCTGGAACTCGCGTCGGGCGCGACGGTGCGCCTCACCGCGAACTTCTACGTCGGCGCGGGCACCCGCCAGTCCGGCATCGAGCTGCACGGCGAGCGCGGCTCCATCCACATCGCCGACTGGACCAACTTCGACTCCGAGATCCGCGCCGGCCTCCCGCCGGAGCCGGTCCCGCTGCTCGGCGAGCCGTACCGGGGCATCCCCTGGGGCCGCGGCATCCACGAGTTCGTCAGCGCGATCGCCGACGGCCGCCCGCACCGCTGCTCGGCCGAGCACGCCGCGCACATCGTCGACATCCTCGCCGCCGCCGCCCACTCCCAGCAGTCCGGCACCCCCGTCGACGTGACGAGCTCCTTCCCCGCGCCCCTCCCGATGCCCTGGGCCTCCTGAGAAGGAAGGGCACCTTCTTACCGCTTTCCGATGTAGAAGGTGCCCTTCCAAACCTCAGGTACATTTAGGGCGTGAATTATTAGTAAAGTTTCTGAATAGATGTTACGCTCCCCATCAATCTCGATGAATGGCCAGCCATCGACCCCGGCAAGCACCTTCCCCCGAAGGACGTGATCCCCCATGTCGAGACTGCGCGCCATCATCGCGCTCGTGGCCATGACGGTCGCGGGTGGACTGATGGCGATCCTCCCCAGCACCGCGGCGTCGGCCGCGGCCTGCGCCACCGCCTGGCAGTCGTCGGCCGTGTACACCGGCGGCATGCAGGTCTCCCACAACGGCCGCAACTACCAGGCCAAGTGGTGGACCCAGAACGAGGCCCCGCCCGGCACCACCGGCGTGTGGCAGGACCTCGGCGCCTGCGGCACCACCACCCCGCCGCCCGGCGGCACCTGCAACTACCCGAACTGGGCCGCCGGCACCTGGTACACCACCGGCACGATCGTGCGCTACACCAACGGCCTGTACTACATCGCCGAGCACGACAACCCGGGCTACGACCCGATCATCAGCACCTGGTACTGGGACCCGTACAACTGCTCCGGCACGCCGCCGACCAGCAGCCCGCCGCCGACCAACCCGGGCGGCTTCGTGGTCACCGAGGCCCAGTTCAACCAGATGTTCCCGGGCCGGAACTCGTTCTACACGTACTCGGGCCTGGTCGCGGCGCTGAGCGCGTACCCGGCGTTCGCCAAGACCGGCAGCTCGACCGTGCAGCGCCAGGAGGCCGCGGCGTTCCTGGCCAACGTGCACCACGAGACCGGTGGTCTGGTGTACATCGTGGAGCAGAACACCGCGAACTACCCGCACTACTGCGACGCCGGCCAGTCCTACGGCTGCCCGGCCGGGCAGGCGGCGTACTACGGCCGCGGGCCGATCCAGCTGAGCTGGAACTTCAACTACAACGCGGCCGGCAACGCGCTGGGCCTGCCGCTGCTCACCAACCCCTGGCTGGTGCAGAACGACGCCGCGGTGGCCTGGAAGACGGGCATCTGGTACTGGATGACCCAGAACGGCCCCGGCACCATGACCCCGCACAACGCGATGGTCAACGGCGCGGGCTTCGGTGAGACGATCCGCAGCATCAACGGCTCGATCGAGTGCAACGGCGGCAACCCCGCCCAGGTGCAGAGCCGCGTCACCAAGTACCAGCAGTTCGTCGGCATCCTCGGCGTGCCCGCCGGGAACAACCTGTACTGCTGAGCCATCGGTCCTGGGGCACGCCGAGCTGACGGCGTGCCCCGGGGCCGTCATATGTAGGCCTTCGCCGTCCAGGGCGACGGCGGGGTCCAGACGATTGCCTCGCTCAGGAACGCGGTGCGCCGCGCGGTCGCGGGCAGTGACCCGACCCGGTCCCCGCCCAGCAGCCCGATGCCGGAGGTCACCAGCGCCGTCAGCGTCTCCCGGAACGGCGTGCCCAGGTGGTGCGATCCTCGCGGCGGGTCACGGCATCGGAGTGGAACACGACCACCGGCCTGTGATCGGGGTCGTTGGCGGCCGCGGTGTCCCAGGGCAGCAGATCGCACCGGCGCGTGTGGCCCCACCCGAGCGGGCCGCCGGGGTCGTTGGATTGGCGGCGGCTCGTACGGCGGTGCCTGCCGTGACGAGATCCGGGCCCAGCGGTGCTGCTTGCGCCGGCGACTGCCCTGTAGTCCGCGGGCAGGCGCAGCCCGCGCCACGACTCGACCCTGTCCCAGTCGACATGACGGCTGCTGTCCGTCAGTAGTCCGCCGGGATCACGAGGACGCGGCCGCCTGCGCGCGCTCGCCGTGATCTCCGCGTGAGCCGCCTGGTCCACGGCAGTCCTAGAGGATGCGTGATGTTGGCCTTTGAAGTGTTCGCCTACTCCCTGGTGATGGTCCTGTTCATCGCCCTGGTGATGGTGCTGGTGTTACGCGTCGGCGGACGGCCGGCGCCGCCGACAGGGGACGTACCCCGTGATCCTGCGCGCGGCGTCGGGAAGCAGCCGCGGTCCGGGCCGGACCAGCCTGCTCACGGGCACGAAGTGGCGGGGCGCTCCGGCGGCGGCCGGCACAACGCCGAGCAACACGGGCAGCCCGGCGCTTCGGGTGACACCCCCTCGCGGCAGCCGAAGTCCGACCCGCCGCCCGGCAGCCAGGTCACGACTGCGACTGCTGAGCAGGGCAGCAGGGTCGAGCCGGTCGAAGAGAGCGGGCCGCCGGCCGCCGGTTCGCCGCTGCCGCCGGGATTGTGGCCCGTGGCCGGGGAGACCGTGACGACGTGGACCCGCCTCACGGATGCGGGCGGCTACGTCGTCAGCCAGGGCCTCCTGCTCTGGGCGGTGCCTGAGCGGCGGCTCGCCACCGCTGTCGCACCGGCCCGGCCATGCGAGGTCGTCTGGTTCGACCGCACCAGGGATGCCGTGATCGTCAGACCGATGAAGCAGGGGATGCAGTGACCAACAACGCATTGGGTGGGCAGGCGAACAGCCGGCTGCTGATCACGCTGGTGCTCGACACGTCGGGGTCCATGAAGGGCAATCGGATCGCCCAGCTCAACAAGTTCCTGTCCGAGCTCAAGCAGGCGCTGGACAAGGACAAGTACATCAACAGGGTGGGCGAGGTCGCGATCGTCACGTTCGGCAACGACGGCGTCCGGGCGATCACCGGAACGAGCGCGACCAGCCACTTCGTGGCGGTGAACGCGTTCACCGCGCCGTCCCTGGAAAGTGGTGGCTTCACGCCGATGACCAAGGCGCTCCGCCTGGCGCTGAGCCTGGTCACCCGGCGTAAAGCCGAACTGCGGACCAGCGGCATCCCGATGGCGCACCGCCCGTTGATCTTCCTGGTCACCGACGGCCTGCCGACGGACGATCAGGGCAACCTGTCGGCGGACTGGCGCGAGGTCGCCGCGGAGCTGCGCCGGCAGGAGTCCGGCAAGCACCTGCACATCTTCTCGTTCGGGGTTGCCGACGCCGACGCCGCGGTCCTGCAGGGGCTGGCGCCCAAGTCGACGTATCAGATCGACGACGTGGACTTCTCCGCGGTGCTCCAGCTGATGTCGATCAGCCTGGAGCTGGCCCGCAGCGCCTCCAACGACGGCGACGCCGACGAGCTTTACGAGTCGGTTCGCAAGCGCAACGAAGTGCGCAAGGCGATGCAGAAATTCCTCCAGGGGGACAAGTAGCATGGGCCGCTCCTTCGCCGCAGACTGGCGGCTGGCCACCGTCTCGGTCCCCGGGCCGAGCCACACCAAGGCCGGCAAGGAAAACCAGGACGCCGTACGCAGCCTGCGCGTCGCACCGGACCGGCACCTGTTCGCCGTCGCGGACGGTGCCGGCTCCCAGGAACGCTCGGCGCTGGGGGCGCGAATCGCGGTGGACGTCGCCTGCGAGGCCGCGGCTGTGGTGTTCGCCGCCGACCTCGGCGATTCCCGGGCCAGGTGGGAGTCGGCCACGATCCGGTTCACCAAGCTGTGTTTCGAGTGGTTCGACCAGCGCGTGCTGGCCATGGCGGACACCATCCGGGAGCAGGGCGACAGGCTGGGACACGGCTCGGGCACCACGGTGAGCGTCGACGACTTCGCCACCACGCTCCTGGCGGTGCTGGTGTGTCCGCCGTGGTTCTGCGTGCTCAACGTCGGCGACGGCTTCATGGTGCTGCGCCGCCGGCCCGGTGGTCTTCACCTGGTCGTGGCACCGCCGCTCAACCGGTCCAACGCGGGCCTCACCACGTTCCTCACCTCGCCCAGCCGCAACCAGCAGCCCCCCTGCTTCGTGGTGGCCGACCCTCGGGTGACGGGACTGGCGATTTCGACCGACGGGCTGGTGGAGGCGCTGCTCGAGGCCGAGACCATCGACGACGAGCTGCACCATCTGGTGCCCGCGCGGTTTCATCACGTCTTCACCCACCTCGACGACCCCCAGGAGGACGTGTACGCCCTCAACCACCTGCTCAGCTCAGACAGGTGGGCGGCCACCTCCAACGACGACAAGACGATGGCGCTGGCCGTGCTGCGGGACCGCCGATGAGCGCCGAACGGGTCTTCCTGCGCGGCGGCCGTCAGGTGCACCTGAGTGAGCCGATGATCGGTCAGGGCGCCGAAGGTTACGTCCTGTCGGTCAAGGACCAGCCGCGGATCTGCGCCAAGCTGTACATCGAGCCCACGGATCTGCACCGCACCCGCATCGAGGCGCTCGTCGAGCTGCCGCCCGCGGACTGGAGCGGGGACTGCGCGGAGCACGTGCACGTGGCGTGGCCGCAGGCGGGTCTGTACGACGAGGAGGGCAAGCTCGTCGGCTTCCTGATGTCCCGCGTGGCGGGCATCGCGCTGGACAATCTGTTCGACCACGACACGCCGCAGAACCACGGCCTTGACGACCCCTCCTGGCGCAACCGCATGGTGATCGCATCCCGCGTCGCCCGGCTGTTCGCGATGCTGCACGAGCGGCAGATCGTGCTTGGCGACATCAAACCGGCGAACCTCGTGGTCGACCAGCATGGCCACGTCACCCTGCTGGACTGCGACAGCGTGCAGTTCGTGGACCGGCGTACCGGAGACGTCCACAAGCCGACGAAGTTCACTCCGATCTACGCGCCGCCGGAGCTGCTGTCGACGCAGCACGCCCTGCTCAGCGGCCACCATGACACGTTCGGGCTGGCCGTGCTGATCTGCCGGCTGCTGCTCGGCGGCGACCACCCGTTCGAGGGCGTGCCCACTCTGGGAGGCGGCGACACCCTCGAGGAGAACATCAGGCGCAACGCGAACCGGGTCACCCAGCCGCGCAGCCTGGTCGAGCTGACGCAGCTGCCACCGCCGACCCTGCTGCCCCCGCCCGTGTACGCGTTGCTGAAGAAGGCATTCGACGACGGGCGGGCCGACCCGGCCCACCGCCCGGCCGCCAAGACCTGGCAGGAGGTGCTGCATCAGGCCGCGGGCGAGCTGACGGAGTGCAGGATCAACTCCTGGCACGCTTACCCGCCCGCCGCGGCGGCCTGTGGCTGGTGCGCGTTCGTCAAGCAGCACGGCGGTCCGTACTACGTCGGCGGACCGCCCCCGCCCCCGCCCCCGCCGGTGCGGGTGCCGGTGACGTCGCCGGTGCCGGACCGCGGCCTGCTCGCGAACTCGCCGCCCCGGTCCGGCCCGGTGCCGGTGCAGGTGTACTCACCGCAGCCGGTGCCGACCACCCCCGTGGCGCCGAGCAGCCCGAAGCGGAAGGTGCCGGTCGGGGCGGTGGTGGTGTTCGCCGTCCTGGCCGTCCTGGCGGCGGTCATCTGCGTGGGCGTCCTGTCGAGGGCGGCATGACCGGGGCGTCCCTGCTCCGGGTGGCGGCGACGCACCCGGCGGCCGACGTGCTCGGCCCCGGCCGCCGCTACGTGGTGTGGGTGCAGGGGTGCCCGCTGGACTGCGCCGGCTGCGTCAGCCCGCAGTGGATCCCGGACGAGGGCGGCACGGACCTCGGCGTGGAGGAGCTGGCCGCGACCATCGCCGAGAGTGCCGTGGACGGCCTCACGCTGTCCGGTGGCGAGCCGTTCGCGCAGGCCGAGGCCCTGGTCGAGCTGGTTGCGGCGGTCCGTCGCCGACGTGATCTGTCCGTCATGTCCTATACCGGCTTCGTGTTGGAGCGGCTGCGCTCGCACGGCACCGCGGCACAGCGCGCGCTGCTCGGCATGCTCGACATCCTCGTCGACGGCCCCTACGTGCGGCGGCTGCACGCCGACCTGCGCTGGCGCGGATCGTCCAACCAGCGCGTGCACCTGCTGACGGGGCGGCATGCCGATCTTGCCGGCCTGGCCGACGAGAGCCAGGGCCTGCAGCTGGAGGTCGCCGACGACGGCGGCCTCCGCTGGATCGGCGTACCCGTGATCCCTGACTTCAGGCAGCGGCTGGAAGCACGTCTCGACCTCACCATTCCTGACCGGAAGGAGTCGCCATGAGCGGATCCCCGAAGTACAGCACCGCGCAGAGCAGCCGGGAGCGCGCCGAACGCGCCGAACGTGAGCGTGCGGAGCGCCAGCGGCGCCGCGAGCAGGAGCTGGCGCGGCTGCGGGCCGAGGCCGAAGCGCGGGCGAAGGCGGAGCGCGACGCCCGCCGCAGGCAGGCGGCGCTCGCGGTGGACGGCCTGCAGGCCCGGCTCACCGTACTGGAGAACGACGCCGCCGCGGCCCGGGTGCACCTGTCCGGCGGCTCGGACACCCAGCGCCTGCTCGTACGCCTGCGCGCCGACCTTGCGGCGGACCGGCTCGACCGGATCGGCGCGGAGGCCGCGGGCGCCCAGCGCGCGCTGGACACCGCCGAGACCACGCTCGACGAGCAGATCGACCGGATCGTCGCCCGGCGGGAGCTGGTGCGCGCCCTGGCGGCCTCGATGCCGTCCACCGGGTACGTCATCGACCTGTCGAGCCTGGACGAGGACCAGGCGGGAACCATCTCGCTGCGTGCCCGCGCGCTCGACGGGGACGTGCTCGCCGTGGTCGTGCAGGACGAGGACGGCGGCGGCGGGCACCGTATGGTCTACTCGAACGCCGAGATGCTCCACCAGTCCGACGCCGGGGTGGTCGAGGGCGGCACGTGCACCGACCTCGTGGAGGTCATCACCGTGCTCAACCGGTCGGTGGAGCAGGCGGGCTTCGAGGCCGGCGGCGTGCGCTGGGACGACGGAGGGCACGTCCGGCCCGACGAGCGGCGGGCGGAGCAGCGCCCGGCGCCGGCGCAGCACACCCAGGAGCGGCCCGCATGACGGCGGCGGGGCCTCCTGCGGCGGCGTGGCTGTTGCGCGCGTACCAGGAGCTGCAACGCGGCCGCAGCCTCGTGGTGCACGGCAACGTCGACGACCTGGTGCGGTGGAGCGAGACCTACCAGCCTTTCCCCGCGGCGGTCATGGACTTCCTCTCGGTCAGCGGGTTCCCGGTGGTCGTGCGGTACGGCCTGGCGGATGGGCTGACCTACTACGACGACGCCTCCCGCCTGTTCACCGCCCCGTTCCTGCAGGTGACGGAGCAGGGGGCGGCGGGGCCGGCGGCGGCGCACCCGGTCGCGGTGCCGGCGGCGGGCGGGGGAGGGCCGGCCGGCCCGAGCGCGGCGCGCGCCGCCCGGTTGCAGGAGGCGTCGGACGCGTTGCGCGCGCAGATCGCCGCCGGTCAGACGGCCGAGCCGCGAAACCTGGCCGACGTGCTGTCGGTGCTCCACCGGCTGATGACCCAGCCGGATCGGGCGTGCGCCGTCCTGATCGACTCGGCGGAGCTGCTGCTGGGCGACCGGGCCGCGGGCAGCAGCGACCATCTGCGGCACGTCGCCTTCCTGCGCAGGATGCTCGCCGAGGCGGCCGAGGCGCCGGGCGAGCACAAGCGGCTGCGCAACACCATGGTGTTCGTCTCCGCCGACCGGGCCGCCCTGCCGGCCTGGCTGCACACCGACAGCCCGTACGTGGCGTCGGTGCTGGCCGAGCGTCCGGATGTCGCGGAGCGCGCGGCGCTGGTAGAGGGCCGGCTCCGGCACTACTACGAAGGCGAGCAGCTCACGCCGAGCCAGCTCCGGGCCGCGACCTCGGCCATGGCCAGCCTGACCGACGGCATGACGGTGCGCGACATCTGCTCGGTGGAGGTCACCTCGCACCTCGCCCGGATCCCGCCGACGTCGGCTCGGCGCCTGGTCGCCCGGCACCGGTTCGGGCTGCGTGACGATCCGTGGGAGCGCCTGGAGATCTTGAAGATCAAGAATGCCGAGGCCTTGCTGGGCCAGCGGGTCATCGGCCAGCCCGACGCGGTCGCGGCGGTCCACGACGTGCTGGTCAACTCGCGGGTCGGGGTCGACTTCGCGGCGTCGGACGAGCAGTTCGCGGCGAAACCCAAGGGTGTGCTGTTCTTCGTGGGGCCGACCGGTGTCGGTAAGACGGAGCTGGCCAAGGCGATCGCGGAGCTCGTCTTCGACGACGAGTCGGCGCTGATCCGCTTCGACATGAGCGAGTACGACCAGCCACACTCCAGCGAGCGCCTCACCGGTTCCCCGCCCGGCTACGTCGGGCATGAGCAGGGCGGCGCGCTGACCAACTGGGTGCAGGAGCGGCCGTTCAGCGTGCTGCTGTTCGACGAGGTCGAGAAGGCGCATCCCAAGGTGCTGGACAAGTTTCTGCAGATCATGGAGGACGGCAGGCTGACCGACGGACGCGGGCAGACGGTCTTCTTCTCGCACACCATCGTGATCTTCACGTCCAACATCGGTGCCAGCGAGCTGCGCAACCACGGTGTCACCCAGAACACCCCGTACGCGACGATCCGCGACCTGTTCCGTAAGGCGGTGCAGGAGCACTTCCTGGCCATCCGCAGGCCGGAGCTGCTGGGGCGGATCGGCGGGGGCGTGGTGGTCTTCGACATCCTCCGGGAGCCGGTGATCCGGGACATCGTCAGCAAGTTCCTGGGGCTGCTGGCCGCGTCGGCGCGGACACGCGGCCACGAGGTGGTCTTCGACCGTCCGGCGATCGACCGGGCGGTCATCGACGAGATCACCGCCAACGGCAGCGCCTACGGCGCGCGCGAGATCCGCACGCCCCTGCTGGAGCAGTGGGTGCGCGCCCCGCTCAACCGCTGGATTCTGGAGACCTCTCCCGCGCCGGGCACCCGCATCCTGGTGCACCGCCGGCCGGACGGCGCGGTTCCGTTCGCCGTGAGCGCCGTCCCGGAGATGAGGGGTCCCGATGACTGAGCCGACGAATCCCGAGGCGCTGCTGAGCCAGGTCGAAGGCTTCGAGGCGGCCACCGAACTGACCGTGGCGCAGCTGCGCGACTACGTCGGCCGTGAGTCGGAGCTGGAGGGGATGCTGCAGGCTCGTGCGCTGGGCCACCTGGCCGAGCTGGACTTCGACAGCTGCGTCGAGCTGCTGGACCAGATCATCGGCCTCAACGTGACCCTGCGTGATGTGATCACCCGGGAGCTGGCGCGGCAGGCGGATACGCTGACCGCCGAGGAACGCCAGGACATCGAGCTGTACCGGGACGCGGCCAGCGGGTACATCATGCTGCTGGAGGGTCAGAAATACTCGGCGCGGGCCGACGAGCAGCGAGTGAACGGGTCGCTGGACCAGTCCGAGCGGTTCAACACCATGGCCATGGACTACTACGAGCAGCTCGGCGAGAGCGAGCTGCCGCTCGCCGGGGTCGGCGGCCTGCGCTACCTGCTGGGCAGCGCCTCCCGGGAGATGCTGCACGGCATGCGGGAGGTGCGGGCCGGCAACTACCCGAACGCCTACCACAACTTCGACCGCACCCGCGTGCACTACGAGGAGCTGCTGGCGCAGGTGGAGGACAGCCTGCCCGAGGTCGAGCAGACCGGTCAGGACGATCTCATCCGCAACATCGCCGAGCTGCGTACGGAGCTGATCAGTGGGCTGACCAACGTTCAGGCGCTGCAGTGTCTCGTGGAGAACCTGCGCGATCTGCAGACGGGCAACTTCCGGTCGGCGGTCGAGTCGGGACGCGAGTCCGTGCGGCTGTTCACCACGTTGGTGGACCAGGCGATGGCCGCCGGGCACACCCGTAACGCGCTCATGCTGCGGCGGATGGAGCTGTGCCACGCGGAGTCCTGGACCGCGCTGGCAGAAGCGGAGCGCGCCATCGACGACCAGGAGTGGGAGCTGTGCCGGCGCTCGGTCAAGAAGGCACGAAGCTTCTGGAACGACGCCCTGCGTATCGCCAATCGCAACGAGATCGTCGGTGTCGTCGCGCAGCGCCCCGAGAGCGGCAACATGGAGATGCTCCTGCAGAGCGTGCTGCGCAGATGCGACCGGGAGGAGCGCTACCGCAACGACATCGAACGGCTCACCCAGCGACTGCACCACATCTCCAGCATCCACGTCACCGCTCAGGGAGGGCACGCCATGACCACGTCGTCGCGGGACGAGTTCAACTTCAACGGGCCGGTGGCCGCAGGATCGATCGGTGGTGAGCACAACACCGGCTCGATCCACCAGGTCCAGCAGGTGACGGCGGATCTGACCACGCTCACGCAGGAGCTCGCGACGTTGCGCTCGATGATCGTGAGTGTGGCCCGCACGCCCGCGGAGCAGACGGTCGCCGACGCCGTCCGCAACGCCGAGGACGCGGCGCGCCAGCGTGACGAGCCGGCGGTGCGCCGGTACCTCGCCGACGCGGGCAGCTGGGCCCTCGACTTCGCCAGACAGCTGGGCCTCACGGCGGCCACGGCCTGGATCACCGCCAGCATCGGAGCCTGACCGGCTGTCACACCTCGAAGAGGCCCCCGAAACGTCTACGGACGATTCGGGGGCCTCTTCGCATGACGCGGCGCTGACCTGTACAAAAGCCGCGAATCTTGTAATTAGGTTAGCCTTACTTTACCATCCGGTGAGTCGGTCTCCGTCCAGCCCGTCTGCGCCACCCGCACCATCCCCCGAAAGGTGTCTCCCGTGACCGAGACCGTGTCTCAGCCCGTGCCGGACGAGGAGCTGCACCGCATCCTCGTGGCGTGGAACGACACCGACTGTGCGCAACCGCCCGCGACCTGGCCGGCGCTGTTCGCCCCGCAGGTCGCGGCGCGCCGTGACGCGATCGCGCTGGTCTTCGACCAGACCAGCCTCACCTACGGCGGACTCGACGCGGCGGCGAACCGGCTCGCGCACGCCCTGCTCGCCCGGGGCGCCGGGCCGGAGCGTGTCGTCGCGCTGTGCCTGCCCCGCTCGCTGGAGCTGATCGTCGCCCAGGTCGCGGTGCTCAAGGCGGGGGCGGCGTATCTTCCGCTCGACCCCGACTACCCGGCCGAGCGCATCGGGTACATGGTCGCCGACGCGCAGCCGGTCTGCGTGGTGACCACGGCCGACCTCGCGCCGGTGCTCGATGCGGCGACCGGTCGCGGTGCGCATACGCCCGAAGCGACCTCGCCGCTGCTCGTGCTGGACGCTGAGCCTGTCGTCGCCGAGCTGGCACACCGGCCGGACACCGCGCCGTCCGGCGCCGACCTCGGCGGGGCGCTGAGCCCGGACAACGCGGCGTACGTCATCTACACCTCCGGCTCGACCGGGCGGCCCAAGGGCGTCGTCGTGTCGCACGCCGGGGTCGTGAAGCTGCTGGCCACCGCGACCGAGCGGCTGGGCGTCGGGCCGCACAGCCGGGTGCTGCAGTTCGCCTCGCCCAGCTTCGACGTGGCCTTCTTCGACCTGTGCCTGGGCCTGCTGACCGGCGCGCGGCTGGTGGTGGTGCCCGCCGAGCGCCGGGTGCCGGGGCCGGAGCTGACCGAGTACGCCCACGCGCACGGCATCACGTTCATGATCCTGCCGCCGGCGCTGCTCGCCGCGCTGCCCGAGGAGCTGGCGCTGCCCGACGGCGCGACCCTGCTCGCCGGGACCGAGCGCATCTCGCCCGCGCTGGTGGCCCGCTACGCGCGCGGCCGGGAGATGTTCAACGCGTACGGTCCCACCGAGGCGACCGTCAACTCGACGCTGGGGCTGTGCGATCCCGACATGGACGCGCTGGCCGGGGTGCCGATCGGCGTCCCCGACCCGGGCACCCGCTGCTACGTGCTCGACGCCGCGCTGCGCCCGGTGCCCGTCGGCGAGCTGGGCGAGCTGTACCTCGGCGGTCCCGGCCTGGCCCGGGGTTACCTGGGCAGGCCGGCCCTCACCGCGGAGCGGTTCGTCGCCGACCCGTTCGGCACGCCGGGGCAGCGCCTCTACCGCACCGGTGACCTGGTGCGCTGGCTGCCCGACGGTCGGCTCGACTTCGCCGGGCGCACCGACGACCAGGTGAAGATCCGCGGGTACCGGGTGGAGCTGGGCGAGGTCGAGTCGGTGCTGCTGCGGCACGACACGGTCGGGCAGGCCGCGGCGCTGGCCCGGCAGGACCGGCCCGGCGACACCCGGCTGGTCGCCTACGTGGTGCCCCGCGAAGGACGCGAGGTGGCGCCCGGGGTGCTGCGGGCGTACGCCCAGGAGTTCCTGCCGGAGCACATGGTGCCCGCGGCGGTCGTGGTGCTGGACCGGCTGCCCGTGACGACCAGCGGGAAGCTGGACCGGGCCGCGCTGCCCGCGCCCGACTACACGGCGCAGGCCACCGGCGGCGCCGCCCGCGACGGCCGGGAGAACCTGCTGTGCGGGCTGTTCGAGCAGGTGCTCGGGCTGAGCGGGGTCGGTGTGGACGACGACTTCTTCGCCCTCGGCGGCGACAGCATCGTGTCCATCCAGCTCGTCATCGCCGCCCGCCGGGCCGGGCTGTCGGTCACCCCGCGCCAGGTGTTCGAGCAGCGCACCGTCGCCCGGCTCGCGCTGGTCGCGGCGCAGGCGCAGGCCGCGCCCGCCGAAGACCCGCTGGCCGGGGTGGGCGAGCTGCCGCTGACGCCGATCATGTCGTGGCTGGACGGCTGCGGCGGGCAGATCGACGCGTTCAGCCAGTGGCTGGCGGTGCGGCTGCCCGCCGGGGCGAGCCGCGCGGCGCTGACCGCCGCGCTGCAGGCCGTGACCGATCGCCACGACGTGCTGCGCTCCCGCCTGGAGCGGTCCACACCCGAGCGGGCGGGCCGCCTGATCGTCGCCGCACCCGGCGCGGTGGCCGCCGCCGGCCTGCTGCACCGCGTCAGCGCCGAGGCCGCACTCGCGGAGCCGCACCCGGCCGTCGCCGGTCCGGTGGACACCGCGACGGCGGACGCCGGGCGGGCTCCGGACCGCGACGCGCTGCGTGACCTCATCGACGCGGCTGCGGCCGAGGCGAGCGCGCGGCTCGACCCGAGCGGCGGCGTGATGTACCAGGCGGTGTGGCTCGATGCCGGACCCGGCCGGGCCGGGCACCTGCTGCTGGTGCTACATCACATGATCGTCGACGGGGTGACCTGGCGGATCCTGCTGCCCGACCTCGCCGCCGCCTATGCCGACGCCGCCGCGGGCCGCCTGCCCCGGCTGAGCCCGGTCGGCACCACGCTGCGCACCTGGGCCACCGGGCTGGCCGCCGCGGCCGAGCACCCGGACCGGTTCGCCGAGCTGGAGCTGTGGACCGGCATGCTGGCCGGAGACGACCCGGCGTTCGCGCACCGCGCCCTCGACCCGGTCGCCGACCTGGCCACCGTCCGGCACCTCACGCTGCACCTGCCCGCCGAGCGCACCGCGCCGCTGCTCACCACCGTGCCTGCCACCTGGCACGCGGGCGTCGACGACGTCATGCTGACCGCGCTCGCGGTCGCGATCACCCGCTGGCGGGCCGCGCGCGGCACCGCCACGCCGCCGCCGCTGATCGCCCTCGAAGGCCATGGCCGCGAGGAGCAGCTGGTGCCCGGCGCGGACCTGTCCCGGACACTGGGCTGGTTCACCAGCATCTTCCCGGTGCGGCTCGACCTCGGCGACGACCCGGCCGACCTCGGCGCGGCGCTCAAGCGGGTCAAGGAGGCCCTGGCCGCGCTGCCCGACCACGGCGCCGGATACGGCCTGCTGCGCCACCTCAACGCGCAGACCGCGCCCCTGCTGGCCGCGCTGCCGCAGCCGCAGCTCAGCTTCAACTACCTCGGCCGCTTCGGGGTCGAGGACGGCGACTTCACCGCGCTGCCCGGCGTCGGCATGCTGGCCGGCGGGTACGACGCCGCGATGCCGGTGGCGCCGTACACATTGGAGGTCAACGCGTTCGCGCAGGAGGGGCCGGACGGGCCGGCGCTCGGCGTGACCTGGGCGTTCCCCGAGGCGCTGCTCGGCGAGGCGGCCGTGCGCGAGCTGGCCCAGGGCTGGTTCGACGCGCTGGGCGAGCTGGCCGACGCGGCGGCCGTGCCGGGCGCGGGCGGGCACACCCCGTCGGACTTCCCGCTGGTCACGCTGACGCAGGCCGATGTGGACGCGCTCGAGGCGGCGGTGCCGGACCTGGCCGACGTGCTGCCGCTGTCGCCGCTGCAGGAGGGCCTGCTGTTCCACGCGTACGCGGGCGACGGCGACTACCAGGTGCAGCAGGTCGTCGAACTGCACGGGCCGGTGGACCCGGCCGCGGTGCGCCGCGCCGTCGACGGCATCGTGGCCCGGCACGCGCCGCTGCGGGCGTCGTTCCACGAGCTGGCCGACGGGCGCCTGGTGCAGGCGGTCGCCGGGCGGGCCGACGCCCCGTGGCGGCAGGTGGACCTGTCGCGGATGGCGGCCGCGCCCGCCGCAGAGCTGTTCGAGCAGATCCTGGCCGAGCAGAAGGCGGCCGTGTTCGACCCGGCCGCCGCGCCGCTGGTGCGCCACCTGCTCGTCGACCACGGCGGCGAGCGCCACACCCTGGTGCTCACGCACCACCACATCGTCACCGACGGCTGGTCGGCCGCCGTCGCGCTACGCGAGCTGGTCGCCCTCTACACCACCGGCGAGGGGGTACGCCTGCCCGCCGTGGCCCCGTATCGCGAGCACCTGCGGCGGCTGGCCGAGCGGGACCGGAACGCGGCCGAGAGCGCCTGGCGCGACGCGCTGTCCGGGGTGGACGGGCCGACGCGGCTCGCCGCAGACGGTGCGGCCGAGCCGGGCCGGGGCGAGGTGCGCCAGGTCGCGATCGCGGTGGCCGAGGGCGCCGGGGCGCGGCTCGCGGCGCTGGCCCGCGCGCGGGGGCTGACCCCGGGCACGGTGCTGTACGGCGTGTGGGGGCTGCTGCTGGGCCGCCTCACCGGCCGCCGGGACGTGGCGTTCGGCAGCACCGTGTCCGGCCGCGACACCGACGTGCCGGGCATCGAGTCGATGATCGGCCTGTTCATCAACACGGTGCCGGTCCGGCTGACGTGGTCGCCGTACGACACCCTCGGCGAGGTGCTGGACCGGCTCGCGGCGGCGCAGACCGCGCTGCTGGACCACCAGCACCTGGGCCTGCCCGCGATCACCCGGCTGGCCGGCACCGAGCTGTTCGACACCCTGGTCACGGTGGAGAACCTGCCCGACCCCGGCGAGCTGCGCGACGCCTCCGGCACCGTGCGCGTCGGCGGTGTGTCGTATCGCGAGGCCACGCACTACCCGGTGAGCCTGCTGGCCACGCCGGGCGACGCGCTGTCGCTGGTCGTCGAGTACGACCCGGCACGCCTGGACGCGATCACCCTGGCCCGGATCGAGCACGGCCTGCCCGCGCTGCTCGACGCGGTGCTGGGCACGCCCGACCTGGTCGCGGGAGCCGTCGACCTGGGCATGGGCGCGGCACCGCGGCGCGGGGAGCCGGTCCGAGCCGCCGTGACGGCACCTGTCGCGCGGCAGTCCGCCGGCACCCTTGCCGCAGGGGCGGTCCCCGGCGAGTGGCAGGCCGCCGGCTCGCTGGCCGGAATGGTCGCGGCGCAGGCGGCACGGACCCCCGGCGCGGTGGCCGTGATCGATGCCGATCAGCAGCTCAGCTATGCCGGGCTCGCGCGGCGCGCCGCAGCGCTCGCCGCGCGGCTCACCGCGCGCGGCGCGGGACCGGAGCGGGTCGTCGCCGTCGCGCTGCCGCGTTCGGCGCAGCAGGTCACGGCCATGCTCGGCGTGCTGTACGCCGGTGCGGCGTACCTGCCGGTCGACCCGGCGCATCCGAACCTGGCCGCGGTGCCGGCCGACGCCGGGGTGACCCTCGTGGTGACCAGCCCGGACCTGCTGCCGCGCCTGCCGCGCCGGGCGGGCCTGTCCTATGTGCTCGCCGACGCGGGCGAGGCCGTGGGCGAGCCCGCGCCGGTCGATCCGGAGCACCCCGCGTACGTCATCTACACGTCCGGCTCGACCGGCCGCCCCAAGGGGGTGCTGGTCAGCCACCGGGCCATCGCCGCGCAGCTGGACTGGTCGCAGCGCACCTTCGGCCTGCACGCCGCGGACCGGATGCTGCAGCTGGCCCCGGCGACCTTCGACACCTCGGTGTGGGAGATCTTCTGGCCGCTCACGGCCGGGGCCGCCGTGGTGCTGCCCGCGCCGGGCGCCCAGCACGACCCGGCCGAGCTGGCCGCGCTGATGCGCGCGCACCGGGTCAGCGCGGTGACCTTCGTGCCGTCCATGGTGGAGGCGTTCCTGCTCGCCGACGAGGTCGTGGCGGACCCGTCCTGGGCTCGCGACCTGCGCTGGGTCTCCTGCGGCGGCGAGGCGGTCACCGGTGAGCTGGCCCGGCGCTGGTTCGCGGCCACCGGCACCCGGCTGGACAACTTCTACGGCCCGACCGAGACGGCCGTGCAGGTCACCTGGTGGCCGAACGACGGCGGCCACGGCGCGGCGGTGCCGATCGGCGGCCCCGTCGCGGGCACCGGCCTGTACGTGCTCGACGACTGCCTGCGCCCGGTGCCCGACGGGGTGCCCGGCGAGCTGTACGTCTCCGGCGTGCAGCTCGCGCGCGGCTACCTGGGCCGTGCCGCCCTGACCGCGTCCCGTTTCGTCGCCGACCCGTGCGGCGCGCCGGGGGAGCGCATGTACCGCACCGGTGACCTGGTCGTGCGCCGGCCCGGCGGCACGCTGGTCTACGCCGGCCGCACCGACCACGAGATCAAGGTGCGCGGGGTGCGCATCGACCCCGCCGAGATCGAGTCGTGGCTGACCGCGCGCCCCGACGTGGCCCAGGCCGCCGTCGTGGCCCGCACCGACGGCCCCGGCGGCACCCGGCTCGTCGCGTACGCCGTCCCCGCCGCCGGGCACTTCCTCAACGCGGTGTCGCTGCGCGAGGCGGCCAACGCCGCGCTGCCCCCGGCCCTGGTCCCGAGCGCGTTCGTCGTCCTCGACGCGCTGCCCCGCACCGCCAGCGGCAAACTCGACCGCGCCGCCCTCCCCGCCCCGCGCCCCGCGCCCTCGCCCGCGTCGCCCGCGCCGTCCCAAGATCGGCCGACTTGCCAGGCACATGGCCCTATGTGCGCCCAAGATACGCCCGACTGCCAGGCAAGTCGGACGGTCTTGGACGGGCCGGTGGGTGTCCTCGGCGCGATCTTCGCGGTGGTGCTGGGGGTGGCGAGTGTCGGGGCGGATGACGACTTCTTCGCGCTCGGCGGGGACAGCATCCTGTCCATCGGGGTGTCCAGCCGGGCCCGCCGGGCCGGGCTCGTGGTCAGCCCGCGGGACGTGCTCGCCGCGCGCACACCGCGACGGCTGGCCGAGCTGGCCCGGGTGGAAGGCCCCGTGGGCGCCGACATCCCAGGAGTTGTGTCTACATCCCAGGAGTTGTCGACGCCCGCGGTGACAGTGCCCGCCGACGGCGTCGGCGATGTCCCGCTGCTGCCGATCGTGCACTGGCTGCGTGACACGGGTGTCCCGATCGAGCGCTTCACGCTGCCGATGCTGCTGGTCACACCCGCCGGGGCGGACCAGGCCACGATCGCCGCGACGTTGCAGCGGGTGCTCGACCACCACGACGGGCTGCGGCTGCGGTTGCAGCGCATCGCCTCGGTGCTGTGGACCCTGCGCACCGAGCCGGTGGGCGTGGTGTCCGCGGTCGACCTGCTGTCCCGCGTGGACCTGTCCACCGTGGACGAAGCGGAGCTGCCCGGCCTGCTCGCCGAGCACGCGGCCGCTGCGACCGGCCTGCTCGACCCGGACGTGGGCCGCGTGCTGCGCGCCGTCTGGTTCGACGGGGGCGACCGGCCCGGACGCCTGCTGCTCGCCGCGCACCACCTCGCGGTCGACGGGGTGTCCTGGCGGGTGCTGTTCGAGGACCTGGCCGCCGCCTGGGACGCGGCGAACGGCGTGGCGGCGGCGCTGCCGCCGGTGGGCACGTCGCTGCGCCGCTACGCACAGATCGTCACCGCGCAGGCCCAGCAGCCGCAGCGTCTGGCGGAGCTGGAGCACTGGGCGGCCACCCTGGCGCCTGGCGCGGATCTGCTGCCTGGAGCTGCGCTGCGGCCTGGACCAGCCCAGGCGGGCGCGGCCCAGCGGGGCGTGGCGGCGGCGGGTGCGGCGGATCTCGCGACAGCAGGCATCGGTGGAGCCGAGAGCTCCGCGGTGCGGCGGGTGACGGAGCTGGGGGCGGAGACGACGGCGGCGCTGCTGGCGGCGGTGCCCGCGCTCGGCGGGGAGATCACCGACGGGCTGCTGGCCGCGCTGGCGACCGCGGTCCGCGGGTGGCGGGAGCGCCGGGGGTACGCCACCGGCGAGCTGCTCGTCGACGTCGAGCGGCACGGCCGGGAGCAGCTGGAGCCGGAGCTGGACCTGTCCCGCACCGTCGGCTGGTTCACCAGCGTGCAGCCGGTGCGCCTGCCGGAGGCCGGCGACGATCTGCCCGCGCTGGTCGCGGTGGTGGGTGAGCGGCTGCGCGCGGTGCCCGACGGCGGGCTCGGCCACGGCATGCTGCGCCACCTGAACGCGCAGACCGCGCCGCTGCTGGCCCGGATGGCCGCCCCGCAGGTGCTGTTCAACTACTTCGGCCGCTTCCCGGCGGCGACCGGCGCGGCGTGGACGCCCGCGCCCGAGTCGGCGGCGATCGGCGAGGTCAACGGCGGCCTGGCGCTGTCGCACCCGCTGCAGCTCGACGTGGTCGCGGCCGAGGGCCCGCAGGGCACGGTGCTGACCACGACGTGGACCTGGCCGGACGGCACGCTGACCGCCGCCGACCTCGACACGCTGACCGCGCTGTGGCAGGCGGCACTGACCGCTCTGGCCGGTGCCGCCCCCGTGCCGGGGACAGCCGCAGCGCCGGGGACTGCCGCGGAGGTCGGGGCGAAGCGCGCCGGGCTCGCTGACGTGCGGGTCTACCGCGACGGGTCCGGTGCCGCGCAGCCCGATCCCGCTGCGGTGCCGGGCTCGGCTCCGCTGGTGGAGCTGAGCGAGGCGGAGCGGGCGCGGCTGGACGGGCTGAGCCCGGGTCCGGTGGCCGACGTGTGGCCGCTGTCGCCGTTACAGGAGGGCCTGTTCTTCCACGCCAGCTACGACGCCGCGAGCCTGGACGTCTACACCGGACAGGACGCGTTCGACCTGGGCTACCGGATCGACGCCGCGCGGCTGCGGCGGGCCGGTGCGGTGCTGCTGGGCCGCAACGCGGCGATGCGCGCCGGGTTCACCAGCGAGGGGCTGAGCCGACCGGTGCAGTTCGTGGTGGACGGGCTGGAGCTGCCGCTGGCCGAGGTGGACCTGACGGCGCTGAGCGCCGAGCAGGCCGCGGCCCGCGCCGCCGAGCTGACGGCCGCCGACCGGGTGGCCCGGTTCGACCTGGCCCGCCCGCCGCTGTGCCGGATGCTGCTGGTCCGGCTGCCGGACGGCCGGGACCGGCTGGTCATCACGCACCACCTGATCCTGTGGGACGGCTGGTCGGAGGAGCTGTTCGTCGAGCAGCTGTTCACCCTGTACGAGCGCGACGGCGACGCCTCCGGGCTGCCCGTGCCGGGGTCGTACCGCGAGCACCTGGCGTGGCTGGCGGCGCAGGACGACGCGGCCGCGGCGGGGGCGTGGCAGGAGGCGCTGGCGGGGCTGGCCGAGCCGACGCTGGTCGGGCCGGCCGACCGCACCCCGGCGCCGGCCGTGCCGCAGCGGGTCGACGAGGTGCTGTCCGAGCAGCTCAGCGAGCGGGTCCGCGCCGTGGCACGGGAGCGCGGGCTGACCCTGAACACGGTGCTGACCACCGCGTGGGGCCTGGCCCTGGGGGCGCTGACCGGCCGGACCGACGTGGTGTTCGGCATGACCGTCGCGGGGCGGCACGCCGAGGTGGAGCGGGTCGAGGACATCATCGGCCTGTTCCTGAACACGGTCGCCGTGCGGGTCTGCCCCGAGCCTGGTGAGCGGGGCGGCGACCTGCTGCGGCGGGTGCAGGAGCAGCGGCTGGCGCTGATGCCGTACGACCACGTCGGCCTGGGCCGGGTGCAGCGCGACAGCGGGCACGCCACCCTGTTCGACACCCTGTACGTGCTGCAGAACTTCGTGGACGAGGACGCCACCGCCGACCTGCGCGCCCGGCACGGCATCGAGGCCGTGGCCGGGGTGGACGCGACGCACTACCCGCTGACGCTGGTGGTGACCCCGGCGCGGGCGATCCGGATGTGGCTGGACCACCGGCCCGACATCGTGGACGGCGACGCGGCACGGGCCGTGCTGGCGCGGTTCCGGCTGGTGCTGGAGCGGCTGGTGGCCGGGCTGGACGCGCCCGTGCGGGAGCTGGACCTGCTGCTGCCCGGCGAGCGGGCGGCGCAGGACGCCGAGTGGGCGCGCACCGAGCACGACATCGGCGAGCTGACCGTGGCCGACCTGCTGGCCGTGCAGGCGGCCCGTACGCCGGACGAGACCGCCCTGGTCGACGGCGCGCTGCGGCTGACCTACGCCGAGTTCGACGCGCGGATCAACCGGATGGCGCGGCTGCTGCTGGCCCGCGGCGCGGGCCCGGAGACGGTGGTGGGCCTGGCGCTGCCGCGCACCGCCGACATGGTGGTGGCGCTGTTCGCGGTGCTGCGCACGGGCGCCGCGTACCTGCCGCTGGAGCTGGACCTGCCCGCCGAGCGGCTCGCCTTCATGATCGAGGACACGGCGCCGATGTGCGTGCTCAGCGTGTCGGCGGTCGCGGATCGGCTGCCCGCCGGCGCGGACCCGCTGCTGCTGGACGACCCGGTGGTGGCGGCCGAGCTGGCGGCCTACGACGGCGGCGATCTGGCCGACGCCGAGCGCCCCGGGTTCGCGCCCGGTGTGCCGGGGCGGCTGGCGCACCCGGCGTACCTGATCTTCACGTCGGGCTCGACCGGCCGCCCGAAGGGCGTCGTCACGCCGTACCACGGCCTGACGAACATGCAGCTCAACCACCGCGAGGCGATCTTCAACCCGGTGATCGAGGCCGCCGGGGGCCGCCGCCTGCGCATCGCGCACACGGTGTCGTTCGCGTTCGACATGTCCTGGGAGGAGCTGCTCTGGCTCGTCGAGGGCCACGAGGTGCACGTCTGCGACGAGCAGCTGCGCCGTGACGCGCCCGCGCTGGTGGCCTACTGCGACCGGCACGGCATCGACGTGGTCAACGTGACCCCGACGTACGCCCAGCACCTGATCGAGGAGGGGCTGCTGGCGGACGGGCCGGGCCGGCACCGGCCGCCGCTGGTGCTGCTCGGCGGCGAGGCGGTGTCCGACGCGGTCTGGGCCGCGCTGCGCGACACCCCCGGCACGCTGGGCTACAACCTCTACGGGCCGACCGAGTACACGATCAACACGCTCGGCGGCGGCACCCTGGACAGCGACAGCCCCACCGTGGGCCGCGCCATCTGGAACACCCGGGCGTACGTGCTGGACGCCCAGCTGCGCGAGGTGCCGCCGGGCGCGCCTGGTGAGCTGTACATCGCCGGCATCGGCCTGGCCCGGGGTTACCACCGGCGGGCCGGGCTGACCGCCGAGCGCTTCGTCGCCGACCCGTACGGCGCCGCGGGCGACCGCATGTACCGCACCGGCGACCTGGTCCGCCGCCGTCCCGACGGCAATCTGGACTTCCTCGGCCGCACCGACGACCAGGTGAAGATCCGTGGTTACCGGGTCGAGCTGGGGGAGATCGAGTCGGCGCTGGGCGCCCACCCGGCCGTCACGCACGCCGCGGTGATCGTGGACGCCTCCGGCGACGGCGCGAAGCGGCTGGCCGGGTACGTGGTCCGCGGTCCGGGCTGGTCCGGCGCCGACGACGACGTGCTGCGCGGGCTGCGGGCGCACCTCAAGCGCACGCTGCCCGACTACATGGTGCCCGCCGCGCTGACGGCCGTGGACCGGCTGCCGCTGACCGTCAACGGCAAGCTCGACGTACGCGCCCTGCCGAAGGCCACCGTGCTCACCGGCGCGGCGCACCGGCCCCCGGCCACCGCCGCCGAGCGCACGCTGTGCGAGCTGTTCGCGCAGCTGCTGGGTCTGCCCGCGGTCGGCGTGGACGACGGCTTCTTCGACCTGGGCGGCCACTCGCTGCTGGCGATCCGCCTGGTCAGCCGGGCCCGCACGGCGCTCGGCGCGCAGCTGTCCATCCGCGACCTGTTCGAGGCGCCGACCGTGGCGCAGCTCGCGGCCCGGATCAGCCCGGAAGCAGCGGCGTCGCCGCGTGCGGCGCTGACGGCCCGGCCGCGGGAGGGCGCGCTGCCGCTGTCGGCCGCGCAGCAGCGGCTGTGGCTGCTCGATCAGCTCAGCGGCCCGTCGGCGGCGTACAACTTCCCGCTGGTGCTGCGCCTGCACGGCCCGCTGGACCGGGCCGCCCTGCACGACGCGCTGCACGACGTGGTGTCCCGCCACGAGTCGCTGCGCACCGTGTTCACGGCGGTCGAGGGCGAGCCGTCGCAGCGGATCCTTCCGGTGCACGAGGCGCGGCCGGTGCTGGAGGTGACCGGCGGAGACGTCGCCCGGCTCGTCGCCGAGGCCGTGGCGCGACCGTTCGACCTCGCCGCCGAGCTGCCGGTACGCGGCACGCTGATCGAGGCCGGAGCCCGGGAGCACGTGCTGGTGGTGCTGCTGCACCACATCGCGACCGACGAGTGGTCGGACGGGCCGTTCCTGCACGACCTCGGTACGGCGTACGCGGCCCGGACCCGGGGGAGCGCACCGGACTGGGCGCCGCTGCCGGTGCAGTACGCCGACTACACGCTGTGGCAGCGGGAGCTGCTCGGCGATCCGTCCGACCCGGACGCCCTCGCCGCGAGGCAGCTCGCCTACTGGCGGCAGACGCTGGCCGGGGCGCCGGAGGAGCTGATCCTGCCCGCCGACCGGCCCCGTCCGGCCGAGCCGGACGCGCGCGGCGGCTCGGTGTCGCTGAGCCTGCCCGCCGCGACCGCGGCCCGGCTTCGTGAGCTGGCCAATCGCTGCGGCGCGAGCATGTTCATGGTCGCCCACGCGCTGTCGGCGGCGCTGCTGCACCGCCTGGGCGCGGGCGACGACCTGCCGCTGGGCGCGCCGATCGCCGGGCGCGGTGAGGAGGGCCTCGACGACCTGGTCGGCTTCTTCGTCAACACGCTGGTGCTGCGCACCGACCTGTCCGGGTCGCCGTCGTTCACCGAGCTGCTGGCCCGGGTGCGGGAGACCGACCTGGCCGCGTTCGCCCACGCGGACGTGCCGTTCGACGCGGTGGTCGAGGCGGTGAACCCGCCCCGCCTGCCGGGCCGCAACCCGCTGTTCCAGGTCATGGTGGTGCACCGCAACCACGTGGACGAGTGGTCCGGGCTGGCCGGGCTGCGCTGCGCGGACGAGCCGCTGGACGTCACCACGGCCCGGTTCGACCTGGTGGTCGAGCTGCTGGACGGCCCGGCAGGCGAGCTGGACTGCCTGCTGACCTACCGCGCGGCCATGTTCGACCACGCGACCGTCGAGCTGCTGGGCCGGCGTCTGGTCACGCTGGCCGGGCAGGTGGGGGCGGGTCCGGACCGGCCGCTGGCCGAGCTGGAGCTGCTCGTCGACGGCGAGCGGGAGCGGGTGCTGCGGGGCTTCAACGACACCGCGCGCCGGGTCGCCGAGCTGACCCTGCCCGAGGCGTTCGCCCTCCGGGTCGCGCGGGCTCCCGAGGCGGTGGCGGTGATCGACGGCGAGCGCGAGGTCTCCTACGTGGAGCTGGCCGCGCGCGCCGGCCGTCTCGCGCGGGTGCTGTCCGCCAGGGGGGTACGCCCCGAGAGCGTCGTCGGGGTCGCGGTGCCCCGCTCGCTGGAGACGATCGTCGCCGTGCTCGCGGTCAACCGCCTGGGGGCGGCGTTCCTGCCGCTGGACCTCAACCACCCGGCGGACCGGCTCGCGTACATGACCGAGGACTCGGCGGCGGCGCTGGTGCTGACCACGGGCAAGGCGCGCGGGCTGCTGCCGGAGACGGCCGCGCCGGTGCTGGTGCTCGACGAGATCGACGACGCGACGCCGGTGCGGCCGGTGCTGCCGCCGCCGTCCGGGCTGGACCACGCGGCGTACGTCATCTACACCTCCGGCTCGACCGGCCGCCCGAAGGGCGTCACCGTGTCCCACGAGGGCATCGGCAGCCTGGTCGAGACCGCCGTGGACCCGATGGGGGTGACCTCTGACAGCCGGGTGCTGCAGTTCGCCTCGATCGGCTTCGACGTGTTCGCGTTCGAGGTGTCGATGGCGCTGTGCACCGGTGCGGCGCTGGTCGTCACCCCGGACGAGGCCCGCGTGCCCGGCCCGGCCCTGTCCGAGCTGCTGTACGCCAACGGCGTCACGCACGCGATCCTGCCGCCGTCGCTGGTGTCCATCCTGCCGCCCGACGCCGACCTGCCCGAGGGGCTGTGCGTGCTGGTCGGCACCGAGACCGTGCCGCCCGGCCTGATCCAGCGCTGGGCGGGGCACCTGAAGCTGTTCGCCGCGTACGGCCTCACCGAGGCGACGGTCAACTCGACGCTGTGGCGGGCCGTGCCCGAGTGGGACGCACCGGTGCCGATCGGCCGCCCCGACCCGAACACGCTCGCGTACATCCTGGACGAGCGGCTGCGCCCCGTGCCGGTCGGCGTCGTCGGCGAGCTGTACGTCGGCGGTCGCGGCCTGGCCCGCGGCTACCTCGGCAAGCCGGGCATGTCCGCGTCGCGCTTCGTGGCCGACCCGTTCGCCGGGCCGGGCGCGCGCATGTACCGCACCGGCGACCGGGCCCGCTGGCAGGCCGACGGCACGATCGACTTCCTGGGCCGGTCCGACGACCAGGTGAAGATCCGCGGGTTCCGGATCGAGCCGGGCGAGATCGAGGCGGTGCTCGCCGGGCACCCCTCGGTGCGCCAGGCCGCGGTGGTGGCCGACCGCTCCGGCGACACGACCAGGCTGGTGGCGTACGTGTCCCCGGCCGGCCCCGCCGACCCGGCGGTGCTGCGCGCCCACGTCGCCTCGACGCTGCCCGAGTACATGGTGCCGTCGCTGGTGGTGGTGCTGGACGGCCCGCTGCCGGTGAACCCGAACGGCAAGGTGGACCGCAAGGCCCTGCCCGCGCCGGACTGGGGTTCGCTGGCCGGCGACGCCCGGCCCGCGACCGCCCGCGAGCACCAGCTCGCCGCGCTGTTCGCCGAGGTGCTGGGCCTGCCGCAGGTGGGCGTGCACGACAGCTTCTTCGCCCTGGGCGGCCACTCGATGGCGTCGATGCGCCTGATCGGCCGGATCCGCACCGCGCTGGGCGCGCAGCTGGCCGTCCGCGACGTCTTCGACGCCCCGACCGTCGCCGAGCTGGCGCAGCGCCTCGACCACGCGGCCGACGCCGACCGCCCGGCGCTGGTACGAGACGAGGCGGGAACGCCTGCCGAACGGCTCGCGCCGGTGCAGCTGCACCCGTGGCGGCTGCACCGGGAGGTGGCCGCGCCGGGCTGGGACATCGCGTTCGCGGTGCCCGCGTCCGGGCTGGACGTGGTCGCGCTCGACGCGGCGCTGCGCGACGTGGTGACGCGGCACCAGCCGCTGCACACCGTGCCCGGTGCCGACGGCGTGCCGCGCCCCGCGCTGCCGGAACGGGTGCTGGAGCCGGTCGCCGACGACGGCACCCCGCTCGCGGCGCGGCTGGATGCGCTGGCCCGGGAGACCGTCGACCTGACCGAGCGGGCGCCGCTGCGGGCGCGGCTGGTCATCGGCGCGGACGAGCACGGCGTGCCGGACCGGGCGCTGCTGCTCACCGCGCACCACCTGGCCGTGGACGAGTGGTCCGTGGTGCCGCTGCTGCGCGACCTGGCCACGGCGTACGGCGCCCGGCTGCGGGGTGCCGCCCCGGACTGGGCGCCGCTGCCGGTGAGCTACGCCGACTACACGCGCTGGGCGTACGCGCTGCTCGGCGATCCGGCCGACGCCGGCAGCCGGCACGCGCGGCAGCTGGGGTACTGGCGCACCACGCTGGCGGGCATGCCGGAGCTGGACCTGCCCGCGGACCGGCCGCGCGGCGGGGAGGTGTCGCGGCGCGGGGAGACGGTCGAGTTCCTGTTCGACGCGGCGCTGCACCGCAGCATCGACGAGCTGGCCCGGCGCAGCGGCACCAGCATGTTCATGGTGGTGCAGGCGGCGTTCGCGGCGCTGCTCACCGGCTACGGCTGCGGCACCGACCTGCCGATCGGCAGCCTCGCCGCCGGGCGGACCGAGGAGGCGCTGGCCGACCTGGCCGGATGCTTCTACAACACGGTGGTGCTGCGCACCGACACGTCCGGGGATCCGCCGTTCACGCGGCTGCTGGGGCGGGTGCGGGCGGCCGACCTGGCGGCGCTCGACCACCAGGACGTGCCGTTCGCGGCGGTGTGGGACGCGGCCGGTCCGATCAGGGACGGGCTGCGGGTCATGGTGGTGCACCACGAGGAGGCCCGGCTGGGCGACGAGGCGCTGCGCTTCAGCCAGATCCCGACCGGCACGGTCCGGGCCGAGCTGACCGTCAGCTTCTACGAACCCGCCGGGGACAACCCGGTGCACGTGGAGCTGGAGTACGCCACGGCCCGCTTCGACCGGCCGACCGCCGAGCGGATGGCGGGCGACCTGGTGCGGCTGCTCACCGCTGCGGTGGCCGACCCGACCCGCACCCTGTCCGAGCTGTACACCCCGGCCCCGGCCGGGCTGGAGATCCCGCCGGGCACGCCCGGCACCGAGAAGGAGACGCACCGATGACCAACCCGTTCGAAGACGCCGACGGCCGCTACCTGGTGCTCGTCAACGACGAGGACCAGCACTCGCTGTGGCCCGCGTTCGCGGCCGTCCCGGCGGGCTGGCGCACCGTGTTCGGCGAGGACACCCGCGACGCCTGCCTGGCCTACGTCGAGGCCAACTGGACCGACCTGCGCCCACGCACCCTGCGCGAGCGCATGGACGCGACGGCCTGATCGGAGCCCCCGTCGGCTGAGTCTCGGGTCGGCCCGGAAGATCGCGATCTCTTGTCGAAACACTGTGCTGACCTGCACTTTCTGACACGAGACGCCGATCTTCCGTGGCCGGAGGCCCGACGGGGGCGGTGGGGTGCGGGGCGGTGCGGTGGGTGAGCTCTGCGGCACAATGTCGCTCGCCGACTCGGGAACGGGGAGTGATGCTGGAGTCCGTCGGGCTGACACCGCAGGCCGAGCGCGTCTACGCCGCCATGATCAGGCTTCCGGGGGCCGGCGTCGCAGCGGTGGCCGATGAGCTGGAGCTGCCCGCCGCCGAAGTGCGGGACGCCCTACGGCTCCTGGCCGAGCGGGCGCTCGTCGTCCCGGCGGGCGAGGGCGGGTGGCGCGCGGTGGGTCCCCAGGCGGCGCTCGGCGCGCTGCTCGCCGAGCAGGAGGCGGAGCTGGCCGCCCGCCGCGAGCGGCTGGAGGCCGTCCGGGCCTGGGCCGTGGCGCTGGAGGCCGAGCACGATCTGAGCCGTCCCCGCGACGAGCTGGTCCGGCTGCTGGGCACGGCCGCCGTGCGGGAACGGCTCACCGCGGCGGCGGACGGGGTGCGGCAGGAATGCCTGAGCTTCACCGTCGACCGCGAGATGAGCCCCGAGGCGCTCGCAGCCGCCAAGGTCAACAATCGGCAGGCGATGTCCCGCGGTGTCCGCATGCGCAACGTCTACCAGGAGACCGTCCGCCATGATCCGGACAACCTGGCGTTCGCCAGGTGGATGGCGGCGCACGGTGGGCACAGCCGTACCGTGCCGCTGGTGCCGTTCCGGATGGTGATCATCGACCGGGCGGTCGCGTTCCTCGCGGTCAACCCGGCGGACTCCCGTGAGGGCGCCCTGGAGATCCGCAGCCCGGCCGTGGTCAACGCGCTGTGCGTGCTGTTCGAGCAGGTGTGGGAGAGCGGGACCCCGTTCGGCGAGCCGCCGAAGGTGGCCGAGGACGGCCTGAGCGCGCAGGACCAGGCGCTGCTGCGGCTGCTGGACGCCGGGCACACGGACGAGTCGGCGGGGCGCAAGCTCGGGTTGTCCGCGCGTACCGTGCGGCGGGTCATCGCCGAGCTCACCGACCGGATGGACGTGGAGAGCCGGTTCCAGGCCGGGGCGGAGGCGGTCCGGCGCGGCTGGCTCTAGGCGTGCACCCGGCGGCGCGCGACGAGCACCGCGGTGAAGCCGCCCACGATCACCAGCGCGGCGCCGGACAGCCAGATCAGCGGTCCGATGCGGCGCTCCGACACGGGTTCCACCAGGACCGGGTCGCCCACGCAGGACACGTCGACGTTGCGCCGGAACCGGTTGCTCAGTTTCGAGGTGAGGACGTAGCGGACCCCGTCGACGGTCACCGCACGCGGGATCACGTAGAGCGCGGCCGAGCCCCGGCCGAAGTCGCCGAAGCCGAGACCGGTCGCCTCGCCGCGCTCCGGCTCGATGCGGCAGTCCGAGCCGCGTCGCGAAGAGTCGTGACGCTGGTAGACCGAGTAGGTGACACCCGGCGTCATCTCGAACGACACCACGTCGGCCGGGCCGGCCAGCGGCCGTGCTTCGCGGGTCAGCGACAGCGGGGCGTACGCCTGCCAGATCAGCCAGATGAAACCGGTGATCGCGAGCAGGCCCGCGGGCAGCGCGTACCACCAGGCGGAGGCGCGGCGGCGCGCCACGGTGATCCCCACCGACACGACGATCTCCCTTCCGAGAACGGCTGGGGTGAAGTCTGCGCAATAGGCGGCGGTGCGTCAGCGGTCCGGGGGCGTCCGGAAGCGGCCAGGCCGGTTGCGGCCGACCGCGGGGCCGTGACCGGACCCGGATGATCGTGCCACAGTGCGTACGGCTCCGATGACGACTCAGAAAGGGGTACGGCCCATGCCGATCGATCGCCGCCACATGCTGGCCGGGGTGATCGCCGCCGCGTTGGCGCTCGGCTGCGGCTTCCCGGCCGACGACGGGCCGACCGACGAGGAGATCCTGGCCGCCGGGACCGCCGAGCTCGACGCCGTGAAGCTGCCCGAGCACGAATGGGCGCAGCACGCCCGCTACGCCAAGCGCGACAAGACGAGACTGGTGTGGAAGCGCTGGTACACCGTGCCGCTCACCCGGGAGGAGACGGTGCGCCTCGTCGACCGGATGTTCACCGAGGCCGGGTGGGTCCGCGGCGACGACTGCCTGAGTTCGGACGGCGAGAAGTGCTTCAACTATGACAAACCCGGCTACCACGTGTTTCCCAGCATCACGGACCGGGTCTGCGCCGACGGTGGCGCCGGTTGCACGGATTTGCAGATAAACATGCGTCGGCGCTGAGCCGCCGGGGGACGGGAGCGCCACGGGGGCGCTCCCGTCCCCCGGTTCAGCTGGCGGCTGGGGCGGCGGGGGACAGGTCGGAGCGGCGGCGGCGCCAGCCGCTGGGGCTGTCGCCGAACTGGAGGCGGAACCAGCGTGAGAACGCGCTCGGCGCGGCGAAGCCGAGCAGCTCGGAGATCTCGGTGAGCCGGTAGCGGTCGTTCGACAGGTAGCGCTCGGCCAGCCCGGCGCGGGTGCCGTCCACGATGGACGTGAACGTCTCGCCGGCGGCGGCCAGGTGGCGGTGCAGGGTGCGGCGGTCCACGCCCATGGCGCGGGCCACCTCGTCGGCGGCGCACCGGCCGGTCGGCAGCAGCACCTCGACCATCTCCCGCACCCGGTCGGCGGTGGACGCGCCCCGCGGCGCCGCCAGCGTCCGGAGCAGCTCGGGCGTGTTCGCGCGGGCGGCCGGGTCGGCGGCCGGGTTCGGCGCGTCGAGGTCTCGGGAGTAGATGACCAGGCCGCTGAACCCGTGCCCGAACTGCAGGCGACCGCCGAGCAGCCGGGTGTGCGTGTCGAGGACGGCGGGCGCCGGGTGGGCGAAGCACACCGCCAGCGGCTGCCACTGCGCGCCGAGGAACTGGCGCAGGATGGCGTACAGCACCGCGACGGCGAGCTCCTCCGCCTGGCGGGAGGGCGCGGGCTCGCCGAACTCGAACCAGGTGCGGATGGTGGCCAGGCCGTTGGCCTCGGTCAGCCGGATGCGGATGGCCTCGTTGTAGCTGTGCTCGTAGCGGACCAGCAGGTCGAGGCCGCTGCGCAGGGTGGGCTCGGCGCGCAACACCAGGCTGAGCGGCCCGATGGTCGAGGCGCGCCGGTATTCGGCCAGGCGCAGGCCGAAGTCGTCATGGCCGGACTCGCGGGCGGACAGCTCGAGCAGCCGGGCGACCCGTCCGGCGGGCACCCACTTGTCGGGCTGGGCCAGGTCCATCACGTCCAGGCCGACGCCGTGCATCAGGTCGGCCGGGTCCAGGCCGAGCGACTGGGACAGCTCCAGATAACCGCTCAGCGACGCATAGCGGAGAGAAGGGCCCAAAACCGGCTCCCGATTGTCCCGTAGGGGTAAGAAAGCTGTCCCACGATGTATAGCATGTGGCCCCGCTCACGCCTACTGTTGCGGCCATCACAGCAGGTAGGCCGGGCGGCACAGGGCGCTCGGCAAGGCATCGGGGCCTTGACCGGCCCCCGACCCTCCGGGAGTCGATCATGGCGAAGGCCGTCCGTTTCCACCAGCACGGTGCGCCCGAGGTGATGCGCTGGGAGGCGGTCGAGGTCGGCGCTCCTGGGCCGGGCCAGGTCCGGGTCCGCCACCTCGCGGTGGGACTGAACTTCGCCGACACCTACTTCCGCAGCGGCCTCTACCCGAGTGCGCTGCCCGCGGGGCTCGGCGTCGAGGCCGCGGGCGTGATCGAGGAGGTCGGCGCGGCGGTCGACGGGTTCGCCGTCGGCGACCGGGTCACCTACACCGGCAGCCCGCTGGGCGCGTACAGCACCGAGCGGGTGATGGACGTCGCGCCGCTGATCAAGCTGCCGGACGCGATCGACTGCGAGACCGCCGCCGCGATGACGATGCGCGGCCTGACCTCGGCGTACCTGCTGCGCCGGATCGCGCCGCTCGCCCCGGGCGACACCGTGCTGCTGCACGCCGCCGCGGGCGGGGTCGGCCTGATCTTCACCCAGTGGGCCCGGCTGCTCGGCATCGACGTCATCGGGACCGTGTCGACCGACGAGAAGGCCGAGGTGGCCAAGGCGCACGGGTGCACGCACACCATCGTCTACCCCCGGGAGGACGTCGCCGCGCGGGTACGCGAGCTGACCGGCGGGGCCGGGGTGCCGGTCGTGTACGACAGCATCGGCGCCACCACCTTCCAGCGCTCGCTGGACTCGCTGCGGCGGCGCGGGCTGCTGGTGTGCTTCGGCACGGCGTCCGGCGCGGTGCCCCCGATCGACGCCATGCAGCTGGCGGTCAAGGGCTCGCTGTTCGTCACCCGGCCCGCCCTGGCCGACTACATCGCCGACCCGGCCGAGCGGGCGGAGCTGGCCGGGGAGCTGTTCGGCCACGTCGCCGCCGGGCGCATCAAGATCGAGATCAACCAGCGGTATGCCCTGGAGGACGCGGTGCGCGCCCACCACGACCTGGAATCCGGCCGCAGCATCGGCTCCTCGGTCTTCCACCTGGAGACCACCGGCCGCTGACGCCGCCCCACCCCCCAGCCGATCAGACAGTGAGGAGAGGTCCATGCAGATCATCGACGAGACGGAGCCGGCCCCACCGGTGCGGCGGCCCAGCACGATCGAGGTGCACCCGCTGACCGTGCACATCGGCGCCGAGCTGCGCAACGTCAGCCTCGCCGAGGCCTCGCGCGACGGCGAGCTGTTCGCCGAGCTGAAGGAGCTGCTGCTGCGGTACAAGGTGCTGTTCCTGCGGGATCAGGACATCACCCGCGCCGAGCACGTGGCGCTCGCCGAGCGCTTCGGCCCGCTGGAGGACCACCCGGTCGCCGGCAGCGACCCCGAGCACCCCGGCCTGGTCCGCATCTACAAGGACCTGGACAGCCCGGCCGAGCACTACGAGAACGCGTACCACTGCGACGCGACGTGGCGCGAGGCGCCGCCGATGGGCTGCGTGCTGCGCTGCGTCGAGACGCCGGACGTCGGCGGGGACACCATCTGGGTGAACATGGCCGAGGCCTACCGCCGGCTGCCCGACGACGTCAAGGCGCGGATCGCGGGCCTGCGCGCCCGGCACAGCATCGAGGCCAGCTTCGGCGCCAACATGCCGATCGACCTGCGCCTGGCGCTGCACGAGCGCTTCCCCGACGCCGAGCACCCGGTGGTGCGCACCCACCCGGAGACCGGCGAGCAGGTGCTGTTCGTGAACGCGTTCACCACGCACCTGACCAACTTCCACACGCCGGAGCGCGTGCGCTTCGGCTTCGACTACACGCCCGGCGGCAGCGAGCTGCTCAACTACCTGATCCGCCAGGCGGCGATCCCGGAGTACCAGGTGCGCTGGCGCTGGACGAAGAACAGCTTCGCGATCTGGGACAACCGCTCCACCCAGCACTACGCCGTACAGGACTACTGGCCCGCCGTCCGGAAGATGGAGCGCGCCGGGGTCATCGGCGACAAGACGTTCTGAGCCGACCGACACCCCGAAGGAGACCCCCATGCACTTCCTCGACGACTCGTTGTTCCCGGAGAACCAGGAGAAGCTCGTCATCACCGCCGCGCCGTACGGGCCGGAGTGGGAGCCGGGCGACTTCCCCGAGGACATCCCGGTGACCATGGACCAGCACGTGCAGGCCGCGGTCGACTGCTACAACGCGGGCGCCACCGTGCTGCACATCCACGTGCGGGAGCTGAACGGCAAGGGCTCCAAGCGGCTGTCGAAGTTCAACGAGCTGCTGGGTCGGCTGCGCGAGGCCGTGCCGGACATGATCCTGCAGATCGGCGGCTCGATCTCGTTCGCCCCGGAGAACGAGGGCGAGGAGGCGAAGTGGCTGGCGGACGAGGCCCGGCACATGCTGGCGAACCTCGACCCGGCGCCGGACCAGGTCACCATCGCCATCAACACCAACCAGATGAACATCGTCGAGCTGATGACCGCCGACGACATCGCCGGGACCTCGTTCGAGCGGCCGGCGCTGTACGAGGCGTACCGCAACATGGTCGTCCCGGCGGAGCCCGCCTGGGTCGAGGAGCACCTGCGCCGCCTGCGCGCCGCCGGGATCCAGCCGCACTTCCAGCTCGCCACCGTGGCGCAGCTGCACACCGTGGAGCGGCTGGTGCGCCGTGGCGTGTACACCGGCCCGCTGAACGTGTCCTGGGTGGCCATCGGCGGCGGGTTCGACAGCCCGACCCCGTACTCGATGATGGAGTTCATCCGCCAGGTGCCGGACGGCGCCAGCCTGACCCTCGAAGCGATCATGCGCAACGTGCTGCCGATCAACACCATGGCGATCGCGATGGGCCTGCACACCCGCTGCGGCAACGAGGACAACCTGTGGGCCCGCAAGGGCGAGAAGCAGACCTCGGTCCAGGCGATCGAGCAGCTGGTCCGGATCGCCGGTGAGCTGGGCCGTGGTGTCGCGGACGGCAAGGAGGCCCGCGACATCTACAAGATCGGCGAGTACTGGGACACCGCCGACGAGGCCCTGGCCAAGCTCGGCTTCGCGCCCAACCGCAAGCCCGGCCAGGTCGGCTTCACCTTCCACGCCTGACCCGTAACAAGAGCAGATCTCCAGCCGTGGGGTGCGGTCATCGCACCCCACGTCCTCCCCCCACGCCGCCGCGTTCCTCTCACCCGCGCCGGCCGGACATCCCGTTTGGAGCATCATGGCACTGCAGACCGGCGAGGGCGTCGCCATCGCGCCGCCCGCCGCCACCCGCACCACCTCCCGGCTCTTCCCGTGGGCGGTCTTCACGCTCACCTTCGCGCTGCTGCTGTCGGACTACATGTCCCGGCAGGTCCTGTCGGCCGTGTTCCCGTTCCTGAAGACGGAGTGGGCCCTCACCGACACCCAGCTCGGCTCGCTGACCAGCATCGTCGCGCTCACCGTCGGCCTGCTGGCCGCGCCGCTGTCGCTGCTGGGCGACCGCTGGGGCCGGGTCAACTCGATCGTGGTCATGGCGATCGTGTGGAGCGTGGCCACCGTCGGCTCGGCCCTGGCCGCCGGGTACGGGCAGCTGCTGCTCGCCCGGTTCCTGATCGGCCTCGGCGAGGCCGCGTACGGCAGCGTCGGCCTGGCCGTCGTGCTGGCCGTGTTCGCCCCGCACCGGCGTGCGTCGCTGACCGGCGCGTTCATGGCCGGCGGCTCGTTCGGCTCGGTGCTCGGCGTCGCCCTGGGCGGCGTGTTCGCGGTCCAGTTCGGCTGGCGCTGGGCGTTCGCCATCATGGGCATCCTGGGCCTGGTGCTGGCCGTGCTCTACCGGGCGATGATCAGCGAGCGCAAGCTCAACGCGCACCGGGTGCCCGAGCCCGCGGGGGAGAGCCCCGCGCTGGCGGCCGGGCAGCGGGCCCGCCTGTCCACGCTGTTCTCCACCCCGGCGGTGGTGCTCGCGTACATCGGCGGCGGCCTGCAGCTGTTCATCGCCGGTTCGCTGTTCGCCTGGCTGCCCAGCTACCTCAACCGGGCGTACGGCATGGCGCCGGACCGCGCGGGCGGCGTCGCCGCGATCTTCATCCTGATCCTCGGCGCGGGCATGGTCGGCTGCGGCCTGATCACCGACCGGCTCAGCCGCGCCAAGCCCATGCACAAGTGGAACACCGCCATCGCCTTCGCGCTGATCTCACTGATCCTGCTGGGCGTGGGCTTCGCCGTCGCCCCGGGTGGCCTGCAGCTGGCGCTGCTCGCGGTCGGCTGCTTCTTCGCCGCCGGCACCACCGGCCCGACCGGCGCCATGGTCGCCCGGCTCACCCACGAGTCGATCCGGGCCACCGCGTTCGGCATCTACACCTTCTTCAACAACCTGCTCGGCCTGGCGGCGGGTCCGCTGGTGACCGGCGCACTGGCCGACCGGTTCGGCCTGGAGACCGCGATGCGCTACGTGCCGCTGGTCGCCGTCGCCGCCGTCGTCTTCCTGTACCTCGGCAAGCGGGCCTACCCGTCCAGCCTGCAGCGGCTCGCGGCCGCCTCCGCGGGCGACACCGCCAAGGGCGAGGCATGACCGACGTCGCGGACGTGATCGTCACCGTGCCCGGACTGCGCGGGCACGTGGACGAGCACTGGCAGACCCGGCTCGCCGCGACACTTCCGAACGTGCGGTCCGTCCAGCCACTGGGCCGGGAGAACCCCAGCCTGGACGACCGCGTCGCGGCCCTGCAGGACGCGGTGGCCGCGGCGGGCGGCCCGGTGATCATCGTGGCGCACAGCGCGGGAGCTCTGGTCACGGTCCACTGGGCCGCCCGGCACGACACCGGGAAGGTGCGGGGTGCGCTGCTGGCCACCCCGCCCGACCTGGCCCTGCCGCTGCCCGCCGAGTACCCGTCGCTGCACACGCTGCGGGAGCACGGCTGGGTGCCCATCCCGCGGCAGCGGCTGCCGTTCCCGAGCATCGTCGCGGCCAGCGCGGACGACCCGCTCGGCGAGCCGGGACGGGTCCGGGCGCTGGCCGCCGCCTGGGGCAGCTGCTGGCACGGCCTCGGCCGGGTCGGCCACCTCAACCCCGCCTCCGGCTACGGCGAGTGGCCCGGAGTCCATCCGCTCATCGACGAACTGCGCACCATGGAGGCCCCCCGATGACCCTCAACCTGGCCAACCTGCTGGAGGACAGCGCCCGCCGCCACCCCGGCCGCGACGCGGTCGTGCTCGGGGCCACCCGGCTGACGTACGCGCAGGTCGACGCGGCGGCCAACCAGGTGGCGCACCTGCTGGCCGAGCGGGGCATCCGGCCCGGCGACCGGGTCGCGCTGTCCTGCCCCAACGTGCCGCACTTCCCGATCGTCTACTACGGCATCCTCAAGGCGGGCGCCGTCGTCGTCCCGCTGAACGTGCTGCTCAAGGCGCGGGAGATCGCCTACCACCTGGCCGACGCCGAGGCGCGGGCGTACTTCTGCTTCGAGGGCACCGCCGAGCTGCCGATGGGCGCCGAGGGGCACGCCGGCTTCCAGCAGGACGGCGGCTGCGGCCAGTTCTTCCTGATCACCGCCGACCCGGCCGCGGAGTCGCCGATCGCCGGGGCCGAGACGCTGGGCCAGGCGCTGGCCGGGCGGCCGTCCACGTTCGACACGGCCGACACGAAGGAGACCGACACCGCGGTCATCCTGTACACCAGCGGCACCACGGGCAAGCCCAAGGGCGCCGAGCTGTCTCACAGCAACCTGGTGCTCAACGCGCTGACCGGCAACCGGCTGTTCGGCTCGCTGGCCACCGGGCACGACCGGCACCTGGTGACCCTGCCGCTGTTCCACTCGTTCGGCTCGACGGTGCAGATGAACGCCGGGTTCGCGGTCGCCTCGACACTGGTGCTGCTGCCCCGCTTCGATGCGAAGCAGGCGGTCGAGGCGCTGCGGCGGGAGCGGATCACCTTCTTCGCGGGCGTGCCCACGATGTACTGGGGTCTGCTCAACGCGCTGGACGGAGCGGACGTCAGCGAGATCGCGGCGAACCTGCGGGTGGCCGTGTCCGGCGGGGCGTCGCTGCCGGTCGAGATCATCAAGCGGTTCAAGGACGGCTTCGGGGTGCAGATCCTGGAGGGCTACGGTCTGTCCGAGACGTCGCCGCTGGCCACCTTCAGCGACCCGGAGCGCGAGCCGCGGCCGGGCTCGATCGGGGTGCCGGTGTGGGGCGTGCAGCTCAAGCTCGTCGACGCCGACGGCAACACGATCGAGGGCGCCGACCAGGTCGGCGAGATCGCGATCCGCGGGCACAACGTGATGAAGGGCTACTACAACCGGCCGCAGGCCACCGCCGAGGTGCTGGCCGGCGGCTGGTTCCGCACCGGCGACCTGGCCCGGCGGGACGAGGACGGCTTCTACTACATCGTCGACCGGGCCAAGGACATGATCATCCGCGGCGGGTTCAACGTGTACCCGCGCGAGATCGAGGAGGTCCTGCTCACCCACCCCGCCGTGTCGCTGGCGGCGGTCGTCGGCGTACCGCACGACAGCCACGGCGAGGAGGTCAAGGCGTACGTCATCAGGGCCGAGGGCGCCGAGCTCACCGAGGACGAGCTGATCGCCTGGTGCCGGGAGGGCATGGCCTCGTACAAGTACCCGCGCCTGGTCGAGTTCGTGCCGAGCCTGCCGATGACCGCCACCGGCAAGATCCTCAAGCGCGAGCTGGTGGGCCGGTGAGCGGGACGCGCACCGGGTCGAGGCGGCACCACCCCGCGTGGTGCCGCCCGCCGGGCCCGGGGCGGTGGCCGTGGTAACCGCCGGGCTGCTGGCCCCCGCCGCACACCCGCGCCGCACCCCGGCCCTCGTGTCCACGCTCACGCTGGCCGCGGGCCTGGGTGGGGCGGTGCTCGGTCACCTGCTGGTGCCCCAGATCGGCGTGCTCACCTGGGCCGTGGCGCTGGGCGTGGCGGCCGCCAACCTCAACCTGCTGCCGCGCACCAGCCGGGCCGCGCTGGGCACGACGACCAAGAAGCTGCTGCGTACGGGCGTGGTCCTGCTCGGCTGCTCGGTGTCGTTCGGGGCCGTGGCCGCACTCGGCGCGCCCGTCGTCGCGCTGGTGGCCGCCACCCTGGTGGGCACGCTGCTGTCCACTGTCTGGCTGGGCCGCCGCCTGCGCCTGGGCGCCGCACGCAGCCTGCTGTTGGGCACCGGCGTCGCGGTCTGCGGCGCGTCCGCGATCGCCGCCATGGAGGCCACCGCTGACGGCGACGAGGAGGACGTCACCGCCGCCGTCGCGATGGTCACCCTCTTCGGCACGCTCGCCCTGATCGCGTTCCCGCTGCTGCGCGAGCCGCTCGGCCTGAGCGACCTGCAGTTCGGCGTGTGGACCGGGGCCGCGGTGCACGAGGTCGGCCAGGTCGTCGCGGCGGCCGGGCCCGCCGGGGCGGCGGCGGTCGCCATCGCGGTCGTCGTCAAGCTGACCCGGGTGCTGCTGCTCGCCCCCGTCGTGGCGGCGGTCAGCGCGCTGCGCCGGCTCCGGTCGCCCGGTGCCGCGACCGGCACGCGGCGGCCCTCGCTGGTGCCGCTGTTCGTGCTCGGCTTCCTCGGCTGCGTGGCGCTGCGCAGCTCCGGGCTGCTGCCGCCCGCCTTGCTCGGCTGGATCGGCCACCTGCAGGTGGCGGCGCTCGGCGCCGCCATGTTCGGGATGGGTGCCGCGGTGCACCTGCCCTCGCTGCTGCGGGGCAGCGGCCGCCTGGTGGCGGCGGCGCTGGTGTCGACGCTGTTCATCACGGGAGTCGCGCTCGTGGGTGTGCTGCACCTGGTTCCGCGCTGACCGGCCGCTGATCGCGTGGCGGGCGGGCCCGCCATGGGAGATGGAAGTCGGGCCCGCCCCGGGCGCCTGCCCCGCAGCGGTGCGCGCCACGGCGGCAGGGCCTCGCGATCCATTCACGCGCACCGCGCGCCGGTTGGCCAGAGCGGCCATGCGGACCGCTGACGGGTCCGCATGGCGGCGGCTCGCATGGCCGCCCCGCGCTGTGGTCGGATGGGCCGGTGAGCCAGGGGACGGCAGCCTCATACGACAGCCTCGCCGCCGGACCGGCCGGTCTGCACTGGGTGGAGAGCGTGCCGGACGCCGGCCACAGCGTCGTCGCGACCTGGTCCCCGTCCGCCGGGACGATGCTGGGGGAGCCGCCGGTCGGCAGCCGGGTGCACGCCTACGGCGGCGGCGCGTACGCCGTGGCGGGCGCGGACACCTGGGTCGTGCGCGAGCCCGACGGGCAGGTGTGGCACGCCGGAACGGGCCGCCGGCTCACCGGCTCGCCATACCCGCACGGCGGCCTGACCAGCGGGGACGGGCTGCTGCTCGGTGTGCGGGAGACCGCGACCCACGATCAGCTCGTGGCCGTCGACCCGGCCGGTGGGGGCGAGGCAGTGCTGACCGAGTCCCCGTTCCTCGGGGCGGCCTGCCTGGACGGTGGCCGGCTGGCCTGGACGCGGTGGGCGGACGGCGTCATGCCGTGGGACGCGAGCGAGGTGTGGACGGCGGAGTACGGCCGCGACGGCCTCCGCGACGCCGTCCGCGTGGCGGGCGGACCGGACGAGTCGGCGGTGCAGCCGCGCTGGGGGCCGGACGGCTGCCTGTACTTCCTCTCCGACCGGACCGGCTGGTGGAACCTCTACCGCCACCGGGCGGGGCGCACCGCACCGGTCGCCCCGATGGCGGCCGAGAACGCTGCGGCGCCCTGGGAGCTGGACTACGCCGACTACACGTTCCTCCCAGGCGGGCGGCTGGCGGTCACGGCGCAGTCCGGGCCGGCATACCGCCTGGTGCTGGTCGAGGCCGACGGTGCCCAACGGCCGGTCGGCCTGCCGTACACCCATCTCAAGCCGTACCTCGCGACCATGGGCGACCGGGTGGCCCTCATCGGCGGCTCACCGGTGCGCACCCCGGAGATCGCGCTGGTCGCGACCGACGGCACGGGCCGCGTGGACGTCGTCCGCGCCGGCGGGCGGCCCGCAGTGGACGTCACCGTGCCCGAGGTGATCCGGGTCGGCTCCGGCCCGGGCCAGGTCACCGCGCTGTATTACCCGGCGCGCGGCGCCGGTCCCGCGCCGCTGATCGTGCGCCCGCACCCCGGGCCGACGCACCACAGCGCGTACCGGCTCGACGACGACGTGCAGTTCTTCACCGGCCACGGGTTCGCCGTCGCCGACGTCGACTACCGCGGCAGCACCGGCTACGGCCGCGCGTTCCGCAAGGCGCTGGACGGCCGGTGGGGGATCGCCGACGTCGCGGACTGCCGGGCCGTCGCGCAGCACCTGCTCGACACGGGCCGCGCCCGGCCGGGCGCGGTGTTCGTCTCGGGGGCGAGCGCGGGCGGCTACACGGCCCTGCGCGCCGTCTGCGAGGACGGGCCGTTCGCGCTGGCCACGGCCCGTTCGGCGATCGTCGACCCGGTGCGGTGGACCCGCACCGCGCCGCGTTTCCAGCGCCCGCACGCCGCGATCCTCGCGCACCCGGACGCGGCGGTGCGGCCGTCCCGGTTCACCGCACCGGTGCTGCTCGTCCACGGCACGGACGACCCGGTCGCGCCCGTCGCGGACGTGACGGCGCTCGCGGCGGCCCTCGCGGGGCGCGGGCTGCTGCAGGGGCTGGTCGAGTTGCCCGGGGTCGGTCACTACCTGACCGGGCCTGCGCGTGCCGCGGCGCTGGCCGCGGAGCTGGCCGCCTACCGGTCCGTCCTGGCGCGTGCGGCCAGCTGATACACCGCGGGCGAGGGCATCGAGGTGCGCACCCGTTCGATCAGGTCCTGCACCTCGGGGAGGTCGGCGTACGGGTGCAGCTCCGCCATCATCAGCGCGACCCGGTGCTTGGCCCGGAACGACACCGTGGTGCTCGCCTGCGCGACGGCCAGCCGCCCGGCGGCGCATGCCTGCGTGACGTCGCCGATCCGGGCCAGGCTCGACGCGAGCAGCGCGGCGTCGATCGCGCGGCGGCGCACCCGGAACGGCGGGAGCAGCCGCAGCGCCCGGGTCGCCTCGTCCCGCGCGAGGTCGTAGCTGCCCAGGTCGAAGTAGCAGTGCGCCTTGCCGTCGGCGAGATCGGCCTCGCCGAAGTAGCCGAGCCAGCTCGGCTCGTCCGGCCGGGACCGGCGGGCCAGGTCCGTGTCCGCCTGCTGCAGGGCCGTCAGGCAGGCCCGCTCGTCGCCGCGGCGGGCGTGGGCGCGCGCGAGGGCGGTCCGCAGGACGGCGCGCACGCCCGGCCCGGCCTGGCGGGCGGTGCCGTGCAGCGCGGCGGTGGCCAGGCGTACGGCCTGCGCGCTGTCGCCGCAGTGCAGGGCGAGGTGGCCGAGGCTGACGCCGACGAGGTAGCCGCCGTAGAGGCGGTCCCCGCCGGTGGTGACGAGGTCGAGCGCGCGCAGGTAGTGCCGCTGCGCCAGGCCGTCCGCGCCGATGTCGACGGCCTCGTAGCCGGCCAGCTCCAGCAGCCCCGCGGCCACCTGCGGGCTGGTGGCGAACACCTCGTCGAACGCGTCCTCCAGCACCCCGGCCACCGCCGAGTACGCGGCGCCGCCGCCGCAGGCGTGGTCGAGCTCGCGGATGCTGCGCAACGTCAGCTCCGCGTGGCGGCCGGCCTGCGTCTCCGTACGCCGCCGGCCGGGCCGCTGCCGGGACAGCAGCCAGTCGAGCGCCCGCTGGTCGGAGAGCTCGGCGCGGTAGCCGCCGCCGTGCGGGTCGCCGCCGCGGCGCAGCCGCGCCTCGCGGGCGAGCATCGGCCACATCCGCCGCAGCGCGCCGTCGGCGCCGAGCACGTCGTCGCAGCGCCCGACGAACTCCTCGCCGGGCATCCGCTGCGCCGTCTCGACCTTGCGCACCAGGTCACGGTGCTGGAAGAGCAGCCGGCCGAGCCCGGCCTGCGACAGGCCGCGCGCCTCCCGCAGGCGCCGCAGCTCCGCCCCGAAGAAGTGCAGCGGAGACCTGGTCGGCTCCAGCTCACGCGGCCGCTGGCCCATCACACACCACCTACCTGGTCGATGAAGTTGCACCCTCGATTGTGGACGGAGAGATCGGGTTCGCGCGCCCTCCGGGCGGGCCGCGATGCGGACACCGGCCGTGTCCGCATCGGCCGCCTACCGCGGCCGCCGGGTGTGGCGTGTGCTGGACACATGCTGTTTGACAGGATCATGCGCAGGGCCCGGCGGGGCGAGAGCGAGCACCGGCCGGACGGGGTGGCGGCCGCCGCTCCGGATCCGGGCGAGCTGCCCGACGCCGACGCGATCGCGCGGTTCAACGCCGCGACGGCCTGGGCGCGCGCGGACACGCGCCTGCTCACCCTGCTCGTCGACGGGCTGCGCCGCGAGCAGTCGCCGTGACCGCGCCGCGGAACGAGCCGCTGTGGTTCGTCGCCGACGGCAGCAGGGTGGTGCTCGGCAGCGAGGTGCGGCTCGACGACGGTCCCGGCGTGTACGGCGTCGTCGTGGGCGTCGACCCGGGCCACGGCATGCCGGTGGTCGAGGTGCGGACCGGGCCGCAGGCGGGGCAGGTGCGCCGGCTCTGGCCAGGCCGGATACCGGGGCTGCGCGCAGCCGCCTGACCGGGTCCTCGGTAAGCTGCCGCAGCGGAGTTCCGTCGCCGGTACAGGTGGGTACCTGCGGAATGCATAAGTTGTGCAACCCGCCTTGCCGCAGGCATGATCGGCGTGCGTTGCCCGACCGACGCGTTCGACCCCCACCTGCGGCGCGGGAAGTAGGACATCCATGTTCACCGCTGCACCTGTGCCGGCGCAGCCGCGCGTCCCAGCGCGGCTGACCCGGCTGCGGGTGCTGCTCGTCGAGGACGACGAGGGCGACGCGTTCCTGGTCGAGGAGCTGCTGCGGGAGCAGGACGCGGCGATCCAGCTGACCATCGTGCGCAGCCTGCGCGAGGCGCGCCCGCTGCTGTCCGAGGTCGACTGCATCCTGCTGGACCTCGGCCTGCCCGACGCGCAGGGCATCGACGGCCTGCGCCGGGTGCTGGCCGAGGCGCCGGGCACCGCGGTCTGCGTGCTCACCGGCCAGCAGGACACTCACGTCGGCATCGGCGCGGTCGGTGAGGGCGCCCAGGACTACCTGGTCAAGGGCCAGGTCGACGGCGCGCTGCTGGAGCGCTCGGTGCAGTACGCCGTGGAGCGCAAGTACGCCGAGGAGAACGCGCGGCGGCTGCGCGAGGTGGAGCTGCGCCAGGCCGAGTCGGCCCGGCTGGAGCGCGGCCTGCTGCCGCAGCCGCTGATGACCACCGACGAGCTGGCGGTGCACACCTTCTACCGGCCCGGCCGTTACGAGGCTCTGCTCGGCGGCGACTTCTTCGACGTGGTGCAGACCTGCCCCGAGACGGTGTACGCCATGATCGGCGACGTCAGCGGGCACGACGTCGACGGCGCCGCGCTCGGCGTCGAGCTGCGCGTGGCCTGGCGGGCGCTGACCCTGGCCGGGGTGCCGCAGGAGCAGACGCTCGCCGCGATGGAGCAGGTGCTCTCCAGCGAGCGCAGCCATCCCAGCACCTTCGCGACGATGGCGGTGCTGCGCATCGACGTCGCCGCCGGGCGGGCCTCGTGCTGGCTGGCCGGGCATCCACCGCCGCTGCTGCTGCGCGACGGCCGAGTGACGGAGGTCGACGCGCCGTACGGGCTGCTGCTGGGCCTGGGCGACGCGCCGCGGGAGCGCGCCGAGGTGGACCTGGGCCCGGAGTGGTCGCTGCTGCTCTACACGGACGGCCTGGTCGAGGGCCGGGTGGGCGACGGCACCGCGCGGCTCACCGACGACGGCCTGACCCGCCTGTGCACCGCCCGGCTGGCCCGCGGGCAGGAGATGGAGCGGCTGCCGGCGAGCCTCGTCGAGGAGGCGGAGACGCTCAACGGCGGAGCCCTGGCCGACGACGTGGCGATCGTCCTGCTCAGTAAGGAAGCGAACCGGTGAACACAGTGAGGTGGAGCCACCCGCGCGGCTGGTCGCTGCGCGCTCGGATCACGGCGCTGGTGAGCACGGCGGCGGTGCTGCTGGCACTGCTCGCGCTCGCCGCCACGGCGCTGGCCGCGGTGAACCGCGAGCAGCTGGACGTGGTGCTGAACAAGACCGGCGTGCTGCGCCTGTCCGGCGAGCAGCTGGGCATGTCGCTGCTCGACCAGGAGACCGGCATGCGGGGGTACGCCCTCAGCGGCGACGTCGCCGACCTGGGCCCCTACCGCGACGGCCGGGAGCAGGAGGAGCAGCTCTACGCCACGATGATCCCGCTGCTGGAGGACTACCCGCAGATCCGCGGCCAGCTGGAGCGGGCGCGGCTGTCGGCGACCGCCTGGCGCACCCAGGTGGCCGAGCCCGCCATCACCAAGACGCGCGATGCCGGTCCCGAGGCGGCCCAGGAGCTGCTCAACCAGGGCGAGGGCAAGCAGCGTTTCGACTCCGCACGCACCGAGCTCGCCAAGCTGCAGGACCAGATCGTCACGGTGCGCAACCAGGCCGTCGACGACGTGCGGTCCAGCAGCAACCAGCTGGTGGTGCTGCTGATCGCGGCCGGGCTGGTGATCGTCGTGCTGGGCGCCGGCCTGGTCGTGATGATCAACCGGATGGTCACGGTGCCGGTGACGCAGCTCGCGGCGCAGGTGCGCAACGTGGCCCGCGGGGCCTACGACGCGGACATCTCCGTCAGCGGCGCGCCCGAGCTGGCCAGCCTGGGCCGGGACGTGGACATCATGCGCCGCCAGATCGCCGACGACCTGCGTGAGGTGCGCCGCGCCCGCGCGGCCGTGGAGGCGATCAACCAGCAGCTGCAGGCCCAGGCGTCCGAGCTCACCCGGTCGAACCGCGACCTGGAGCAGTTCGCCTACGTCGCCTCGCACGACCTGCAGGAGCCGCTGCGCAAGGTGGCCAGCTTCTGCCAGCTGCTCCAGCGCCGCTACGCCGGCCAGCTCGACGAGCGCGCCGACCAGTACATCCTGTTCGCGGTCGACGGCGCGCAGCGGATGCAGCGCCTCATCAACGACCTGCTGGCGTTCTCCCGGATCGGGCGCAACACCAGCGGCTTCGAGCCGGTCTCGCTGGACGCGGTGATGGCCGAGGTGGCCGCGCAGGTCAACCCCGAGGACCGGTTCGGCGCCGACGCGGTCACCTGGTCGGAGCTGCCCACCGTCTCCGGCGAGGAGGCGCTGCTGGTGACGCTGCTGGCGAACCTGGTCGGCAACTCGCTGAAGTTCCGGCGCCCGGACGTGCCGCCGCGTATCGCGGTGAGCGCGCGCCGCGACGGCGACAGCTGGGAGATCACGGTCGCGGACAACGGCATCGGTATCGAGGCCGAGTTCGCCGAGAAGATCTTCATCATCTTCCAGCGGCTGCACCCGAAGGACGCCTACCCGGGCACCGGCATGGGGCTGGCCATCGCGAAGAAGATCGTGGAGTACCACGGCGGCCGGATCTGGGTGGACGCCACCCGGACCGAGGGCGCGGCGATCCTGTTCGCGCTGCCCGTGACAGATAACACCGGCGCGGCGACGCTCCCGGTGCCGACCCAGCACAAGGAGCTGACCGCATGATGGCCGAGGACACCGACCGCCCGATCACGGTGCTGCTGGTCGAGGACGACCCGGGCGACGTGCTCATGACGCGTGAGGCGTTCGAGGAGTACAAGATGCGCAACACGCTCCACGTCGTCAGCGACGGGGTCGAGGCGCTGGCCTACCTGCGCCGCGAGGGCGAGTTCGCCGACGCCGTCATGCCGGACCTGATCCTGCTCGACCTGAACCTGCCCCGCCGCGACGGCCGGCAGGTGCTCGCCGAGATCAAGAACGACCCGGAGCTGTGCCGCATCCCGGTGGTCGTGCTCACCACCTCGCAGGCCGAGGAGGACGTGCTGCGCAGCTACCAGCTGCACGCCAACGCGTACGTGGCCAAGCCGGTGGACTTCGAGCGCTTCATCTCGGTGGTCAAGCAGATCGACGACTTCTTCGTCAGCGTGGTGCGCCTGCCCAGCCGCCGCTGACGGCCGCGGCAGGCGCACCCGGCCTCACGGCGTGGGGCCCCTGCCGAACACCAGCCGGTTGCTGCTGGGCTTGCTGAACTGGGTGTTCGGCTTGCCCTTCATGGCGTCGCGCATGGCGTACTGCACCGCCGGGTTGATCACCCGGTGCGACATCTTGTGCGTGCTCACCTGCGCCCAGTCGGGGTCGGTCTGGAAGCCGCTGATCGCCAGCAGCTTGGTGGTGATGGTCAGCGTCACCGACTTGGAGTCGTCGGTGGTGCCCGTCTTGCCGGCGATCCACTTGCCGATGATCTCCTTGGAGTCCCGGGCCGTGGTGCCGTTGCAGCGGCCGTAGAGCGACTGGTCGCCCAGCGGGCAGCGGGCCGCGTCGATCGCGGCGCGGGCCACGTCCACGGGCAGGTTCTGCTTGCACCGCGGGTTGCCCGCGGCCACCTGGACGCCGTGCCGGTCCGTGATCTTCTCGACCGGGATCGGCTCGCAGTACACGCCGTCGGCGGCCAGCGTCGCGAACGCGTTGGCGATCTGCAGCGGCGTGTGGTCGGAGGCGCCGAGGGTGAACGGGCCCCACAGCTCGGGGCGCTCGTTGGCCCAGTACGCGTCGTCCAGCGTGGTGCGCGGGTTGTCGTAGAAGGTCAGGCCCATGCGCTTAGCGGTGTCGATCACCCGGGCGCCGCCGACCCGCTCGAACAGCGGCACGAAGTACGTGTTGACGGAGTTGCCGAAGCCGGTCCACATGTTCTGGCTGCCCCAGCTGCGCCCGCCCGAGTTCGTCGGGCACCAGTGGCCCCCGCAGCTCGGGCTGCCGGTGATTCGGGTGCGGGACACGTACGGCGCCCGCGTGTTGATGTTGTAGTTCAGCGGGTAGCCCTTTTCCAGGGCCGACACCAGCGTGAAGATCTTCATGACCGAGCCGGCCTGGTAGCCGCCCAGGTCCGGTCCGCCGGACAGGAGCGGGTTGGTCGTGTTCGGGTAGGTGCCGCGGATGCCGCGCCTGGCCAGCGCCGGGTTGGAGTGCTTGCCGTTGGCCGGCTTGGTCTTGCTGTCCAGCCGGAAGTTGCGGTTGGTGGCCAGGCCGCGCACCTTGCCGGAGCCGGGCTCGACCGCGGCCAGCATGACCGCGTCGGACTTCCACTTCCACTTGCCGCCGTCGAGGTCGGGATTGCGGTTGAGGGAGCGGTCGATGCTGCGGTCCATCGCCGACTGCGTGGTCGGGTCCAGCGAGCTGACGATGCGGTAGCCGCCGGACTTGAGCTGGCGCTCCCGCTCGTACGGCGTCGTGCCGAACGCGTCCTGCTCGTTCCACCAGCGCTGGAAGAAGTCGCAGAAGAAGCCCCACTTGATGTTGGACGCCTGCACGCAGCCGTTCGGGGTGCTGGCGCCGACGACCTTCAGCTCCTCGGCCTTGGCCGCCGCGGCCTGCTCCAGGGTGAGCGCCTTGGTCTGCACCATCTCGTCCAGCACGTAGTCGCGCCGGGACACGGCCAGGTCCTTGCCGCGCAGGCTCTGCGCGTCGAAGTCGCCGGGGAACTTCACCAGGGCCGCGATGAACGCGGCCTCGGCAGTGGTCAGGTCCTTGGGCTCCTTGTCGAAGTACACCTTCGCGGCGGCGAAGATGCCGTAGGCGCGGTTGCCGAAGTAGGCCGTGTTCAGGTAGCCCTCGAGGATGTCGTCCTTGGACAGCTTCTCCTCGATGGCAAGGGCGTACCGCATCTCCCGGATCTTGCGCCAGGCGGTGTCCTCGGTGGCGTCCACGACCTCCTGCGCGGTGGTGGCCGAGTACGAGATGGTGAGCCGTACGTACTGCATGGTCAGGGTGGAGGCGCCCTGCTCGACGGTGCCGGCGCGCTTGTTGGCGATGAACGCCCGCGCGATGCCCTTCACGTCGACGCCGATGTGCTTGTAGAAGTTCTGGTCCTCGGCGGCCAGCACGGCCTGCCGCACCACGGGCGGCACCTGCTCCAGCGGGATGTCGCGCCGGTTCTCGTCGTACATCGTGGCGAGCAGGGTGGTGCCGTTGTTCGCGTAGACGTAACTGAGCTGCGGCGAGGTGTTGATCATCAGCTCATCGGGTAGCTCGCCCAGCTCGTAGCCGCCGATCTGGGCGGCGAAGCCGGTCAGCGCCAGACCGGGGAACGCGGCCGCGGCCACGATGACCCCGGCGAGCACGCCGCACAGCAGCATGGCGGAGATGTCGATAAGAATCCTGCGAATGCGTACACGCATGCGGCCACCGCCTCGGATCACGTGCTGGGCTCAAGGGTCGCACACGCGCACGACAATTCCTTGCGCCGCGAAACAACGTGGTGACCACCCTGCAACGTCGGCGTGGCGAGATCTTCAGTTGATCTGCCCGGCGCTGTCAAGTACCCGTCCGGAGTGGATCCCCGGTGGGCGGATCGGGCCAGGTAGCAGCCGTTTGACGAGCTGGTCGGCGGCGATCGCCACGGCCAGGCCCGCCGCGGCGTCCGCCGTGTAGTGGTAGCGGGTGTAGACCACCGAGACGGTGAGCCCGACCGTGGGCAGCAGCAGCCACCGGAAGGCGGCACGTCTCTGGATGCGGCGCACCGCCAGGCAGACCGCCCAGGCCCCGGCGACGTGCGCGGACGGGAAGCAGGTGCCCACCGGGTCGGCGTGCGCCATGAGGAACTCCTGCGCGGGCGCGAGGACATACCCCTGGAGCGCGGGCGGATCCAGCTGCTCGGCGAGCGAGTGGACCGGGCCGCGGACCGGCAGCAGTGCGAATCCGAGGTAGCAGGTGTACACGGCCGCGCCGACCGTGGTGACCAGCCGCGCCAGGTCGTCCAGCCGGCGGCGCACCAGCAGCAGCACCGGCGGCACCACGATGTACAGGTAGTAGCTGACGTAGCAGACGTAGAACAGCTCGGTGAGCGGCCGCGACGCGAACGTGCCGAGCCAGTCGGCGGGGTGGGCGCCCCACAGCGCGGTCTCGAACCGGTTCATCGCGTCGTCCAGATAGCGCCCGTGCAGGGACAGGACCGTGCCGCCGGTCATCGTGTACAGCAGCGGCGCGAGCACGAGCGGATACGTCAGCCGCAGGGCTGTCAGCACCCGGTCGTGCGGTCGGCGGTGATACGCGGCGAGCAGCCCCGCGACCGCCGCCGCCGTGGCCGCGTACGCGACCAGATACAGCCCCCAGCCGGCCACCACGTCATGACCGGCCGTGACCACCAGCGCCGCAGCGGCGAGGTAGCCGAACATGATGACGTCGAGCGCCCGCAGGGCCGCCCCCGGAGCGACCGACCCGCCCGTGGCCTTTCGATCCCGGGGCCGCCCCGCGGGCCGGTCCGCGTCGGGAATGACGTGCACCTGACGAACAGTACCCGCTAACCGACGCGCCAAACGACGCAATATGTGGCACCGAACGGGACGGCGAGGGCGATTCCGCCCAAGTTGTCGGCGCCGCCGCTAGGCAGATCGCCGTCTCGTGTCCAAAGCGGGGTCCGGCCGCAGGTTTGGACACGAGACGGCGATCTTGCCGCCGTTACTGGAACCGGGTGCCCGCGAGGGGGCTGACGGTGCCGTCGTAGATCACGGACGGCGTTTCCGCGGTGAGGGCCGACGGGGCCGCCAGTGCGCCGGCGGGGGCGATCGGCAGCTTCAGCACGCTGCCGGCCAGGTCGACGGTGACCGTGGCCCCGGTCGAGTGCGCCGTGACGAACTCCGGGTCGGTGAGCGTCAGCACCAGGCCGAGGCGCTGCCCGGCCGGGATGACCTGGTCGATCGGGCGCAGCTTCCACGTGATCGTGTAGTAGGTGCTGGTGTTCATCGGGTTGGTGGCGGTCAGCGAGTCCCGGTGCTGCCCGTCCATCCAGCCCCGCGAAAGCACCTGGTACGCGGCGCTGGACACCACCTTCGCGGTGTCCTTGTAGCAGGCGTCGTCGGTGCTCGACGACGAGCCCCAGCACGACTGGGTGGTCAGCGTGCTGATGCCCTCACCAGAGCTGCGGTAGTTGACCCGGGTCGCGGTGCCGTACGCGACGAGCTTGGCGGTCAGCGTGGTCGTCGCCTTGCTCGACCGCACTCGCAGCGTGATCGTCGGCGTGCCGGAGATGCGCAGGTCCGAGGTGAGCACGGGCGTCTGGTACACCTTGCGCCCGGTGCGCGCCGTGGTCGGCGAGCTGACTGCGTTGGCCTCGCTCAGCGATGGCGCGTCGGTCAGCGACAGGCTGCCCGATCCGGCCCCGGAGGAGGCCAGCGTGCCCGGGTTGCCGGTGCCCTGCAGCACGTAGTTCGCCGTGGCGGTGCCCGACGGCGGCCACAGGGTGCTGGTCTGCCACACGTCCGCGGCCCGCTCCACGTCGGCCATCGGCTCGCCCATGATGCCGTTGTCGATGCCCAGCAGCCAGTAGTCGAACCAGCGGTGCAGGGTGGACACCCAGGTCGCGCGCCGGAAGTCGAACGGGTCGACGTGGCCCTCCTGGGCCAGCCAGATCTTGCGCGGCACGTTGTTGGCGGCCAGCGCGTCCCACCACTGCCCGAAGTGGACGCCCTGCACGTTGAGGTCGTTCTGGCCGTGCACCACGAACACGCTCGCGCGTACCGACGCGGCCGCAGGGACGAAGTTGCGCGCGGCCCAGAACGAGTTGTAGTTGCCGGTGCTCGCGGCGTGCCCGCTGCTCAGCGCGCTCGCCACGGCTGAGCAGGTGCCCGACGGGCGGCTGTTGACCAGCGAGTGCAGGCTCGGCACCGAGCTGACCCTCGGGTTCACCATGCCGTTGGCCCGGTTGTAGTCGTACCAGCTGGAGATGGCCCCGATCGGCACGATGGTGGCCAGGCCCGGCACCCCGGTCGCGGCCACCCCGTTGGCGACCGTGCCGTCCCACGACTTGCCGATCATGCCGACCTTGCCGGTGCTCCAGCCCGTCGCGCTGACCACGGCCCCGGCGGCGTTGCGGCCGGTGACACGGCCGTTCAGCCAGTCGATGACGGCCTTGGCGCCCTGCACCTCCGCGGTGCCGCCGACGTCCTCGCAGCCCGTCGAGCGGCTGGTGCCGGACAGGTCGGCGGCGATGAAGGCGTAGCCGCGTGGCACGAAGTAGTTGTCGTAGTACAGCGGGAACTTGCTGACCGTGCCGTCGGCCGCGTACACCTTCTTCTCGGACTCGTTGCCGCGCCCGCAGCACTGGTAGTAGGGCGAGGCGTCCATGATGACGGGCACCTTGACCCCGGCTGCGACAGCCTCGCGGGGGCGGATGACGTCCGCGACGATCTTGTCACGGATGCCGTCGCCGTCGTTGTCGAGCGGCGACTCGACGTAGACGGTCTCGCGGATCGCGGTGGCGTAGTCGTAGATCGGGTCGCTGAGCAGCGCGACGGGGGCGGCGTTGGCGGGTGTCGCCAGCACGGTGGTGCCGAGCAGGGCGAGCACGCACAGCAGGGGTATGCGACGCATCGGCATATGCTTTCATCGCCATACGTCGCTGTCTACGGCCGCGCTGGTGGTCGTTGATCGCTAGTTCGTGTCAGAAAGTGCGGTCAGGCCTCATTTCTTGACACGAAGTAGCGATCTTCGGCGCGGCGCGGCGCGGCGGGGTGCGGCCCGCGGGGCACCAGCTGGGCCGCCGACCGGCTACCCGGCGCGGCGGCCCGACCAGGCCTGCCACAGCTCGGCGTACCGGCCGCCGGGGGTTGCGCGCAGCTCGTCGTGGGTGCCGCTCTCGACGATGCGGCCGCCTTCCATGACCACCACCTGGTCGGCGAGCGCGGCCTGGGTGAGCCGGTGGGCGACCAGCAGGCCGGTGCGCCCGTCCAGCGCGGCCGCGACCGATGCCTCCAGCACCCGCGCCCCGGCGCTGCCCGCCTCGGCGGTGGCCTCGTCGAGCACCGCCACCGCCGGATCGGCCAGCACCAGCCGGGCCAGGGCGAGCTGCTGGGCCTGCGCGGCGGTGAGCCGGTGCCCACCCTCGCCGACCACGGTGGACAGCCCTTCCGGCAGCGCCTGCACCCACTCGGCCGCGCCGACCCGGGCCAGCGCGGCGAGCAACTGCTCGTCAGTGGCGGCGGGCTCGGCCAGGCGCAGGTCCTCGGCGAGGGTGCCCGCGAAGACGTGCACCTCCTGCGTGATCAGCGCGACCGCGCGGCGGCCGGCCGGGTCCAGGTCGTCCAGGCCCACGCCGCCGATCCGGATGCGTCCGGCGGTCGGCTCGTGTACGCCTGCGACCAGTCCGGCCAGGGTGCTCTTGCCCGCGCCGCTGGCGCCGACCAGCGCCACCCGCCGCCCGGCGGGCACCGTGATGCTCACGTCGTGCAGCACCGGCCGGTCCGCGTCGTACGCGTGGGTGACCCCGTCGGCGTGCAGCGACGCGTCGGCGGGGGAGCGCGGCGCGGGCGGCGCGGCGGGTTCGGGCAGCTCGGCGACGCCGACCAGGCGCGCCAGCGCGGCGTACGCGGCCTGCACGTCGTCGATCAGCCCCAGCGCGGTGTTGATCGGCGTGAACAGGTGGTGGAAGTACAGCGCCGCCGCGGTCGCCGTGCCGATGCTCACCTCACCGGCGCGCACCAGCAGGAAGCCGGTGACCAGCACCGCGCCCAGGCCGATGAACTCGGCCAGGTTGAGTCGGGCGTAGAAGCGGGTGACCAGGTTGACGCCGCGCATGGTCAGCTCCACGGCCTCCTGCGAGCGGCCGCTGACCAGGTCGAGGTGCCGCTCGCGGCGGCGCAGCGCGCGCACGGTCGCGGCGCCGCCGATGGTCTCCAGCAGCTGCTGCTGCTGGGCGCCGACGGCGACCCGCTGGCGGGCGTACACCGGTAGCGCGCGGCCCGCGTACCAGCGCACGGTGTGCAGCTGCACCGGGACGGCCAGCAGTGCGGCCAGCAGCAGCCGCCAGTCAAGCACGCCCAGCCCGGCCAGGGTGAGCACGATGGCGAGCAGCGAACGGCCCAGCTCGGGCAGCCCGCTGCGGACGACGGACGCGACGGCACTGAGGTCGTTGCCGGCCCGGGAGGTCAGGTCGCCCGAACCGGCCCGCTCGACCCGCCCCAGCGGCAGCCGCAGCGCCCGGTCGAGGAACCGTTCCCGCAGCTCGGCCAGGGCACCCTCGCCGAGCCGCGCCACCAGCGTGAGGCCGTATGCGGTCAGCGCGCCGGACACCAGGGCGACGACGGCCAGCGCGACCACGGGCGTGGTCAGCACACCGGCCGGGCGGCCCTGGCTGACCAGGTCCACGAGATGGCCGAGCAGCGGCGCGACGGTCAGCCCGATCGCGGTCGCGGTCGTCAGCACCAGCAGCCCGGCCACGGCGAGCCCGCGGCGGGGTCGCAGCACGGCGCGCAGTGCGCGCAGGGTCTCCCGGCCGCCGGCGACCGGCAGCAGTTCCCGCTGCTCGGTCACGGCGTCCTGCGGGAGGGTCACGCTCGGGGCGGTCATGCCTGCTCCTCGGCTCGTTCGGGGCGCGTGCTCAGGCCCGTCGCGGGTCTGGCCGCGACGCGTGCGCCTGCCTGCGCCTCGGCCTGGTGGTGGCGCGTGCTCATGCCAGGACCGCCGCGCGGTAGGCGGCGTGCTCGCGGACGAGCTGCTCGTGGGTGCCGGAGGCGGTGACGGCACCGCCCTCGACGAGATGCACGGTGTCGGCGGTGGACAGCAGCGCCGGGCTGGTCGTGATGACCACGGTGGTGCGGCCCTCGCGCAGGCGGCGTACGCCCTGGGCGATGCGGGACTCGGTGACCGCGTCCACGGCCGTGGTCGGCTCGTGCAGCACCAGCACCGGCGGGTCGGTGGCCAGCGCGCGGGCCAGGGCGACCCGCTGGCGCTGCCCGCCGGACAGGGTCCGGCCGCGCTCGCCGACCAGCCCGTCCAGCCCACCGGGCAGCGCCGCCGCGACCTCGTCGGCGGCCGATGCCGCCAGCGCCCTAGCAAGCCGGTCGGTGTGACCCGCACCCTCGCGCGGGGCGGGCACGCGGGGTCCGTCCGGTCTGGTCCGCGGGCCGCTGTCGGCCCGCCCGCCCTGGGCGGCGGCCGGGTCGGTGCTCGGCCGCACAGCGCCCGCAGGATCGGTGCCTGCCCGCACAGCGCCCGCAGGATCGATGTCGGCGCGCAGGCTGCCCTCGAACAGGTCCGCGTCGTGTGCGGCGACGAGCAGCGCGCCGCGTACGGCGTCGGGGTCCACCCCGGACAGGTCGAGCCCGTCCAGGGTGACGGTGCCCCGGGCGGGCTCGCGCTCGCGGCTCAGGCAGGCCACCAGCGCGTCGGCGTGGGCCGGGTCGGTGGCGACGATGCCGACGAACGCGCCCGCGGGCACGTCCAGGTCCAGGCCGTCCAGCCCGGCATGGGTGAGGCCATGCACGGTGACCTGCCCCTTCACCGGGCCGGGCAGCTCCGCGTCGCCGCCCACGGCGGGCGGGGAGTTCAGCACCTCGGCGATGCGTCCGGCGCTGCCGCGGCCCTGGGCCAGCTCGCCGTTGACCCATACCATCAGCGACAGCGGGCCGGTCAGGTACTGCGCCATGCCGACCGCGGCGACCAGCGCTCCGATGCTGATGTCGCCGTCGGCGGCGAGCCTGCCGCCGAGCAGCGCGACCAGCGCGAGGAACAGGCCGTTGACGGCCAGCAGGGTGCCGTCGTGGCGGGCCTTGGCCCCGGCGGCGTGCAGGGTCGCGGTCAGCGCGGCGCGGCTGCTGAGCCGGTAGCGCTCCGCGGCGGCCCGCTCCGCGCCGATGCCCTTGAGCACGCGCAGCCCGCCGACCAGGTCGGCGGCGAGCCCGGCGGCGTGCGCGGCGCGTTCCTGCTCCTCCTCGCTGCGCCGCTGCAGCGGGCGGCCGAGCAGGTGCGCCAGCAGCATCATCAGCGGCGTGCCGAGCAGCACCAGCAGGCCGAGCGGCAGCGACACCCGCAGCAGCGCGACCGCGCCGACGGCCAGGCCCGCGATCGCGGCCACGCCGAGCGGCAGCACCAGCGCGACCATGCCGACCCGGCCCGCGTCGCCGGTGGCGATGCTGGCCAGCGCGCCGGGCAGGCGGCCGGTGTCGGCGCCGCCGCGCGGGTCGAGGACCCGTTCGGTGACGCGTACCCGCAGCCGGTGCCCGGCCTGCTCGGCGGCGCGCTCGCCGAGCCGGGCGCCGAACCGGAAGCTGAACGACAGCGTGGTGAACACCAGCGCCAGCACGCCGATCCACAGCAGCAGCGCCTCCGGCGAGCCGGTGCCCACGGCGCGGTCCACCACCACGCCGATCACCACCGGGACCAGGGCCTCGCCGGCCTGGTGCCCGGTGCTGAGCACGGCGCTGCCGGTGATCCGGCCCGCCTGCTCGCGCAGGGCCCGGCGCAGCACACGGCCGCCGGTGAGCTGGGACATGTCCACTCCTTCAGGGGTGCGGCGGCGGGCCGCCGGATTCGGCGGTCTCGGGTGCGGCAGATGCGGCGGGCCGAGGGTGGCGCGATCGGGCCGAGGGGTCACCCGGCATGTCCGGGGTGCCGCCTCAGGCGGGGTCAGGCGGAGTGAGCTGAGGCAAGCCGGACCAGGGTCGCGCTCGCCGCGGCGACCTCGGCGATCGGCACGAACTCGTCGGGGGCGTGGGCCAGGTCGATGTCGCCCGGTCCGTACTGGACGGCGGGGATGCCCGCCGCGGCGAGCAGCCGCAGGTCGCTGCCGTACGGCGCGCCCCAGCGGGCCGGTTCGGTCCCGGTCGCGGCGACGAGCGCCTCGGTCAGCGCCGGGTCGGGGTTGCGGGCGGGGGCGAACTGCCCGCCCCACCACTCGACGGTCACCGGGTGCGCGGCCAGCCACGGGTCGGCGGCGCAGGCCGCGGCCACGGCCGCCTCCAGCGCCGCCTTGGCCCGCGCCGGGCTCTCGTCCAGCGCCACGCCGTAGCGGCCCTCGGCGACCAGCTCGCCGGGCACCGAGGAGGACCAGTCGCCCGCGTGCACGGTGCCGATCTCCAGCGCGTACGGCAGGTCCCAGGCGCGCATCAGCGGGTCGACGTCACGGTTGCGGGCCGCCTCCAGCTCGCGCAGGGCGGCGAAGACCGGCAGGAACTTCTCGATCGCGCTGACCCCGCCGGTCCGGCGGGCGGCGTGGGTGGACTGGCCGGTGACCCGCAGCCGGAACGTCAGCGCGCCTGCGTTGGCGGGCACCACGGCCAGCCCGGTCGGCTCGGGGATGACGCACGCGTCGGCCCGCCAGCCGCGGTCCAGCAGGCCGTACGTGCCCAGGCCGCCGTCCTCCTCGCCCACCACGCACGCGACCAGCACGTCACCGGACAGCCGTGCCTGTTTGAGCTGCTTGACCGCGAGCAGCGCGGCGACCAGGCCGCCCTTCATGTCGCAGGCGCCCCGGCCGTAGACGCGGCCCTGCTCGACCCGGCCGGAGAACGGGTCGTCCGTCCACGCCGCCAGGTCGCCGGGCGGCACCACGTCGACGTGCCCGTTGAACATCAGCGACCGGCCGCCGCCCGTGCCGGGCAGCCGCCCGACCAGCCCGTACGCGCGCTCGCGGGGCACCTCCATGCCGGGGAAGGCGGGATCGGCGGTGAGCCGCTCCAGCGGCAGCTCCCAGAGGTCGACCTCCAGGCCGGTCTCGCGCATCCACTCGGCGAGCATCGTCTGGATGCCCGCCTCGGCCGGGGTCCCGCCCACGCTCGGCACGCGGACGAGTTCGGACAGCAGTTCGGTCAGCTCGTTCACGACGGGAAGTGTCCCAGGTAGCCGCCCATGGTCCGGAACAGGTCGGTGGCGGCCAGCTCGGTGCCGTCGTCGAGGCGTACCCGCTCGATCACCAAGCCCTTGCTCTTCCCGCGCCGTGCCTCGGCCCCGGCGACGATCGCGACGCCGTCGCCCTCGCGGTAGAAGACCCGGCCCGGGGTGCCGCCGTACACGGCCTGCGAGACCGACGCCTTGACGACGCGGATCCGCCGGCCCTTGTAGTACGTGTACGCGTTCGGGTACGGGTCGCACTGGGCGCGGACCAGGCGGTCCAGCTCCTCGGCGGTCCACGTCCAGTCGATGCGCAGGTCCTCGTCGGCGCGCTTGTGGAAGAAGCTGGCCTGGGTGCGGTCCTGCGGGGTCCAGTCGGTACGCCCCGAGGCGATCAGGCGCAGGCCCTCGACGGTGATCGGGCCGAACATGTCGAGCGTCTTATGGAACAGGTCCACGGTGGTGTCGCGCTCGCCGACCGGCACCGACCACTGCAGCACGATGTCGCCCGCGTCGAGGGTGTCGTCCATCATGTGCGCGGTGACGCCGACCTCGGGCTCGCCGTTGAGCAGCGCCCAGATCAGCGGCGAGAAGCCCGCATACTTCGGCAGCAGCGAGTCGTGGATGTTCAGCGTGCCGTGGCGGGGCAGGCTGAAGATGTGGGGCGGGATCCAGGTGCGCCAGTTGGTGGCCACGATGACGTCCGGCTCGGCCTCCTTGAGCTGCGTGAACAGCTCGTCGTCGTCGGGCCGGGCGCGCTCCAGCATGGGTACGCCGTGGGCGACGGCCAGCTCGGCGACGGAGTCGCTCCAGATGCGCTCGTACGCGTGGTCGCTCTTCGGATGCGTGACGACGAGGACGACCTCCAGGTCCGGTGCCTCCAGCAGGGCTTGGAGGGTGCGGTGGCCCCAGGTCTGGTATCCGAACATCGCGACCCGCATGGGTGCCTCCTCAAACAACCGTCAATATAGGCAAGCCTTACCTAAGCAACCTTAATGTAGCCCCTGCCCCCTCCCCACGGAAGGGTCACCGTCCCCGCCGGACGGAGGCGTATGGCACGCCTGGTTGCCGGTTTCCGTACTCGCGTTGACGCGGTGCCCGGACCGAGTAATGGTGATCACATGGCCCGTGACGGTGAGACGCGCGACGGCGTGGAGCTGACCAACCTCGACCAGCCCCTGTTCGACGGGGCCGGGGCGACCAAACGCGACCTGGTGGACTACCTGGACGCGGTGCACGAGCGGATGGTCCCGGTGCTGCGCGACCGGCCGCTGTCGGTGATGCGGGTCCGGCCGGGGCAGCCGCCGTTCATGCAGAAGAACCTGCCCAAGTACACCCCGGACTGGGTGCGCTCGGTGACGGTGTGGGCCGAGGCGTCGCACCGCGAGGTCACCTACGCCCTCTGCGACGACCGGCGCACCCTGGTCTGGTTCGCCAACCAGCGCGCGGTCGAGTACCACGCCGCGCTGGCCCTGGCCTCCGATCCCGCGCAGCCGACCCACCTCATCCTCGACCTGGACCCGCCGGAGGGCGAGCACTTCGACCTAGCGGTGCAGGGCGCCTTGCTGGTACGCCGCGCGCTGGCCGACTGCGGGCTGGACGGCGCGGTCAAGACCAGCGGCAGCAAGGGCGTGCACGTGTTCGTGCCGCTGGACGGCACGGCGGGCCACGAGGACGTCGCCGCCGCGACCCGGGCCGTGGCCGCCCGCGCCGAACGCCTCGACCCGCAGCTCGCCACCACCGCGTTCATCCGCGAGGACCGCCACGGCAAGGTCTTCCTCGACGCGACCCGCTCCGGTGGGGCCACGGTCGTGGCGACCTACAGTCCCCGTATCCGCCCCGGCCTGCCGGTGTCGTTCCCGGTGTCCTGGTCCGAGGTGGAGAACGTCACCCCCGCCGACTTCACCGTCCGCACCGTGCCCGACCTGGTCGCCAAGCGCGACCCGTGGGTGGACTGCATGCCCGCCCCGCAGGCGCTGCCCGCCGACCTGGTCGAGGAGGGCCACACCATCCCCATCGCCCGCGTCCAGGCCATGCACGAGGGCAAACGCCGCGCCAAAGCCAAACGCGAAGCCGGCACCACCGACGCCTGACCGCGGCGGCGGCACCGCTCGTATGATCGTCCGACTTGCCTGGCAAGTGGGCGAATGCGCGCTCAAGATACGCCCAGGTGCCTGGCAAGTCGGAGGATCTTCAGGCGGCGCGGAGGGTCAGTTCGGTGATCTCGCTGGGGGCGAAGACGCGCAGCGGCGGGCCCCAGAAGCCGGTGCCGCGGCTGGTGTAGAGCTGGGTGCGCTCGCTGTGGCGGGTCAGGCCCTGCACCGCGGGCTGGTCGAGCTTGACCAGGTAGTGGAAGGGCCAGATCTGGCCGCCGTGGGTGTGGCCGGAGATCTGCAGGTCGACGCCGTGGCGTACGGCGTCGGCGATCTGCTTGGGCTGGTGGGCCAGCAGCAGCACCGGCAGGTCGGGGTCGGTGTCGGCGAGGGCGGCCGCGTGGTCCATCGAGTGGCCGGTGCGCGAGTGCGCGGCCGTGATGTCGTCCACTCCGGCGACGATGAGCCGGTCGCCGCCGCGCTCCACCACCAGGTGCCGGTTGTGCAGGCACTCCCAGCCCAGCTCCGCCATGTGCCCGAGCCAGCCCTCGGCCTCGCCGTAGTACTCGTGGTTGCCGGTGACGTACGCCCGCGCCAGCTTCGCCCGGATCTCGCCGAGCGGGGCGGCCATGGCCCGGCGCTGGGCGACCGTGCCGTCGGCGATGTCGCCGGTGTGGCAGACGATGTCCGGGTCCAGCGCGTTGACCGCCTCGGTCACCCCGGCCGACCAGCGGGAACGCTCGATCGGGCCGTAGTGCGTGTCGGTCAGCAGCACCACCTTCAGGCCGTCGAGCCCCTTGCCGAGCCGGGGGAGGGCCACCTCGACCCGGCGCACCCGAGGCACCCGCATCGCCTCGGCGTACCCCCAGACGACCAGCACCAGCGAGACCGCGGCGACGGCGGCCGCGGTGAGGCGGGACCGCAACGGGTCGGCGACGCCGCCGAGCGCGAGCCCGGCCCGCAGCACGTTGCCCAGGATCGCCCAGGTGAACAGCACCCAGACCACGCCGAGGGTGGTGTCGGCGATGCGCGAGGCCCAGTCGCGGCCGCGAGCGTGACCCTGGAACATCAGCAAGGGGAAGGCCAGCGCGAACCCGCCGAACAGCGCGGTGCCGGCCACCACGACGGGCGTCGGCCAGTGCGCGCCGGACACCAGCAGCGTCCACCAGGGCACCCCGAACAGCAGCCCGAGGACCGTGGTCACGGCCAGGCCGAACAGCAGCGGCCGCAGGGACCGCCGCGCGGGAACGGCCTGCACGGCCTCGCCAGTCGACACCAGCACTCCTCATCTGAAAGTCGGACTCTCCAGCATGCCACGGCACCTCCACCGCCGACCTCGACCACGCCTGAAGGTTCGCTGAACAGTCGGGCGGTCCCGGACAGGCGTTCAAGATCTACTGGGTGGGACGGCCTGCGGGTGATGGACCGGAGGTTCGCGCGGCGGGGTAGAAACGAGGCATGAGCGGAGCGCGGGGCAGTCGGCGGTGCGGATCGTGAACCGGGTGCTGGTGACCGGCGCCGCCGGGCGGCTGGGCCGGGCCGCGCTGGAGCTGCTCGCCCGCGAGGGCATCGCCGCCACCGCCTTCGACCTGCGTGATCCCGGCGATCTGAAGGCCGACCGGGTCGTGGTCGGGGACAGCGGCGATGCCGTGGCGGTGCGTGACGCGCTGTCGGGCGTGGACGCGGTGGTGCACTGCGCCGCGATCCCGGCCCCCACCCTGGGCACGGCCCAACAGGTGTTCTGCGGCAACACGCGGGGCACGTTCACCGTGCTGGAGGAGGCGGCGCAGGCGGGCGTGGGCAGGGCGGTGCTGGCGGGCAGCCAGTCGGCGTACGGGTTCGCCTGGGCGCCGGAGCCCTTCGCGCCGCACTACCTGCCGCTGGACGAGGCGCACCCGCTGCTGGCCGCCGACCCGTACGCGCTGAGCAAGCAGGTCGACGAGCAGATCGGCGAGATGATCAACCGCCGGTACGGCATGACCGTCGTCGTGCTGCGCTTTCCGCTGCTCGGCGGCCTGGACGAGCGCCTGCCCGAGTATGCCGAGCGCTACCGGCGGGAGCCGGCCGAAGGCGCGCGTTCGCTGTGGGCCTACCTGGAGGACCGGGACGCGGCCGCCGCGAACCTGCTGGCCCTGACCCGGCCGCTGACCGGGTGTCACGCGATCCTGGTGGCCGCGCCGCAGACGCTGGCCGCGCTGCCGACCGAGGAACTGCTGGACCGCTTCCACCCGGGTGTGCCGCGGCGGATCGCGTTCCCGGGCCGGGCGGTGCCGCTGGACCTGTCCCGCGCCACGGAACTGCTCGGGCTGGTGCCGCGGCACCTGTGCGACTGACTGGCGAATGAACGCCGCAAACGCTTGACAGGTGAGGATTGCCTTCCCTAATTTACCGATATAGATCATCGATCCATTCACGACCGGCATCAGCCACGACCCCGTATTGGCAACGTGCGAGCAGTAGGTTAGCCTAACCTAAGTCATGGACCAGGAGGCCCATCGGCGACGCTTAGGGATAGGACGGAAATGCCAGACTTCACGCTCGGTTCCGGTGCAGACGTCATCCACGACATCGTGGGCGTGGGATTCGGGCCGTCCAACCTGGCCCTGGCCCTCGCCGCCGACGAGAGCCCCGTCCCGGTCAGCGCCGTCTTCCTGGAGCGGCAGGCCGAGTTCGGCTGGCACCGCGGCATGCTGCTCGACGACGCCACCATGCAGGTGTCGTTCATGAAGGACCTGGTAACCCTGCGCAACCCGGCGAGCCGCTACAGCTTCCTGTGCTACCTGCACAGCCGCGGCCGGCTTATCGACTTCATCAACCACAAGAACCTGTTCCCGCTGCGCGTCGAGTTCCACGACTACCTGGAGTGGGCGGCCCGGCAGGTCGGCGACGTGGTGCGCTACGGCCACGAGGTCGTCGACGTGCATCCGGTGTACGAGAACGGCCGCGCGGCGTACCTCAACGTCATCGCGCAGGGCCCGCGCACCGCCATCGCGCTGCGCGCCCGCAACGTGGTCTTCGCGACCGGCCTGCGTCCCGAGCTGCCCGCGGGCGTGCAGCCGTCCCCTCGCGTCTGGCACAGCCACGACCTGCTGCGCCAGGTCGACCAGTGGACCGGCGCGCGCCGCTTCGTGGTGGTCGGCGCCGGGCAGAGCGCCGCCGAGGCGACCGCGTTCCTGCACGAGCGCTTCCCGCAGGCGGAGGTGTGCTCGGTCTTCTCGCGCTACGGCTACAGCCCGGCCGACGACAGCCCGTTCGCCAACCGCATCTTCGACCCGGGCGCCGTGGACGACTTCTTCGCCGCCCCGCCGCAGACCAAGCAGCTGCTGCTCGACTACCACCGGGGCACCAACTACTCGGTGGTCGACCTCGACCTGATCAACGACCTCTACCGGCGGATGTACCAGGAGAAGGTGCTCGGCCGGGAGCGGCTGCGCATGTACAACGCGAGCCGGGTCACCGGGGCCGAGGATCTGGGCGACCGGGTACGCGTCGGGATCTCCTCGCTGATCACCGGCGAGCAGAGCGCGCTGGACGCGGACGTCATGATCTGCGCGACCGGCTACCGCCAGGCCGACCCGTCCGGGTTGCTCGGCGAGCTGGCCGCGCACGTGGACCGCGACGAGCACGGGCGGCTGGTCGCGGGCCGCGACTACCGGCTGGCCACCGGGGCGGAGCTGGGCTGCGGCATCTACCTGCAGGGCGGCACCGAGCACACGCACGGCATCACGTCGTCGCTGCTGTCGGCGACGGCTGTACGCGCGGGGGAGATCCTGCAGTCCGTGCTGGAGCACCGCGACGCCCCGGCCGACCCGAGCCCGGCGGAGCTGTCCGCGCTGATCCGCTCGGTGCCGGCCGGGGCGGTGGAGTTCGCGACGGCGTAGCCTTGCGGATCGCTGTCAAGATCACTGTTTCGTGTCACCACCTGCGGTTTCACCGCGTGTCGTGACACGAAACAGCGATCTTCGGCGTGGGTGTCCGTCCTGAAGCGCGCTGAGCACCGTCGCCCTTGGTCAGGGCGACGCCGCAATACCAGCTCGTGAGATGGCTGGTTTATTCGGCCGGCGCCTCGATGGGCAGCAGCACCCGGAAGCGGGTGTCGCCGGGCGCGGACTCCACCCGGATGTCGCCGTGGTGCTTGTTGACCACGATCCGGTAGGAGATGTCCAGGCCCAGGCCGGTGCCCTCGCCGACCGGCTTGGTGGTGAAGAACGGTTCGAAGATGCGCGGCCGGATCACCGGGTCGATGCCCGGCCCCGTGTCGCCCACCTCGACGAAGACGTTGCCGTTCTCACGGCCGGTGCGCACGGTGAGCGTGCCCGTCTCGCCCATCGCGCCGAGCGCGTTGTCGATCAGGTTGGTCCACACCTGGTTCAGCTCGGCGGCGTACGCGGGGATCTTCGGGAGCGTGCGGTCCAGCTCCTTGACCACGTTCACGCCCTTGCCGAGCTTCCCGGCGAACATGGCCAGCGTCGCCTTGACCAGATCGTTGACGTCGACCTCCTGGTACGGCGCCCGATCGAGCTGCGAGTACTGCTTGGCCGCGGAGACCAGGCCGGAGATGCGGGTGACCGAGTCGTCGATCTCGCCCATCAGCAGCTCGGTCTCGAGGGTGTAGGTCAGCCAGCGGACCGCCGACTCGAAGTTCTCCTCGCCGACCGTGTCGGAGACCTGCTGCAGCCACTCCTGGTCCACGCCGCCCGCGACAAGTGTCGGGGCGATGTCCCATGCTCCGGTGATGTCGCGCTCCTCCAGCCAGTCGGCGAGGGTGTCCTCGGCGTCGGACGTCTGCACCGGGGTGAGCTGCGGTGCGGCGTCGATCCGCTTGACCGCCTCCTCCTGCAGGTCGACCAGTGCCCGCAGCTTGGTGCCGTCGAGGCGGCCGTCGGCGATCAGGGACAGCTTGTGCCGCATCCCGGCGACGCGCTGGCGCAGCACGGCGGTGGCGCGTACGGCGGCCGCGGCCGGGTTGTTCAGCTCGTGGGTGAGGCCGGCCGACAGCGAGCCGAGCGCCAGCAGCCGCTCCCGCTCGCCGATGACCGTCTGCATGCTGCGCATGCCGAAGAACAGGCCCTCCAGCAGGTGCATGGCCATCGGGAACCAGTCGCGCATCATGTGCGCGAACTGCTCGGAGGGCAGCACGAACACCTCGACGTCGCTGATGGCCAGCAGCGAGTTGGCGTAGCGCTGCGGCACCCGCTCGCCGAGGTAGGCCTGCATGGCCCCGGCGTACACGCCGCGCTGGTCGGTGCGGCTGACCTCGACGTGGTCGCCGTGCACCAGGCGGCTGATCGCGACGGTGCCGGTGAGCAGGACGTAGAAGCAGGTCGCCTCGTCGCCCTCGGTGTAGATCGGACCGGCCGGGATGCACTCGATCCGGCCGTGCTCGGCGAGCCAGTCGAGCTGCTCGTCGTCGAGGGCCTCGAACAGGAACAGGGTCCTCAGGAGTGCGGGGGTGAGTTCGGTGGTCACTGCCCCTCCAGATAGCGGTGTACGAGTGAGATGGCCATGGCGCCCTCGCCGACGGCGGACGCGACCCGCTTGACCGAGTCGGACCGCACGTCACCGGCCGCGAACACGCCCGGCACGCTGGATTCCAGGTGGTAGGGATCGCGCTGCAGCGGCCACCCGGCCGGGCGCTTGCCGCCCGCGAGCAGGTCCGGCCCGGTCAGCACGAAGCCATGCGGGTCGCGGTCGATCACGCCGTCCAGCCAGTCGGTGCCCGGCTCGGCGCCGATGAAGATGAACAGGTAGGACGCGTCCACCGCGGTCTGGTCGCCGGTCCGGTTGTCGGTCAGCACCAGCCGCTCCAGGTGCTCCTCGCCCTCGCCGCGCTCGACCTGCGTGAACGGGTGCACCTCGATGTTCTCGATCGCCTCGATCTGGTCGATCAGGTAGCGGGACATGGACCGGCGCAGGTCCTCGCCCCGGATGAGGATGTGCACGCGGCTGGCGTACCGGCTGAAGTAGACGGCGGCCTGGCCGGCCGAGTTGGCCCCGCCGACGATGTAGACCTCCTGGTCCTTGCAGCCGGGGGCCTCGGTGGCGGCGGAGCCGTAGTACACCCCGCGGCCGGTGAGGTCGGCGCAGCCGGGCACGTCGAGCATCCGGTACGACACGCCGGTGGCCAGCACCACGCTGTGCGCGGCGATGCGGGTGCCGTCGGCGAAGTGCACCACGCGGGCCGAGCCGCAGGTCTCCAGCGCGGTCACCTCGCGGGCCGAGAGCAGCTCGGCGCCGAATTTGAGCGCCTGCCGCCGGGCCCGGTCGGTGAGCTGCGCGCCGGAGACGCCGTCGGGGAAGCCGAGGTAGTTCTCGATGCGGCTGCTCTGCCCGGCCTGCCCGCCGGTGGCCCGGCGCTCGACGAGCACGGTGCGCAGGCCCTCGGAGGCGGCGTACACCGCCGAACCGAGCCCGGCCGGGCCCGCCCCGATGACGATCACGTCGTAGAAGTCGGACGCGGGCTGGGTGGTCAGGCCGATGTTGCCCGCCAGCGTCGCCGTGTCCGGCTGGACCAGCGTCTTGCCCTCGGTGGTGACCACCAGCGGCACGTCGTCGGCGGTGACCCCGGCCGCCTCCAGCAGCCGGGCGCCCTCCGGGTCGTCGGAGACGTACCAGCGGAACGGCACCAGGTTGCGGGCCAGGAAGTCGCGCAGCTTGTACGAGTGGGCGGACCAGCGGTGGCCGACCACGCGCAGCTCGGCGGTGGCCGCCGCGGGAGTCGCCTGCCACGCCTGGAGCAGCTCGTCGCAGACGGGGTAGAGGCGCTCCTCCGGCGGGTTCCACGGCTTGAGCAGGTAGTGGTCCACGTCGACGAGGTTGATGGCGTTGATCGCCGCGTCGGTGTCCGCGTACGCGGTCAGCAGCACCCGGCGGGCCTGCGGATACAGGTCCATCGCCGATTCCAGGAACTGGATGCCGTTCATCTGCGGCATCCGGTAGTCGGCCAGCAGCAGGGCCACCTGCTGGCCGCGCAGCTTCAGCTCACGCAGCGCGTCCAGGGCCTCGGCCCCGGAGGCGGCCCGCACCACGCGGTAGGTCTCGCCGTAGTGGCGGCGCAGGTCGCGTGCCACCGCCCGGGAGACGGCGGGATCGTCGTCCACGGTCAGGATCGCCGGAGTGCTCATGACACTTATCAAACACCCTGCCGGGCCTGAACCATGCCATGGTGATCACGAACGTCACAGCGGTCACCCCTGTAACTTTCACACCGCGGACAGCTCGTCCAGGTCCTTGGTGAGCATGCCGGTGGCGAAGGCCATCAGCTCGGCGTTCTCCTTCTCCGGGTAACCGCGCACCGCGGTCTCGGCGATCAGGATCAGCCACAGGTAGCTGCGGTAGAGCCACAGCCGGACCTGCTCGGACGCGGTCAGCGCCCGGCCCAGGAAGCCGTCGAGCACCGCCGCGGCCTCCGCCTCGGGCACGAACGAGACCAGCGAGACCAGCTCGGCGACCGGGTCGCCGTAGAAGGCGCGCTCGCCGTCGATGATGCCCTCGACCCGCCAGCCGTCGCCGTCGGCGATCACGAACACGTTGCCGTCCCACAGGTCGAAGTGGACCAGCGCCGGGGAGGTGACCTCGTCGAGCAGCGGCGCGTGCCGGTGCACCAGCTCGCGGATCTCGGGGGCGGGCCGGGGCAGCGGCCGGTCGGAGCCGGTCGCGTCGCCCAGGATGTCCTCGATGTACTGCAGGAACGACTCCCGCCAGGAGCCGGAGCGGGTGCGCCCGTCGCGGCGCGGGTAGCCGAAGCGCTCGCCGGGCACGGCGGTGATCGCGGCGCTGATCCGGCCCAGCTCGCGCCGGATCGCCAGCACGTGCGCGGGGTCCATGGTCTTCTTGGCCTGCTCGAACGAGACGCCGCGCAGCCGCTCCATGACCATGACGCCGCGCTCCGGGTCGGCGTGCCACATCCGGGGCAGCGGCACGCCCGCGCCGGCCGCCCGCCGGAAGAACTCGATCTCGGTGTGCATCAGGTCCACCTCGTACGTCAGCATGGTCAGCCCGGCGTCGGGGGCGACCTTGAGCACGACCTCCCGCCCGTCGGCCAGCCGCACCGCGTGGGCGGCGTTGAAGAAGCCGTCGGTGAACTCCTCGTGCCCGGTGACGATGGCCTGCTCGCCGAGGCCGTCCTGGATGAGGCGGGCGATGTCGGCACCGGACAGGACCGGCTTGGTGATGCTGCGCATGGTAGAGATGATGCCTGGAGAGCGCTCTCCCGGGCAACCGTGTTCCCTGTCGCCCGCCCGCCGTTCGGAATCACGAGATTGACGGAGACTGTTGCGCGCGGGTTAAGGGACCTTTACGCTCCAACACAAATGGGAGCGCTCCCGTTCACTGCCGTCGATGTCCGTGCCACATCGGACCTCGCCGGAGGGTGCCGGGATCCCGATCAGCCCCGCCTCCTCGGGTTGTTCGCGGCCGCGCGCCCCCCGGTGCCCGGCCGGGGGAGCGCGGCCCCACTCGGGCCGCGAGTGGGAGCGCTCCCGTCCTGCCGGTGGCTCCGATCGCCGCCGGCGTCACCGTTCCCCGGAAGGTTCCTCCATGGCACTCAGAGAAAGGCCGGGACGCCGCTCCCGGTTGCGCGTACCCCTCGCACTGGCCACGCTGGCGACCATGCTGGCGGCCGGCGCGGCCGTGCTCGCCCCGACCACCGCCGCCGCGGCCGTGCCGGAGAAGGACTGGCTGCACGTCCAGGGCAACAAGGTGCTCGACGAGGCCGGCAACCAGGTGTGGCTGACCGGTGTCAACTGGTTCGGTTTCAACGCCTCCGAGCGGGTGTTCCACGGCCTGTGGTCGGGCAACATCACCACCATCACCAAGGGCATGGCCGACCGCGGCATGAACATCGTCCGCGTGCCGATCTCCACCCAGCTGCTGCTGGAGTGGAAGAACGGCCAGACGGTCGCCGCGCCGAACGTGAACACGTACGCCAACCCGGAGCTGGCCGGAAAGAACAACCTGCAGATCTTCGACTACTGGCTGCAGCTGTGCGAGCAGTTCGGCCTGAAGGTCATGCTGGACGTGCACAGCGCCGAGGCCGACAACTCCGGCCACATCTACCCGGTGTGGTGGAAGGGCACGATCACCACCGAGCAGTTCTACCAGGCCTGGGAGTGGGTCACCGCTCGGTACAAGAACAACGACACCATCGTCGCGATGGACATCAAGAACGAGCCGCACGGCACGCCCAACTCGCCGCCGCGGGCCAAGTGGGACAACAGCACGGACCAGGACAACTTCAAGTACGCCTGCCAGACGGCGGGCAACCGGATCCTGGCGATCAACCCCAACGTGCTGATCCTGTGCGAGGGCATCGAGGTCTACCCGCGGCCGGGCGAGACCTGGAGCTCCCCGAACACCGACCCGGACCTGACGCCCAACTACTTCTACAACTGGTGGGGCGGCAACCTGCGCGGCGTGCGCGACTACCCGGTCAATTTGGGCGCCAACCAGGACCAGCTGATGTACTCGCCGCACGACTACGGCCCGCTGGTGTACGAGCAGCCGTGGTTCCAGGGCACGTTCGACAAGACCTCGCTGACCAACGACGTGTGGCGGCCGAACTGGTTCTACCTCCACGAGGACAACATCTCGCCGCTGCTGATCGGCGAGTGGGGCGGCCGGCTCGGCCAGGACGCCCGCCAGGACAAGTGGATGACCGCGCTGCGCGACCTGATCGCGGAGAACAAGCTGCACCACACGTTCTGGGTGCTCAACCCGAACTCCGGTGACACCGGCGGCCTGCTGCTCGACGACTGGGCCACCTGGGACACCGCCAAGCTCAACCTGCTCAAGCCGGCGCTGTGGCAGCACCAGAACAGGTTCGTCAGCCTCGACCACCAGGTCCGGCTGGGCGGCGCCAGCAGCGCCACCGGCTACAACCTCGCCGACGTGTACGGCGGCGGGGGCGGCACCGGCGACACCATCGCCCCGTCCGCGCCGTCGAGCCTGCGCACCACCGGCGTGACCAGCAGCTCGGTCTCGCTGGCCTGGAACGCGGCCACCGACAACGTCGGCGTCACCGCGTACGAGGTCTACCGCGCGGGCACCAAGGTGGCCACGGTCTCCGGCCTGACCTACACCGACACCGGCCTGGCCGCCTCCACGGCGTACCAGTACACGGTCAAGGCGCGCGACGCGGCCGGCAACGTCTCCGCGGCCTCGTCGGCGGTCACCGGCACCACCTCCGGCGGCGGGGGCGGCGGCACCGGCTGCACGGCCACCCTGCGGGTGCTCAACAGCTGGCAGGGCGGCCACCAGGCCGAGGTCACCGTGACGAACACGACGACCATGACCTCGGCGGCCTGGGCGGTCACGCTGAACATCCCGACCACGCTGACGATCAGCAACCTGTGGAACGCCGTCCGCAACGGCAACACGGTCACCAACGCCCCGCACAACGGCAGCCTCGCCCCGGCGGGGTCGACCACCTTCGGTTACGTGGCCAGCGGCTCGGGCACGCCCACCGTCACGGCCTGCGCCCTCGCGGTGCCGTGACCGTCACCCACCGGTGAGCCGCCGGTGCGCGGCCGGGGCCCCCCTTCCGGGCACCGGCCGCGCACCGCGGCACGTAGCGCCCCGGCCGGCGGCAGGCTCCCTTCCCGCCGCCGGCCGGTCCGTCTCTGTCCACCACAGACTCCTCCCCCGATCACAGGAGCCACCGATGAGACGCCTGCCCTCCCGGCACGTGCGCGCGGCGATCGCCGCGGCCGCCGTCGCCGCCCTGCTCTTCCCCCTGCTGCCGACCGCACCCGCGGCCGCCGACGTGGACACCAGCCCGGTCCGCGTGAACCAGATCGGCTACCTGACCGGCGCCGACAAGATCGCCACGGTGGTCACTTCCGGCGGCGCCCGCGCCTGGCAGGTGCGCCAGGCCTCCGGCGGCGCCGTCGTCGCCTCCGGCACCACCACGGTGTACGGCAGCGACCGCGCCTCCGGCGACACCGTGCACAAGGCCGACTTCAGCGCGCTGACCACGCCCGGCAGCTACGTGCTGTGGGTCGACGGCACGGGCACCAGCGTGCCGTTCATGATCTCGGCCAGCTCGCTCTACCCGATGCTGGGCCGCGAGGCGATGCAGTACTTCTACTTCCACCGCATGGGCAGCGCCGTCGAGGGCCAGTACCTGCAGAACTCCGGGCACGCGCACGCCGCGCTGCACCCCGGCGACGAGTCGGTGCCCTGCTACAACAGCTGGTGCGGCAGCCAGCGGCTCAACGTGCGCTACTCGTGGGCCGACGCGGGCGACTTCGGCATCTACGCCGTCAACCACGCGGTGTCGACGTGGACGCTGCTCAACCTGCTGGAGCGGCGGCCCGCGGCGTACCCGGACGGGTCGCTGGCGATCCCGGAGCGGGCCAACGGGCGGCCGGACATCCTGGACGAGGTCGAGTTCGGCTCGCGCTGGATGTCGGGGCTGCTGCCGTCGACCGGGCTGGCCTCGCACAAGGTGCACAACCATGTGTGGAGCGCGTTCCCGGTGACCTCGGTCGACCAGGAGAACGGGCTGGCCCGCTCGGCGATGGGGCCGTCCACGAACGCGACGTACGCCGTCGCGCGGACCAACGCGCAGCTGGCGCGGGTGCTGGCGCCGTACGACGCGGCGCGGGCGAGCACGCTGTGGGCGAGCGCCAAGGACGCCTGGACCAGGGCCGAGGCGCAGCCGAACGTCGACTATGCCACGGCCTCCGACGCCGAGGGCGGCGGCGACTACGGCGACTCGAAGAACAGCGACGACCGGTACGCCGCCGCGGCCGAGCTGTACCTGACCGCGCTCAAGCGGTCCGACAGCGCGGTCAGCGGCTACCGGAGCGCGGTGACCGGCTCGCCGCACTACCGGGAGATGGGCCAGTTCGACTGGGCCGAGGTCGCCGCGACCGGCACGCTGTCGCTGGTGAGCGTGACCAACGACCTGCCCGCCGCGGACCTGACGACGATGCGGGCGAACGTGCGCGCATTCGCGGACCAGATCGTCACCACGCTCAACGGCGAGGGCTACCCGTCGCTGATCAGCGGCGCTTCGGCGTACCCGTGGGGCTCGAACTCGTTCATCGCCAACCGGATGCTGGTGCTCGGCGTCGCGTTCGACCTGTCCGGCAACCTCGGTTATCTCAAGGCGCTGAACCGGTCGATGGACTACCTGATGGGCAACAACGCCATGCGGCTGTCCTACGTCACCGGCTACGGCGAGTACTACGAGACCGACCTGCACGACCGCTGGGCGTGGGGCAAGTACCCGGGCCTGGCGTACCCGAAGGGCTGGCTGGCCGGCGGGCCGAACAACGAGCTGATCAACGACCCGGCCACGCCCACGGGCCGCCCGGCGGCGAAGTCGTACGCGCCGAAGAACACCGCGCCCGACGCGTGGGGCTCCAAGGAGAACACGATCAACTGGAACGCGCCGCTGGTCTGGGTCGCCACCTACCTCGACGCGACCACCGACTACCTGGTGGGCGGTCAGCCGGTGGACACCGCCGCGCCGACCGTGCCCGCCAACCCACGGGTCACCGGGACCACGCAGAACAGCGTGGCCCTGGCCTGGGACGCGTCCACCGACAACGTGGGCGTGACCGGGTACGACGTGTATCGCGGCACGACCCTGCTGGGCACGGTCGCCACCACGTCCTACACCGACAGCGGGCTGAGCCCGGCCACGGCGTACCAGTACACGGTGCGCGCCCGCGACGCCGCCGGGAACGTCTCGGCCGCCTCGGCGGCGGTGACCGGCACGACCCAGCCGGGTGACGTGGTGCCGCCTGCACCGCCGCAGAACCTGCGCACCACGGGGACGACCAGCAGCTCGGTCACCATCAGCTGGGACCCGGTGACCGGCGCCGCGAGCTACGCGGTCTATCGCGGGGGCGTGCTGGTCGCCGTCGTGACGGGGACGTCGTACACCGACACGGGGCTGAGCCCGAACACCGCGTACTCGTACACGGTGCGGGCACGCAACGCCGCCGGGGACCAGTCGGTGGCGGCGGGTCCGCTCACCGCGACCACCCAGCCGGCACCCACCGGCGGTGCGCTGACCGTGCGCTACAAGAACAACGACGGCGCTCCGGCGGACAACTCGATCAGGTTCGGGCTCCAGGTGGTCAACAGCTCGACGTCGTCCGTCGGCCTGACCACGGTCACCGCCCGGTACTACCTGACCCGGGACGGCGCGAGCGGGGTCAGCGTGTACTGCGACTGGGCCCAGCTCGGCTGCGCGAACGTGCGCACCACCGTGGTGAACCTGCCCAGCGCCGTGACCGGCGCGGACACCTACGTCGAGGTCACCTTCACCGGCGGCACGCTCGCGGCGGGGGCCTCGACCGGCGAGATCCAGCTGCGGCTGCACAAGCCCGACTGGAGCGCGTTCAACGAGCTGAACGACTACAGCCGCGGCACGAACACCGCGTTCGCGGACGCGCCCGCGATCCCCGGCTACGTCGGCGGCGTGCTCTCCTGGGGCACCCCGCCGGCGTGACCGGCCCGGCCGTGGCTCCTCCCGCCAGAGCCGCCACGGCCGCCGGGGCTCCCTCCGTCAGGGGAGCCCCCGGCCCGGGGCTGCCTCCGTCAGGGCAGCCTCGGGCCGCCCGGTGCGCCGGACAGGGCCGCGCGCAGCGCGTCGGCGAACCCGTCCGGCAGCTGCCCGCCGTGGCGCAGCGCATACCCCACCCCGCGCCGGAACACCTCGCTGAACTGCGCGTAGCGCGGCGTCACCGGCCGCAGCCGGGCCGCCCGCACCGCCGTCAGCAGGTCGTCGGCGTACGGGAACGCCTCGCGCACGGCCGCATCGCGATAGATCAGCTCCCGGGTGGCCGCGAAGCCGCCCCGCTCGAACAGCAGCTGCTGGCTGCGCTCGCCGGTCAGGAACTCGATCAGCCGCCGCGCCGCCTCGGGCTGGTCGCTGCCCGACGCGATGGCCAGGTTCTGCCCGCCCAGCACCGAGTCGGTGATCGGCTGGGTGCCGATGCGCAGCGGCGCGGCCCCGGCCTCGGCGGCGACGAGCTGGCCGTAGGCCACCGGCCAGTTGCGCATGAACAGCACCCGGCGCTCCTGGAACGCCAGCGTGCCGGCCCGCTCGTCGAAGCCCAGCGAGGCGGGCAGCACCGTACGCGGATTGCCCTCGGTCATGCCGAGCGCGAGCTGCGTCAGCGCGGCCCGGGTCGCGGGGGAGTCGACGACCACCTCGCCGTCGCCGTCGACCACCTCGCCCCCGGCCGCCCAGATCGCCTCCAGCGCGTTCACGGTCAGGCCCTCGTAGTCGCGCAGCTGCCCGGTGTAGCCCGCCTCCAGCCCGGCGGGCGGCCCGCCTGCGCGGGCGAACACCTCGTTGGTGACCGTGCGGATGCCCGCCAGGTTCGTCGGCGGATTCTCGCCGGTCAGGTCCGCGTGGTAGAACAGCAGGCCCGCGTCGGTGTTGAACGGCAGCGCCCACAGCTTGTCGTGATAGCGGCAGGTCGCCAGCGGCTTCTCCAGAAAGCCCGAGGTGTCGGTGACGGACTCGTCGAGCGGGCGGATCCAGCCCGCGTCGGCGAACTCGGCGGTCCAGGTGACGTCCAGGTTGTAGATGTCGACGGTCCCGTCCCCGGCCTGGGCACGCCGGACCATCTCCGCCCGGTGCGCGTCCGCGCCGCCGCTGACCTCGACGAGCCGCGCGTCGGGCAGGCGCGGGTCGGCGTTCCACTGCTCGATCAGCGCGCGGCGCTGGGCACCGGTGCTCTCGTCGGCACCGCTCAGCACGACCAGCTCGCCCGGCTCCACGGCGGCCGGGTCCGGCGCGGGCCCCGCCAGCAGGACGGCGGCGAGGTAGCCGACGACGAGCCCGGCGGCCACGCCGCCCAGGCCCGTGATCGTGCCCCGGCGCCGGCGGGCGGCGTCGAACATGCCGTCCAGCAGCTCACTCGACACGGTCACGCCCCTTTCCACAGCAGAGAGAAGATGTCGGACACCGTGCCCTCCAGGTCGTCGAAGCTCGCCTGGCGGCACGTCCCGCCGGTCGCCCCGGCCACCTCGGCGAGCGCGCCGCCGCAACTGGCCTCGCCGACCGCGACGACGAAGACGCGCACGCCCTGGCCGCGTACCCGGTCCACGAGCTGGCGGCGGCTCAGCCCCGAGCCGGTGTCCTCGCCGTCGGTCAGCACGACGAGGGCCTGCACGGCGTCGGTGTCGGTGCGTACGGCGGGCACGGCGTCGGCGATGGTGCGGTAGAGCGGGGTGGGGCCCTGCGGCCGGATCCGCCGCAGCGCGTCCTCCACCTGCGCCTCGGTGAGCTGCCGCGGCTCGATGGGGAACAGCTGGCGTGCGCCGCCCACGTGCGGGAAGGCCCACAGCCCGAACTCGTCGGCCGGTCCGCGCAGGCGCAGCGTGTTCGCGATGCCCGCGGCGGCCACGTCGTAGCGGCTGCGGCCGCCGTCGGCGACCGGGGCGGCCATGGAACCGGAGGTGTCCAGCGCCAGCAGCACCCGGCCGGGCCGCCGAGCCCGGTCGTAGGCGTCCATCGTGGTGGCGAGGCTGGAGCCGGACGGCGGGGTGCTCACGAACTCGACGGCGGGCAGGTCGCCGCCGGGCTGCGGGGTGCGCAGCCCGCCCGCCGCCAGCGCGGCCCGCCCGGCGGGGGTGTCCAGCCAGGACAGGAAGGCGCGCGCCTGGGCGTCCTGCTCGGCCGAGGCGTCGGCCCAGCCGATGCGCACGGCGGGGAAGTCGAGGCCGAGGGTGTCGGACGGGTACACGGCGCGCAGCGCCGGGCGGCGGCCCCCGGGCGGGCAGGCGTCGCCCAGCTCCCGGTCCCGCTGGTAGCGCAGCAGCTGCTGCTCGGTGACGATCAGGCTGGTCACCGCGCCGCCGGCCGAGGACGCATGTCGGCACAGCAGGCTCAGCTCGTCGCCCAGCGGGTAGCCGCCACGGTCGAGCCCGCTCGCGAGCAGGCGTTCCAGCTCGGCGGGGGTGAGGCCGTCGAGTCCGGCGTACAGCGCGTGGGTGGCCAGCTCGCCGGTGAACGAGACCGCCGGATCGGGGCGGGCCACGGACCAGTCGTAACGGCGGCTCGACTGGAGCAGCTGGCTCCAGGTGCGGGTACGCGGACCGGCGCCCACGTCGGCGCCCTCGGGCAGCGCCAGCACCACGGGGGTCGCCGCGACCGGGCGCACCTCCGTGGCCACCGGCAGCCCGGCCAGGCCCGCCGTGAAGTAGGTCGAGCCGGGCAGCCACAGCTCGGGCCGCGGGCCCAGGGCGAGCAGGTGCTCGGCGGCCCAGCCGAGGCGGACGGCCTCGGCGGTCAGCACCGGGTCGGCCGCGTACACGAAGACGCCCGTGGCCAGGCAGCCCTGGTTGCCGTCGGCGGTGCTCGCCGCGAACGCGTCGGCCAGGTCCCGCGCGGTCGGCAGCTGCTCCGGCGTGGTCACCAGCCGCAGCGCCACGGGCGGGGGGCAGCCGTCGAGGCGCAGCTTCACCCAGGCCACCGCCCTCGGCAGCGCCAGCACCAGGGCCAGCGCGACGAGCAGGCCCAGCACGGTGCGCGCGAGCATGGTGAGCACCCAGCGGAACCGCTCCCAGCGCACCGTGCGCATCACCCGGATCACGTCGAAACCCCGGTCGAGCAGCCGCGCCACCACGGCGGACTGCGCGGCGACCCCGCCGGCCAGCGCGCCGACCACCGCGCCGAACCACTGCAGGAACGTGTCCGGCACGCCCTGCGCCAGCACGGTCACGAGGCTGAGCAGGCTGACCGCGACGAACGACACCATCTCCCGGTCGGGGCCGTCCCGCCGCGCGGGCCCGCCGCCCGGGTCAGCTGGAGAGGACACCGGGCAGGCTCCGATCATCCAATGGCGACAGGGGTGACATCTGTGTGACGACGGTAACCGATATGGGCGACGGCCGATGTGCCCGGACCCCGGACAGCTTGCCCGGACCGCCTACGGTGCGCGGTATGGGCCTCCTCGACCCGTTCACGGGCACCCTGTACCTGCCGGACAAGATCCTGCAGACCGGATCACGCCGACGACCGGGGTGTTCTCCTTCAACCCGGACTCGTACGAGTTCACGCTGGACCGGCCGGTGATGACGGCGCTGGAGGCGATCTGCCTGGCGCAGTGCCTGCGCAGCGCGGTCCGGGCCCTCCGGCAGGCCTCAAGTGGCGGCTGACCTGCTCTTTTTCCGCTGAACCCACCTTCCGGGTAGTTCGTTTTCGGATCAATTGCCTGCACAATGGACACGTCTCGGCCGGCCCACCCCGGGCCGGCCCGCGCGTACCCAGGAGAGAACATGCGGCTCCGTCCCCGTGTCAGTGCAGCCACCGCCGCCGCGGCAACCGCGGCCCTGCTTCCGGCCGGTCCGTCCGAACCGGCCCGCGCGTCCGGCACGGCCGCGCCCAACGCCGTCGTCGTGTGGAACCAGCACACCGAGGAGGCGATCCGCAACGCGGGCCCGTTCGTGCCGCACGTCGCCCTGATCAACCGGGCCATGGTGCACGGCGCCGTGTACGACGCGGTCAACGGCATCGCCCGCACCCACACGCCGTACCTGGTGCAGGTCGAGTCGCAGCCCGGGGACTCGGTCGACGCGGCGGCGGCCACGGCCGCGTTCCGGATGCTCACCCACCTGTTCCCGGCGCAGTCCGCGGCGCTGCAGGCGAAGTACGACGCCGCGCTCGCCGCGGTGCCCGACGGCCCGGCCAAGCTGGGCGGCATCACCGACGGCGAGCAGGCCGCCACCGCGATGATCACGGCGCGGCAGGACGACGGCCGGGGCACGCCCACCGAGGTCGTCATCGGCACCGAACCCGGCCAGTGGCGGCCGACGCCGCCCGCGTTCGCCGTCGACCCGGCGCCGTGGGCCGGCAACGTCACGCCGTTCACCATCCCGGACGCGGCCGCGCTGCGCTCCGACGGGCCGAACCCGCTCACCAGCGAGGCGTACGCGGAGGACTTCAACGAGGTCAAGGCGGTCGGCTCGCGGACCAGCACGACGCGTACCGCCGACCAGACCGACGCGGCCCGCTGGTGGGCCGCGGTGCCGCAGGAGGCGATGCTGCGCGGCCTGGCCACCGGGCACGGACTGTCGGCCGCCGACAGCGCCCGGCTGTTCGCGCGGGTCGGCATGGCCACCGCCGACGCGGTGATCGCCTGCCACAACGACAAGGCGCGCTGGAAGTCCTGGCGGCCGGTGACCGCCGTCCGCGAGGCGGCCACCGACGGCAACCCGGCCACCGACCCGGATCCCACGTGGACGCCGCTGCTCGACACGCCGCCGTGGTACGAGCACTCGTCCGGGCACTCCTGCAACATCTCCGCCTGGACCTGGGCGCTCACCGACTTCTTCGGCACCGACGAGGTCGCGTTCTCGGGCTTCAACGCCGTGACCGGGACGACGCGCAGCTTCGCCCGGTTCTCCGAGGCCCGCAAGGAGATCATCGACGCGCGGGTGTGGGCCGGCATCCACTTCCGCACCGCCGACAGCCACGGCGCGGTGATCGGCAAGAAGGCCGCCTTCCTCGGCGGCAAGAACTACTTCCGGCCGGTCGGGAGCTGACTCACTCGCGGGGCCGGTTCTCCGCCGGCCCCGCGGCGTCGGTCAGGTGGCGGGCCGTGTCGATCAGCGGCACGTGGCTGAACGCCTGCGGGAAGTTGCCGACCAGCCGCCGGGCGTCCGGGTCGTACTCCTCGGCCAGCAGGCCCACGTCGTTGCGCAGGTCCAGCATCCGCTCGAACAGCTCACGCGCCTCGCCGATCCGCCCCATCAGCGCGTAGTTCTGCGCCAGCCAGAACGTGCAGGCCAGGAACGCGCCCTCGCCCGGGGGCAGCCCGTCCACCAGGTTCTCCGGGCGCTGCGTGTAGCGCTGCACGAAACCGTCCTGCAGCAGCTCGCGCTCGATCGCGGCGACCGTGCCGCGCACCCGGGGATCGGTCGCGGGCAGGAAACCCACCAGCGGCATCATCAGCAGCGACGCGTCCAGTTCGGCCGAGCCGTAGTACTGCGTGAACGTGTTCCGGCGGGCGTCGAAGCCGTGGGTGAGGATGTCGCGGGCGATCTCGTCGCGCAGCTCGCGCCACCGCGTCACCGGGCCGGTGCGCCCGAACTGCTCGACCGCCTTCACCGAGCGGTCCGCGGCCACCCACGCCATCAGCTTCGAGTGGGTGAACTGCCGCGAGCCGCCGCGTACCTCCCAGATGCCGTCGTCGGGGCGGGTCCAGTTGTCGTTCAGGAAGCTCATCAGCGCCAGCTGCAGGTCCCAGGACGGCCGCTCGTGCTCGATGCCGGCCTTGCGCGCCTGGTGCAGCGCGTCCATGACCTCGCCGTACACGTCGAGCTGAAACTGCTCCGAGGCGGCGTTGCCCAGCCGCACCGGGCGGCCGCAGTAGCCGGGCAGCCAGTCCGCGATGCGCTCGGTGAGCAGGCGCTCGCCCGCGACGCCGTACATGATCTGGAGTTTGGAGGGGTCGCCCGCGATGGCCCGCAGCAGCCAGGCCCGCCAGGACCGGGCCTCCTCGACGAAGCCGCAGTACATGAGCGACTGCAGGGTGATCGTGGCGTCGCGCAGCCAGCAGTAGCGGTAGTCCCAGTTGCGTACGCCGCCCAGCTCCTCGGGCAGCGAGGTGGTCGCCGCGGCGACGATGCCGCCGGTCGGACCGTAGGTCAGCGCCTTGAGGGTGAGCAGCGAGCGGACCACGGCGTCGCGCCACGGGCCCTCGTAGGTGCAGGCGGCGATCCACTCCTGCCAGTACGAGACGGTGCCCTCCAGGGCCACGATCGGGTCGACCGGGTGCGGGGTGGGCAGGTGCGACTCGCGCCAGGTCAGCACGAACGGGACGTGGAAACCCGCGCCGACGCTGAAGTCGGCGACGGTGGCCAGGTTCTCGCCGTGCAGCGCGACCGGCGTGCGCAGCCACACCGCGTCCGGCCCGGCGACGGCGACCAGGTCGGCGTCGACGCGGCGCACCCAGGGCACCACGTGGCCGTAGTCGAAGCGCAGACGCAGGTCCATCCGCATGGGCACGCGGCCGCTGACGCCCTCGACGATGCGCACCACGTCGGCGGCCTCGCCACGCGGCGGCATGAAGTCGACCAGCCGGACGGTGCCCTCGTCGGTGTCGAACTCGGTCTCCAGCACCAGCGTGTCGCCGCGGTAGCGCCGCCGCACCGCGCGCACCTGCGTCGCGGGCGCGATCTGCCAGCGGCCGTGCTCGGGGGTGCCGAGCAGGGCGGCGAAGATGGCGCCGGAGTCGAAGCGGGGCAGGCAGAGCCAGTCGATCGACCCGTCCCGGCCGACCAGCGCGGCCGTCTGGGTGTCGCCGATGACCGCGTAGTCCTCGATGCGCAGCGGCATGTCAGCGACGTTACCCGCACTGCCGCCGGGCGAAACGGTGCCGATCGGGAAGCCCGCGGATGTCGGCGGTCGCGGTGCCGTGGGCGGCGGAACCGGTCACGGCACCGCCCGCCGTGCACGGCCGTCCGGCGATCCGTGCCGCCGGAGGCGCCTGTCCGGTGCACGTCCTACAACTTCTGGGATGTACCTACATCCCAGAAGTTGTAGGACGTGGCGCTGTACACACCGCCGCGGGGCGGGATCACGAGGTCCGCAGCAGGACGGCTCGGGAGTCCACGTTCAGGACGTGCCCGGTGCCGAGCGAGGAGAGCGGCTCCGGCCAGTGCATGTGGCCGCACACGGTCAGTGGGGGAGCGGCACGGCCGATTCGCTCGCCGATCGCCGGGTTGCCGCGCTGGGCGGGCTGCCGCCCGGGCGGTCCTTCGTGGAGGATCAGGACGTCCGGTCCGGTCCTGAGCACCGTGTCCAGGACCGCGAGGTGTGCGGGCTCGGCGCGGCGGCCGGGCCGGGTCGGATCTCCGACGATGCGGCCGACACCCGCGAGCCGGACCCCGCCGAAGGTGAGCGAGCCGCCGTCGAGCGGTGCGGGTGCGGGGTCGAGGCCGGCCAGCGCGCCCTCGGGGAGCAGGTCGTGGTTGCCGAGCACGCCGGTGACCAGGGCGCAGCCGGCGGCGGCGAACGCCAGCCAGACCTCGGTGACCTCGCCGGTGGCGCCGCGCACGTCAGCGGTGGGCGCGGAGTAGAGGTCGCCCGCGAGCACCACGGCCAGCCGGTGCGGGGGCGGCAGCAGGCCCTGCTCGGCCCAGACCGCGAGGTGGTCGGCGAGGGCGACGCCGAGCAGCACCTCGGGGCCGCCGTACGGCGACGGGGCCACGCCCTGCAGGTCGCCGGTGACGAGCACGCCGTCGCAGCCGTCGGGCACCCGGTCCACGGTGAGCCGCTGCAGCGGCAGCCGCCCCGACTCGGTGCCACCGCCCCGCCTGGCCTGCCGGTACGTCAATTCGGCCAGTGGGCACAGCTCGCTTCCGGTCACCCGCACCGCTCGACGGTAAGCGGTCGGGCGGGCCGCGGTCGCCCGGATTTCACGCACGCTCCCGCGGCCGCGGCTCCACACAGCGTCCCGGGGTCCCGGACGGTCCAGCGGACCCACGGTTAAGAAGGTGCCCTTCCTCTACGGAAAGCGTTAAGAAGGTGCCGTTCCTTCGTGTCAGGAGGGTGTTCGTTCTTTCGTGAGGGTGTGGAGGCCGTCGAGGAGGCGGTCGAGGCCGAACTCGAAGGCCTGGTCGTGGCGGGACTCGGTGGCGGCGGCGGCCATGGTCGAGGCCAGGGCGGGGAAGCGGTCGGCGTGGCCGGCCAGGGCGGCGGTGATGCCGGCGCTGAACTGCGCGTCGGGGTGGCGGGCGGCGGCGGTCTGCTGGGCGATCATGCGGACGTGTCCGGACAGGACGGCGATGGTGTCGAGGCGCTCGGTGCCGGACAGGCCGGTGCCGGAGAGCGCGGCGAGGGCCTGTTCCATCCAGCCCAGCTCGTGCGGGCCGAGCGGGCGGGGGCCGACGGTCGCCTCCAGGGCCCAGGGGTGGCGCGCGTACGCGGCGAGCAGGTGGCGGGCCCAGTCGCGCAGCGCGGTGCGCCAGTCGGCCGGGTCCACCTCGGGCGGGGCGCCGACGGCGTGCTCGACCATCAGGGCCACCAGCTCGGCCTTGCCGGGCAGGTAGCGGTAGAGCGACATCTTGGTGAAGCCGAGGTCGGCGGCGACGCGCTGCATGGACACGGCGGTGAGGCCCTCGGCATCGGCGACCGCGACGGCGGCCTCGGCGATCCGGTCCAGGGTGAGCGCGGGTTTCGGGCCGCGCGTGGGCTGGGCGCGTACCGCCCACAGGAAGTCCGACGTCACCGGGTTGCCCTCCTCGAAAAACTGTGTCTAGCATACACAGTTAGAAACAGTGTCCGCCGGACACAATTCTGGGGAGGCGTCGTGCGCAGTGTGTTGATCTCAGGGGCCGGCATCGCCGGACCCGCCCTGGCGTACTGGCTCGGCCGGGCCGGGTTCCGGCCCACGGTGGTGGAGGTGGCGTCCGGGCCGCGCACCGGCGGCGGGGCGGTCGACTTCCGGGGCGCGCACCTGACGGTGCTGGAGCGCATGGGCGTGCTCGACGACCTGCACCGGGTGCAGACCGGCGGCTCGCCGATGCGCTTCGTCGACGCGCACGGCCGCCGGCTGATGGAGCTGCCCGCCGACTTCGCCGGAGGCGAGCTCGAGGTGCTGCGCGGCGACCTGGGCCGGATCCTGTACGAGCACAGCGCCCCCTGGGCCGGTTACCGGTTCGACGACTCGGTGACCGCGCTCGCGCAGACGCCGGACGGGGTCGAGGTCGGCTTCGCCTCGGGCGAGCGGGCCGTGTTCGACCTGGTCGTCGGCGCGGACGGGGTGCGCTCGGCGGTGCGGCGGCTGGCCTGGGGCCCGCACGAGCGCTACCTGCGCCACCAGGGCTACTACGTGGCCACCTGGGCGGTGCCGGGCTTCGCCGGGCTGGGCCGGACCAGCCTGCTCTACAACGAACCCGGCCGGATGGCCAGCGTCGGCGGCGACCACCGGGACCCGGCACGGGCGGGCGCGTTCGTGGCGTTCGCGTCACCCGAGCTGGACTACGACCGCCGTGACACCGCCCGGCAGCGCGAGTTCATCGCCGGGGCGCTCGCGGGCATGGGCTGGCACACCCCGCGCCTGCTCGCGGCGCTGCCCGACGCCACCGACCTGTACTTCGACGCGATCTGCCGGATCGACGTCACCCCCTGGTCCCAGGGCCGGATCGCGCTGCTCGGCGACGCCGCGTGCGGCGCCACCATCGGCGGCATGGGCGCGGGCAACGCGATCGTCGGCGCGTACGTGCTCGCCGGTGAGCTGGCCGCCGCGGGTGGCGAGCACACCGTCGCGTTCGGCCGGTACGAGCGGCTGCTGCGCGGCTACGCCCAGCGCGGCCAGCAGGGCGGCCAGAACACCGGCCGCTTCCTCGCCCCGCGCCGCGCCTGGGCCGCGCGCCTGCGCAACAGCCTGCTCAACCGGCCCTACTTCCGCAACCTGATGCTCCGCGAGGCGGACGACCGCACCACGGCCCTGCACCTGCCCGACTACCCGGAGCTGCGCGAGGCCCGGCGGCCCGATCCGGTGTGACAGACTGCGCGGCATCCGCCGCGCCATCGACGCCCTCGCCGGCACCGTCCCGGTCACCCTCGGCCTCCGCCTCGCCACCGACCGCTGAAAGGAAGGGCACCTTCTTAACGCTTTCCGTAGAGGAAGGGCACCTTCTTAACGCAGGCCCGGCCGGGCGCCCGGGCCGTTCCCGAAGTTCAGGCGAGGCGGGACAATGGTCCGGTGCTGAAGGCGTCCTCGGTGATCCGGCCCGCGCTGATCGTGCTGCTGATCGCCGTGCTGCTGGTGACCGCGCTGTGGCTGCTGCAACGGCGGCTCATCTACCTGCCCGACACCTCGCCGCCCGGCCCGGCCGCCGCCGCGCTGCCCGGCGCCCGCGACGTCACCCTGCGTACCGCGGACGGGCTGGACCTGGGCGCATGGCTCGTGCCGCCGGCCGGGCCCGACCGTGGCCTCGCGGTGCTGGTCGCCAACGGCAACGGCGGCAACCGGGCCGGACGGGCATCCGTCGCGGCGGAGCTGGCCGAACGCGGGTTCACGGTGCTGCTGTTCGACTATCGCGGGTACGGCGGCAACCCCGGCAGCCCGTCCGAGCAGGGGCTGGCCGAGGACGTGCGGGCGGCGTACCGCTATCTGGTGGACGGCGCGGGCGTGCGGCCCGACCGGCTGATCTATTTCGGAGAGAGCCTGGGGGGAGCCGTGGTGACCGGGCTGGCGGCCGAGCACCCGCCCGCGGGGCTGCTGCTGCGCTCGCCGTTCACCGATCTGGCCGCGACCGCCGCGACGCACTACCCGTTCCTGCCGGTGCGGGCCATGCTGCGGGACCGCTTCCCGGTGGCGGAGCTGATCACAAGGATCGACGTGCCGACGGCCGTCGTCTACGGCACGGCGGACTCCGTCGTGCCCGCGGACCAGAGCCGCGCGGTGGCCGCGGCGGCCGCCGGGCCGGTGGAGGTCACGGTGGTGGAGGGCGCGGACCACAACGACGCCGTGCTGTTCGAGGGTGATCAGGTCATGGACGCCGTGGTACGCCTCGCCGACCGCATCGCGGCGGGCCGGTGAGTCGCGGCATGGGGCGCGCCGCCGGTGGTATACGCAGAGGAGGATGAGCCGAGCGGGGGACGCCCCGCGGCGGCGGGCGGGAGGCACGACATGGGCGCGGGTCACGACCACCAGCACGACGATCACACCCACGGTCGTGCCCACGGCACCGCCCCAACCGCTGACCACGGCCACGCGCACGACCACGACCACGGCAGCGGTCACGACCACGACTCGCACCACGAGCACGACGGTCACCACGACCACGACGGTCACGGCCACGCCGACGGCGACGGGCATGGCCACGGTCACGAGGGCGAGCACGCCCACGGCGGCCTCTTCGCCCGGCTGCGGCACCAGGTCGGGCACCTGGTCAGTCCGCATTCGCACGACGCCGCCGACAAGGTGGACTCTGCGATGGAGTCGTCCCGCGAGGGCCTGCGCGCGCTGTGGATCTCCCTGGTCGTGCTCGGCGTCACGGCTGTCCTGCAGGCCGTCATCGTGTACTTCTCGCACTCCGTCGCGCTGCTCGGCGACACCTTGCACAACGTCGCCGACGCGCTGACCGCCGTGCCGCTCGGCGTCGCGTTCGTGCTGGGCAGGCGCAGCCCGACCAGGTCGTACACGTACGGCTACGGCCGGGCCGAGGACCTCGCGGGCATCTTCATCGTGCTGACCATCGCCGCCTCCGCCGCGTTCGCCGGATACGAGGCGGTGCGCCGCCTGCTCGACCCGCAGGAGGTACGGCACCTGCCGTACGTCGCCGCGGCGGCGCTGGTCGGGTTCGCGGGCAACGAGCTGGTGGCGCGCTACCGGATCGTGGTCGGGCGGCGCATCGGCTCGGCGGCGCTCGTCGCGGACGGCCTGCATGCGCGTACCGACGGATTCACCTCGCTGGCGGTGCTGCTCGGCGCGGGCGGCGCGGCGCTGGGCTGGTGGTGGGCCGACCCGGCGGTGGGCCTGCTGATCACGGTGGCGATCCTGGTGGTGCTGAAGGACGCCGCGCGGGAGGTGTACCGGCGCCTGATGGACGCGGTCGATCCGAAGCTGGTCGACACGGTGGAGCAGACGCTGCGCGACACCCCGGGGGTGCTGGGCGTGGGCGAGGTGCGGTTGCGCTGGATCGGGCACCGGCTGCGGGCCGAGTGCGCGGTCGCGGTGGACGGCGCGCTGAACCTGGCCCGGGCGCACGAGATCGCGGTGGACGCCGAGCACCGGCTGCTGCACGCGGTGCCGAAGCTGACGGCGGCGCTGGTCCACGCCGATCCGGCCGGACAGCACCCGGATCCGCACGCGGTGCTGGACCACCATCGCCCGGCCGCATCGGAGGAGGTTCACGGCGGGCACGGGCGGGTATAGCGGCCCCGAGGCGAGCACTCGCCGGAAGGAGGCTGACATGGGTATCGGCGCGAGCTTGTTCCTGATCGCCGTCGGGGCGATCCTCACCTTCGCGCTCGACGTGAGCATCAGCGGTCTCGACCTGGACGTGGTCGGCTGGATCCTGATGGCCGTCGGCGCCGCCGGGCTGATCCTGACCACCGTCATCTGGAGCGGCCGCCGCCGCACCGTGGTGACCAACACGCCGGTCGACCGGCGGGTCATCGAGGAGAGCGACCCGGTCCCGCCTCCGCCGATGTGATCCGCCGTCCACCGGGACGTTAGGAAGGGCACCTTCTACAACGCATAGCGTTAAGAAGGTGCCCTTCCTTGCTCGGGTTACTGCCAGCGGAAGAGGCGGGTGGCGAGGGCGCAGGTGATGAGGGCGTACGCGGCGGTCACGGCCAGGTGCAGGGGCTGGGGCCAGTCGCCGGACCAGGCGGCCTGCATGGCCTGGGAGGCCGCGCCGAGCGGGGTGAAGTCGGCGATGCGCTGCGCGGTGTCCGGCATCATCGGGCCGGGGGTCCAGACGCCCGCGAAGAAGAGCATCGGGAAGTACACCAGCGTGCCGATGCCGGCCGAGGCGCGGGCGTTGGGGGCGACGGCGGCGATCAGCAGCGCCACGCCCGTCATCGCCGCGGCGCCCAGCAGGAACGCGACCAGCAGCGCGGGCCGGTTGTCCGGGCCGCGGCTGCCGAACGCGATCACCGCCGCGATCATCATCAGCGCCGAGCCGACGAGCAGCGCGGCCACGTTCACGCCGAGCTGCGCGCCGATCAGCGCGGAGGGCTTCACCGGGGTGGTGGCCAGGCGGCGCAGCACGCCGCGCTCGCGGTACTGCGCCAGCACGCCGAGCAGGCTGGTCATGGTGACCGTGCCGATGGCCAGCGCCAGCACCACGGGCAGGTAGAGGTTGATCGGCCGTTCGCCGTCGAAGTCGGCCGAGGGTTCGCTGAAGGCCGGGATGGCGTTGCCGAGCACCACGACGAGCACCGCGGGGAAGGCCAGGGCGAAGAAGGCGCCGACCGGCTCGCGCAGGAACAGGCGGGCCTCGGTGCCGGTCAGGCGGGACAGGGCGGACATGGCGTACTCCTGGTCAGCTGTCGTGGGAGGGGGCGGTCAGGGCGAGGAACGCGTCCTCGAGGTTGGCGCGGTAGCCGTCGACGTCGCCGACGCCGGCGATCAGCCCGGCCGGGGTGTCCAGCGCGGCCAGGCCGCCGTCGACCAGCACGGCCAGCCGGTCGCACAGCCGCTCGGCCTCGTCCATGAAGTGGGTCACCAGCAGCACGGTCACGCCGCGGTCGCGGATCGCGCGGATCAGCTTCCAGATCTCGCGCCGGGCCCGCGGGTCCAGGCCGGTGGTCAGCTCGTCCAGGATCGCCACGCGCGGGTTGCCGATCAGGGCCAGCGCGATCGACAGCCGCTGCTTCTGCCCGCCGGACAGCTTCGCGTAGGGGGTGTTCACCTGCTCGGTGAGGCCGACCGAGGCGAGCAGCTCCCGCCAGTCGGCGGGGTCGGGGTAGAAGGAGGCGTACAGCCGCAGCGCCTCGCCGACGCGCAGCCGGTCCTGCAGCTGGCTCTCCTGCAGCTGCACGCCGACCAGGCCGCGCAGCCGCTCGTGGTCGCGCCGCGCGTCCAGGCCGAGCACGCTCACGCTGCCGCCGTCAGGCGTTCGCAGGCCCGCGATGCACTCGACGGTGGTGGTCTTGCCGGCGCCGTTCTCGCCGAGGATGCCGAAGATCTCGCCCTCGGCGACGGTGAACGAGACGCCGTGCACGACCGTGCGGTCGCCGTATCGTTTGGTGAGTCCGCTGACTTCGATGACTGCCATGCCGAAGACGCTAGATTCGGCGCGCCAGGCCCGGTATGACGCTGACTGCCGAGCAGGGGTGCACAAAACCACACCCCCCTTCGGGCACCTGGCGGCAGTGCGCCGGGCGGGGCCGATCGGCGACGATGGCGGGCATGATCCGGTCGTACGCCCTCGCCCCGCTCCGCCTGCTCGCCCTCGCGCTGCTCGCCGTGGCCGGGCTCGCCGCGGCAGTGCCGCTGATGGCCTCGGTCGCGGTGGTGGTCACGTACCCGGCCGCCGTGGGCGTCTGCCGCCGGCTCACCGGGTTCGCCCGGCGGCTGGCGCAGGCCTGGGGCGGGGTGGCGGTGGAGACGCCCTACCAGAGCGGATCCGCGCCGGTGCCCCCGCAGCGCGCGGACGGCTGGTACGAGCACGACGGCCAGCTGTTCAAGTCGCCCGCGTACCCCCGCTTCTTCCTGCGCATGCAGTGGCTGAGCGAGGACCCGGCCACCGCGCGGGACTGGGGCTGGCTGGTGCTGCTCGCCCCGCTCGGGGCGGTGCCCGCGCTGCTCGGGCCGGTGCTGCTCGTGGCCGGGGTGGCCGCGCTGGCGGGAGCGGCCGGGGCGAGCGCCGTGGCCGCGCCGGGGAGTGCGGCCGCGGCGGGCGGCGGGACGTGGTCCCGGCTGCTGGACGTCGCGACGTCCTGGGGCGGCGTGCTGGACGGCCGTCCGATGTGGCTCATGGTCGCGGCCGGGCTGGCCGCCGTGGCCGCCGGGGTGCTGGCCGGGCCGGCGCTGCTGCGGGCGCACGGGCTGTGGACGCGCTACTGGCTCGGGCACGCGAGCCGCAGCTGGTGGCACACCTCGGGGTTCGGCGAGTGGCTGCGGCGCGGCGGGCATGACACCTGGAAGGCGGTGCTGCTGCTCGGGCTGTCGCTGACCGGGTTCGCCGTCTTCGCGCTGACGCTGCTGCTGACCATGGTCAGCGGCGGGTTCGGCATCGCCTGGATCAGCTACGCCGTCCGGCCCATGATGAACCAGTACCGGCGGCTGTGCGCGAAGTGGGGCGGCGTCGAGCTGCCCGACCCGTACCGGCCGCGGGAGCCGCTCGGCCGGCCCGGCCCGGACGGGCGCTACCGCGTCGGGCGGAGCCTCTACGCCACCCGCGACGGCGCGATCCGGGCCGGGTTCTTCCCCTGGGTGCTCGGCGACCCGGCGACCTGGCGCGACCTGGCCTGGATGGCGACCGCGCCGCTCGTCGCGCTCAGCGCGGTGCTGCCCGGGGCGCTGATCGGCGTCGGCTACTTCGGGCTGTTCTGGCAGGCGCTGTTCTGGCCGCTGTGGGGGCTGCCGCTGTTTCTGATCACCGGGTTCTGGGTCAGTCCCTGGTACTGCTGGCAGCTGCTGGCCCTCGGCTTCCCAGCGCTGGCGGCCGTGCCGGGCTGGGTCTCGGTGCCGGTCGGGCTGTTGCTCGGCCTGCTCGGGGTGGTGCTGGCCCGGCCGGTGCTGTACACCATCGTCGGCTGGGCGATGCTGCTGCTCGCACCCGGCCGCACCGCGCGGCTCAGCGAACGGGTCGAGCACCTGGCGCAGACCCGCGCCGACGCCGTCGACGCCCAGAGCGCCGAGCTGCGCCGTATCGAGCGCGACCTGCACGACGGCGCGCAGGCCCGGCTGGTCGCGGTCGGACTGAGCCTCGGCGCGGTCGAGCAGCTCATGGAACGAGACCCCGCCGCGGCGCGGGAGCTGCTCGCCCAGGCCCGGGAGACGTCCGCCGCGGCCCTGTCCGACCTGCGTGACCTCGTGCGCGGCATCCACCCGCCGGTGCTCGCCGAGCGCGGCCTGGCCGACGCCGTACGCGCGCTCGCCCTGGACGCGGCGCTGCCGGTCGACGTGCACGCTGAGCTGCCTGGTCAGCCGCCCGCCCCGATCGCCACCGCGGCGTACTTCGCCGTCGCCGAGGCGCTGGCCAACGCCTCCCGGCACGCCGCGGCGCACCGCGTCGGGGTCGACATCCGGCACGTGGCGGGGCTGCTGCGGGTGACCGTCACCGACGACGGCCACGGCGGCGCCGACCCGGCCCGGGGCAGCGGCCTGCGCGGGCTGCGCCGGCGGCTCGCTACATTCGACGGAACCCTGGCCCTGCACAGCCCGCAGGGCGGCCCGACCGTGCTGACGATGGAGATACCGTGCGTGTTGTCCTCGCCGAGGACCTCTACCTCCTGAGGGAGGGACTGGTCCGCCTGCTGCAGGCGCACGGGTGCACCGTCGCCGCCGCCGTGGAGACCGGCCCGGACCTGCTCGCCGCGCTGCTGGCGCACCGTCCCGACGTGGCGGTGGTGGACGTACGCCTACCGCCGACGAACACCGACGAGGGCCTGCGCGCGGCGCTGGACGCCCGGCGCCAGGTGCCCGGCCTGCCGGTGCTGGTGCTGTCCCAGCACGTCGAGCAGCTGTACGCCCGCGAGCTGCTCGCCGACGGCACCGGCGGCATCGGCTACCTGCTCAAGGACCGCGTCTTCAACGCCGACCAGTTCCTCGACGCGGTCCGCCGCGTCGCGGCCGGCGGCACCGCCATGGACCCGGAGGTCATCGCGAAGCTGATGCGCCAGCCGGTCCGCAACGCGCCCCTGGCCCGCCTCACCCCACGCGAGCGCGAGGTGCTGGCCCTCATGGCGGAGGGCCGCTCCAACGCCGCCATCGCCCAGCAGCTGTTCCTCTCCGACAGCGCCGTCGGCAAGCACACCCACAGCATCTTCGCCAAGCTCGACCTGGCCCCCTCCGACGACGACAACCGCCGCGTCCTCGCCGTCCTCGCCTACCTCAACGCCTGATAGGAAAGGCACCTTCCTATACACATAGCGTTGAGAAGGTGCCCTTCCTTTCCGTGGGCGGGACTGCGGGAGGTTGCCGGGGCGAGGTGGGCATTTCTGGAAGGGACGAACTGAGTTGACACGGCCGGAGGCGTCCCGGATCGGGGACACGGGGGAGTGGCCGCTGGGCGCGACCGTGGTGGTGCGCCGTGCGAACGGTCCGGTGCTGCTCATGCACCGGCGGCGCTACGAGCCGGACGACGCCGGGCCGTGGGCGTGGACCGCGCCGGCCGGAGGCCGGGATCCCGGTGAGGCGCTGCTGGTCACCGCGGTGCGCGAGCTGTGGGAGGAGACGGGCCTGACCGGGCTCGCGCCGGTGCCGGTGGACCTGTCCGGCAGCTGGGCGCTGTTCACCGCCGAGGCGGGAGCCGACGCCGAGGTGGCGCTGAACGACGAGCACGACCGGTTCGCCTGGGTGCCGCCGGAGCAGGTGGCCGAACTGGTCCAGCCGCGGCACGTGGCCGGGCGGTATCGGCGAGCGCTGCGGGTGGACCTCGCGCCGCTGGAGTTCCGGCCGCTGACCCGTGCGGATCTGCCGGAGCTGGTGCGGTGGCTGCAGGCTGAGCATGTGCGGCGCTGGTGGGCGCGGGTCCCGGCGGATGTGGCGGCGGCCGAGGAGAAGTACGGCCCGCGAATCGACGGCGACGCGCCGACGGCGGTGGACGTGGTGCTGCTGGGCGGGCGGCCGGTCGGGTTCATCCAGTCCACGCCGCTCGCCGCGCAGCAGGACTACCTGGAGACGGCCCGCTGGGTGACCCGCGACGGCGCGGACTGCGTCTCGATCGACTACGCCGTGGGTGATCCTGCCGCCGTGGGCAATGGCTTCGGCACGAGGCTGATCTGGGAGTACGTCCGCGACGTGGTGCCGGTGCGGTATCCGGGCAACCGGTTCGTGGTGGCCGACCCGGCGACGGCGAACACCGCCTCGGTACGCGCCTGCGAGAAGGCCGGGTTCCGCCGGGCGTTCGACTTCGACCCGGCCGAGGGCGTACACCGCCACGCGCTGTGCGTATTCGAGCGCGCCCGCGTCCTCGGAGGTTAAGAAGGGCACCTTCTTCTACACATAGCGTTAAGAAGGTGCCCTTCCTTCTGCTCTAGGCGTCGTCCCAGCGGAAGAGGGCGGCAGCTGCCGCCGAGAGGACGACGGTGAAGCCGAGCAGGATGCCGATGTCCGGGAGGGTCACCGAGAACGCCTCACCGCGGACCATCACGTCCTGCATCGAGGACACCAGGTGCTTGAGGGGCAGGAACTCCGAGACCGTGCGCAGCCACTGCGGTGCGCCTTCGAGTGGGAAGAACGCCCCGGACAGGAACGCCATGGGCAGCGTGATCAGGTTGGCGATGGCGCTGGCTGCCTCGGCCGTCTTGGCCACGGCCCCGGCCAGCAGGCCGATCGACAGGAAGGCCAGCGTGCCCGCGATCATGATCGGGATGAAGCCCCACCACTGGTCGGCCAGCTGCAGCCCGAAGTAGGGCAGCAAGGCCACGCCGATGAAGATGGCCGACTGGACCAGCGCGATGACGATGCTGACCGAGACCCGGGCACTGATGATCGAGGTGACCGGCACCGGGGAAAGCCGCAGCCGGCGCAGGATCTTCTTCTGCCGCCAGGTGACCAGCGTCAGCGCCGCGCCGAACGTGGCGCCGGTGGCGATCGCCCAGCCCAGCAGGCCCGGCGTCATGTACTGGATGGCCTTGAGCGACTCGTCCTCGACCGGCTTGGCGCTCAGCCGCAGCGCGGGCGAGGTGACCCCGGCGGCGGCCAGGTTCGCCTCCTGCACCAGCGACTCCAGGATGCCCTGCACGGTGGCCGACTTGACCTGGTCCGCGGCCGAGTAGTGCACGATCAGCTCGCCGCCGACCTGCTCCAGCGCGGCGGCCTTGTCGCCCTTGCGCACCTGCTCCAGCGCGTCCGCGCGGTCGTCGGTGCGCTCGACGGCGAGCACCTGGCCGATCCCGGCCGCGGCCTCGGCGGGCAGCTGCTCCAGCACCGGCACCGAGCCGATCTGCAGCACGTCCGTCTTGGACGCGCCGCTGTCCTTGAACAGGCCGCCGAAGAGCACCAGGAACATCAGCGGGAACAGGATGGTGAAGAACATGGCGGTGCGGTCGCGGAAGAACCCGCGGGCCATCGCCGCCGAGAGGCTGACGAAACCGGTCACGCGCGGTACTCCCGTCCGGTGAGGTGCAGGAAGACGTCTTCCAGGGTGGCGCCGCGCACGGACAGGCCGCGCAGCGCGTCCCGCTCCGCCAGGGCGGACAGGACCGGGGCGGGGGTACGCGTCGCGAGCGTGAGCGACACCCCGTCGTCGGACGCCTCGACGCCGTCGGCGAGCGTGCGCGCGGCGTCGGCGGTGAGCACGCCGCTCTCGATGGAGATGCGGGTCGGCGCGTCCAGGTCGCGCACCAGGGACGCGGGCGGCCCGGACTCCAGGATGCGGCCGTGGTCCATGATGGCGACCCGGTCGCACAGCGACTCGGCCTCGTCGAGGTAGTGCGTGGTCAGCACGACGGTGCGGCCCTGGGAGTTGATGTCGCGCAGCACGTCCCACAGGTTGCGGCGCGCCTGCGGGTCCAGGCCCGAGGTCGGCTCGTCGAGGAACACCAGGTCGGGGCCGTGCGCCAGGGCGCAGGCGATGGACAGCCGCTGCTGCTGGCCGCCGGACAGGTCCTCGTTGCGCTTGTCGGCCATGTCCTCCAGGCCGACCACGCCGAGCCACTCGTCGGCCTTGCGCGCGGACACGCCGTAGAGCGAGGCGAAGGTGCGGATCTGCTCCCGCGCGGTCAGCCGCTCGAAGAACGCGCTGGCCTGCAGCTGTACACCGATGCGGGGGAGCAGGCGCGGGTTGCGCGGCCAGGGGCTCTCGCCGAACAGGCTGACCGTGCCGGAGTCGGGCTGGCGCAGACCCTCGACCATCTCCAGGGTGGTGGTCTTGCCCGCGCCGTTCGGGCCGAGGATGCCGAAGAACTCCCCGGCCTGTACCTCGAAGGAGATGCCGTCGACGGCGCGCAGTTCGCCGTACGACTTGCGCAGCTCCTCGACCTTGATCGCTGATGACATGTGATGCACCCTATCTACTGCCTTCCAGTCCGTTATGGACGCATTCCAAAAAGGATCCGGGTGATCCTGGTACGCCGCACCAGGAGGTCGTACGCCCCGATGGTCAGCAGCAGCGCGATCGTGACCAGGGCGGTGTACTTGACGAGGATCGGCGCCGGCCAGGAGACCACGACGTAGGCGACGGCCACCACGACCGGCTGGTGCAGGATGTAGATCGGCAGCGCGCCGAGGGCGAGGTAGGCGTAGACCCGGCGGCCGAGGCCGGTCGGCGCCTGCTCGGCGTGCGCGCCGTCCGGGCTGCGGCGGCGGTCGAGCAGGCCGAGGATCGCCAGGACCCAGCACCAGCCGGTGATGCCGTAGAGGAAGCGCGCCGTCATGGCGACGCCGGTCAGGTCGCTGAACGGGTCGCCGCCCTCGATGGACAGGAACAGCGGCATTCCGGCCAGCATGAGCACCGCCCCCAGCACGGCGGCGGGCACGGCATCGCGGCGCATCGCCGCGCGGAAGCGGTCGTCGCCCGCGAGCAGCACGCCGTACGCGAAGAACAGCAGGTAGGCCCAGCGGTTCCAGCCCGCGTAGCCCTCCTCCATACCGTCGAAGGCGCAGATCAGGGCGAGCGGCAGCGCGGGGAGCAGGACGACGCCCCGGTGGGCGACGGCCGCGGCGGCCCGGTCCTGGAGCCGCCGCAGCGGGGCGGGCGGCAGCAGCCGGACCGCCGCCGACAGCAGCAGCGCCCACGCCACCAGCATCACCACGAACCACAGGTGCCCGGACTCGAAGTGCTCGCCACCCAGCAGGAACGGGAACTCCGCCGGCTGGAACCGCACGTCGAGGAAGCGCGGCAGGAAGCGCCAGTAGGGCTCGTCGTAGCCGGGATCGGCGGCGCGCAGCCGCAGCCACTGCGGGATCGGCAGCAGCGCCACGGTGGCGAACAGCAGCGGCACGCCCAGCCGCCGCAGCCGTTCGGCGGCGAACCCGCCCGGCCCGCGGCGGCGCAGCGAGTGCCGCGCGCCGTACCCGGCGATCAGGAACAGCAGCGGCATCGCCCAGACCACGGCCAGCCCGGCGATGACCGTGGTGACCGCGGTGGTGTCGGCGTTCTTGACGTAGTAGTCGTCGCGCTCGTCGAAGACCAGCGCGGAGTGGAAGAAGATCAGCCCGACCACGACCAGCGTGCGGATCGCGTCCAGCTCCGGGCGGCGACCGGGTGGCGCGGCCGTGCCCGGCGTCGCGTGTTCGGTTGCCAAGGCACCGCCTCCCTTCGTTAGGAAGGGCACCTTCTACTACGGAAAACGATAAGAAGGTGCCCTTCCTTGCAGTCGTCAGTGGGACGCGGTGGGAGGGCCGCGGGGTGGTCGCCGGTTCAGTCCATTTTCGATGCCTGAAGCGAGGGCCGGGGGCGTCCCGGCAGGCGGCGGCCGGCTCGCCGACGACGTCGCCGCGTCCGCCGCGCCAGCGGCATGGTAAACGGTTACCGGGCCGCGATCGTATAGGAAACGGCGCGCGGCGTCGAACCCCGGGACCGGCGCCGGGCACCGTGAAACGATGAACCGGTGCTGGTGGTGAGCATGATCGGGGCGCTGCTGGCGGCAGTCTGCTTCGGCCTGTCCTCGGTGATGCAGGCCGTGGGCATGCACCGGGCGGGCCCGGTCAGCGAGGAGGATCCGCGTTCGCTGGTACGGGCCTGGCTGACGGTGCCGTTCCTGGCCGGCACCGGGCTGGACCTGCTCGGCTTCGGCTTCGAGCTGGTCGCGTTACGGCACCTGCCGCTCTTCCTGGTGCAGGCGGCGGTCGCGTCCGCGCTGGCGGTCACCGCCATCGCGGCGAGCGTGGTGATGAAGGAGCGGCTGGGCCGGGGGGAGAAGCTCGCCGTGGTGGCGGTCTGCCTGGGCCTGGCGCTGCTGGGCTGCTCGGCCGGGCCGGAGGGGGCGACCCGCGCGCACCCCGACTTCTACACCGCGCTCGGGGCGAGCCTGCTCGGCCTGGCCGTGCTGGGTCTGCTGGCCGGGCGGCTGCCGGGCAGATGGCGTACGCCGATCCTGGGTCTCTGTGCGGGTCTGTGCTTCGGCGTGCTGGCGCTGGCCGCGCGTACGCTGCCGCAGCTGGACCCGGTGCGGCTGCTGCGCGAGCCGGCCACCTACCTGGTGGCGGTGTCGAGCCTGATCGCGCTCGTGCTGTGGACGATGGCGCTGTCGGCCGGCGCGGTCACCACGGCGACGGCGGCGATGGTGGTGGGCGAGACGGTGCTGCCCGCCGTCATCGGCGTGCTGGTGCTCGGGGACGAGGCGCGCGCGGGCTGGGCGCCGGTGGCGGTGGGCGGCTTCCTGCTCGCGGTGGGCGGCGCGCTGGCGCTGGCCCGGTTCGGCGAGCTGCGCGGCGGCCCGGCCGAGGGTGCGGCCGCCACGGCGGCGCCCGCCGAAGCGGGCCGGTGAGCCCACCCTGTTCCCAGCATATGGACGCCAGTACGCGGTCAACGGTGCGTCCGTGGGATGTGTCGCGCGCGTTACACCAGGTAGGTGACGCTGCGTGCGGTCCACGTTCCTGGACGTCACGGACAGGTACCCAGAGCGCTTGCGCGGTCACGGGTTCACTTGCATTATGGGAGTCGCAAACGCAAGGTCTGGTTTGCATAGTGGCACTTGCATCTGTGGCCCGGATGGTGTGGTCTTCACAGCTCCGGGCGGGCGGCCGGAATCCCTCCGGACCGGCCGGCTTCACGGAACACCGCTCATCCCGTACATTGGGACGGCCCTGTTTCCGATTTCCCATCCGCGAGCACGTTCGCCGCAGTGAGGCACGAATGCCAGCTCCCCGGATCAACCCCGCGCGCCGATCTCCTGACGAGATCGCGGCCACCGACTCGTACCAGCCCGGCGACCGGGTCTGGGTCTATCGCGACCGTACGTGGCAGGCGGGCATCGTCTCCGACACCTCGCCGGAATCCGCGGTCGTGATCCGCGGCGGGCAGCGCGGGGTGCAGGAGGAGACCGTGACGGCCCCTCACCTCATGGTCCGTGACGACGAGTACGTGTACCTCGACACCGTCACCTACGTCTGAGGACCCCAGACCGAGCCGGCACTCGCGTAGCCTCGGGTGCCGGACCGGGCCAGGCGGGTGGTGCCCTGGGCACCACCCGCCTCGGCTTGTCTCAGCCCCGGCGCGCGCGGCGGTGGCGCTGGAACTTCTCCCGGTACTCCAGCGGCACGAACACCAGCGTGGTGACCACGGCCGCGACGACCGCCCACAGCGCGACCTGGCTCGGGCTCAGGTGGGTGATGCCCATGTTCGACGTCCACACCGGGTGCAGGCCGAGCGGCGGGAAGCCCTCCCAGAACAGCACCCACAGCAGCGGCACCAGGCCCATCGCGATGCCGTACGCGGTGAAGTGGCCGGCCTGCGAGAACAGGATGCCCAGCACCACCGCCGCGATCAGGTAGACGAGCACGGCGGTGCGCTGCCCGCCGTCGGTCGGGATCCGGTCGATCAGGTAGTTCCAGGTCGCCACGATGGCGTCGAGCACCGGCTCCCAGTACACCGCGATCAGCACGAGCGCCACCACGCTCAGGATCGCGATGCCGAGCCCCTTGAGAATCTTGAATGCGCCGGCTTCTGCCCGCGTCACAGCGTTCCTCCCTCGCCGAGTCGTACGCGCCGGCGCTCCCGCGGCGCGGGGCCCCTGCGCCCGCCGAACATCCACATCGGAGTGACTGCCGCCGGTGTGGAGACACGGGGTTACGAGGGTCGCACGACCTCGTCCCCCGGGCGGTGCCGTGCGAGCGGCGCGCAGATCATCCCACCACCGCCCGCGGACAGCGAGGGCTGGACGACCCTTTCCGGTTGCCGCAACGGCTGAGCTGCATGAAGATTCGCCCGCGCATGCCACGCGGGGGAGGGGTCAGCGGCCGCCGGCATGGATCCGGGAATCGGCGCAGCACGGCGACGTGGGTGGGCACTGGGTCCCCGTGGGCCGGTGACTTTGGTCCCGCCGGGTCGGGCCGTCGCACCCTGCCCTGGAGCACCGGTGAAAAGGGACGCTGAGGACACACGGCAGGAGACGTCCTAAGGAGACGGAAACCATGAAGCGCAGGACCCTCGACCTCATGTTCAGCCTCGGCGGCGTGGCCATCGCGCTCCTGCTCGCCGTCGCGGGCCTGGTGCTGCAGGCCAACGCGGACTTCGCCAACGACTATGTGGGCCGCCAGCTCGCCGAGCAGAACATCACCTTCAAGGCACTGGACAAGCTGACCGCCGAGGAGCGGCAGCAGCCGGGCCTGGTCGAGAACGCGGGCAAGCCGATGATCACCGGCAAGCAGGCCGAGGTGTACGCCAACGAGTTCATCGGCCTGCACCTGAAGGGCACCGCGGGCGGCAAGACGTACGCCGACATGGGCGAGCCGCAGTCGGCGCTGCGGGCGCAGATCGCCGAGGCGACCAAGAACGGCACGGACGTGACCGCCCTGCAGCAGCAGCTGGCCGAGGTCACCGCCCAGCGGGAGACGCTGTTCAAGGGTGAGACGCTGCGCGGGCTGCTGCTGACCACGTACGGGTTCAGCGAGTTCGGGGTCAAGGCCGGGCAGGCCGCGCTGGTCGCCTTCCTCGCCGCGCTGGTGATGGCGCTGCTGGCCGCCGCGGGCTTCGTGCACGCCTGGCGCACCCCGCGCACCGAGGCCTTCGCCCCGGTGGAGGCTCCGGAGCGCACCCCCGTCGCCTGAGCCCTCCGCCCGGTACGGCCCACCTGGCCAGGTGGGCCGTACCGCCGTCGTAGAAGTCCTGGTCGTCCGACAATGGAGCATGGAGGTCCCGTGATGAACGAGCGGAACGGCCCGGTCGTGGCCGGGGTGGACGGATCGGATTCGGCGCTGCGCGCGGTGCGCGCCGCCGCGCGGGAGGCGGGCTGGCGGCGCTGCCCGCTGCGCATCGTGCACGCCTTCATCTGGCCCCTGATGCACGTGGACACCGGCGCGTCCGAGGCGGTGCCGCAGGGCGGCCTGCGCCACGACGCGGAACGGGTCCTGGAGCTGGCGGCCGCCGCCGCGACGGACGAGACGCCCGGCCTGGAGGTCACCACCGACCTGGTCACCGGGGCGCCCGCGCCGGTGCTGCTGCGCGAGGCGCGGGAGGCGGCGCTGGTGGTGCTCGGCGACCGGGGCCTTGGCGGGTTCAGCGGGCTGCTGCTGGGCTCCGTCGCGGTCCAGGTCACGGCGCACAGCACCACGCCGGTGCTGGTGGTGCGGGGCCGTACGGACCCGGCCGGGCCGGTGCTGGTGGGCTGCGACGGCTCGGCCGGCGCCAACCCGGCGGTCGAGGCGGCGTTCCGGGAGGCGGCGCGGCGCGGCGCGGACCTGGTCGCGGTGAAGGCGTGGCGGGAGTCGCCGGGCCTGGCCGCCACCCAGCTCTACGACGCCGAGTCCGCCCGCAAGGAGGAGCTCGACATGCTGCAGGACGCCCTAGACGCCAGCCGGGGCCGCCATCCCGAGGTACGGGTCCGCGCCGAGGTGATCTCCGGGCGGGCCGGCCAGGAGCTGGTCCGGCTCAGTGAGCAGGCACAGCTCGTGGTGGTCGGCGCCCGCGGCCGGGGCGGCTTCACCGGCCTGCTGCTCGGCTCGGTCAGCCAGCAGCTGCTCCACCACGCCGCCTGCCCGGTCCTGGTCGCCCGCGCCTGACGGGCGTCCGCCGGGAGCGGGTCCAACGGCCCTGGGCACGCGGGCCGCGGCGGATCATCCTGGAGCTGAGGGTGGTTTGGCCGGGGGGTGGGTCATGGACACGCGGATCGCGGACACGTGGGGTACGGACGGGCGTACGGCGTCGCCCGGGCTGGCCTGGCGGCAGCTCAGCGAGGTGATGAGCGCGCCGGTGCGGTGCGTGGAGACGTCGGCGACGCTCGGCGAGGCGCTCGGCGTGATGGTGCGGGACCGGCTGCGGCACCTGGTGGTGACCGACGAGGGCGGCCGCTGCGTGGGCGTGCTCGCCGACCGGTCCGTGGTGGCGGCCTGGGCCACTGAGCCCACCTCACTGACGTACCGGCGGGTCTCCTCGGTGCTGGACCGTACGCCCGCGGTGGTCGCCGCGGAGGCGGCGGTGGTGGACGCGGCACGGCTGATGCGCACCGAGTGCGTGGACGCGGTGGCCGTGGTCGACGCGCGCGGCGTCGCGGTCGGCATCGTCACCGGCAGCGACCTGGTCGCACTGCTGGCACGGTGACCGGTTTCGCGCGCCGGGCGGCCCGTCATAGCATCGCCGGTGTGGAACAGCAGTGGAACACGCTGGGATTGCCGCCGCTGTCGCGGGCGGGTCTGGACGAGCTGCTGCAGGAGCTGCTGGATCGCGTCGCCGAGGTGATGGCGAGCCGGGAGCGGCTGCGCAGCCTGCTCGACGCGGTCGTCGGCATCGGCACCGACCTGGACCTGCGCTCGACGCTGGAGCGGATCGTGGTCGCGGCGTGCCACCTGGCCGACGCCCGCTACGGCGCGCTCGGGGTGGTGGGGCCCGACCGCACGCTGGTCGAGTTCATCACGCACGGCATCGACCCGCGCGCGCACGCGGCCATCGGCGACCTGCCCACCGGGCACGGCGTGCTCGGGCTGCTCATCGCCGAGCCGCACCCGGTGCGGGTCCCGGACATCTCGGCGCACCCCCGCTCGGTCGGCTTCCCGCCGCACCACCCGCCCATGAAGAGCTTCCTCGGGGTGCCCATCCGCATCCGCGACCAGGTGTTCGGCAACCTCTACCTGGCCGAGAAGCGAGAGGCGGCGTCGTTCACCGAGGACGACGAGGAGATCACCATGGCGCTGGCGGCGGCGGCCGGCGCCGCGATCGAGAACGCCCGCCTGTACGCGCTCGCGCAGCGCCGCCAGCACTGGCTCGCCGCCACCTCGGAGATCACCACCGCGCTGTCCGGTGACCTGTCCACCGGCGAGGCGCTGGCCCTGGTGGCCCGCCGGGCCCGCGAGGTGGCCGAAGCGTCGCTGGTGGCGGTGCTGCTGCACGACGAGGCGGCGGGCACGCTGCGGGTGGCCGCGGTGGACGCCGCCGAGCCGGTGCCCGGCCTGTCCGGGGCGGAGCTGCCGGCCGGGCAGACGGGCCTGCGCCCGGTGCTGGACCTGCACCAGGTGGTCGCGCTGGAACGGCTCGGCAAGGCCGCCCCGTGGCCGGTGCCGGTGCCCGACGTGCGCGCCGTCGCCGCGCCGCTGGCCGGCGCGCAGGGGGTGCTGCTGGTCGGGTATCCCGGCCCGGCGCGGGTCGACGACGAGCTGCTGCTGACGGCGTTCGCGGGCCAGGCCGGGCTGGCGCTGCAGCAGGCGCGGGCCCGGGAGGACCGCGAGCAGCTGCTGGTGCTGTCCGACCGGGAGCGCATCGCCCGCGACCTGCACGACGTGGTGATCCAGCGGCTGTTCGCCACCGGCCTGCAGCTGCAGACGGTGGCGGGGATGGCGGGGCAGCGGCCCGAGGTGGCGAGCCGGATCGGCACGGCGGTGGACGCGCTGGACAGCACCATCCGCGACATCCGCGGGGCGATCTTCGAGCTGCGCAGCCCGGCCGGGGAGTCGCTGCGGGCCGAGCTGCGCGGGCTGGCCGAGGACGCCGCCGCAGGGCTGGGCTTCCGGCCGGAGCTGGTGCTGGACGGGCCGCTCGACAGCGCGGTGCCCGAGGAGCTGCGCGCCGACCTGCTCGCGGTGATCCGCGAAGCGCTGTCCAACGTGGTGCGGCACGCCGGGGCGAGCCGGGTGCGGGTGCGGGTGGGCGTCGGATCCGGCGGGCTCGCCGTCACGGTCGGCGACGACGGCTGCGGCGGCGCGGTGGCCCGGGGCGGGCTGGTCAACCTCGGGGAGCGGGCGGCGCTGCGCGGCGGGTCGCTGTCCGTCGAGCCGAACGAGCCCACCGGCACCGTGCTCGACTGGCGGGTGCCGCTGGGCTAGCGCTGGCCCTGCTCGCGCAGCTTGACCGCGAGGATCGCGGCCTGGGTGCGCCGCTCCAGGCCGAGCTTGGCCAGCAGGCTGGACACGTAGTTCTTGACCGTCTTCTCGGCCAGGAACATCTGCGCCGCGATCTGCCGGTTGGTCAGGCCGTCGGCGACGTAGCCGAGGATCTTGCGCTCCTGCTCGGTGAGCGACTTGAGCTGGTCCGGCTGGTGCTGCGGGTTGCGGATGCGCTCCAGCACCCGCAGGGTCACCGCCGGGTCGAGCAGCGACTGCCCGGCTGCGACCCGGCGTACGGCGTCGACCAGGTCGGTGCCCCGGATCTGCTTGAGCACGTACCCGGCGGCGCCCGCCATGATCGCGGCGAACAGCGCCTCGTCGTCCTCGTACGACGTCAGGATCAGGCCCTTGATGTCCGGGTCGACCGACCGAACGTCGCGGCACACGTCGATGCCGCTGCCGTCGGGCAGCCGGGCGTCCAGCACGGCGACGTCGGGGCGCAGCGCGGGGATGCGCCGCACCGCCTCGGCCGCCGAGCCCGACTCGCCCACGACCTCGATGTCGCCGTCGGCCTGCAGCAGGTCGCTCAGCCCGCGCCGCACCACCTCGTGGTCGTCGAGCAGGAACACACGGATCACTCCTGCAGTCTGCCCGCTCACAGGCCACCGCGGGAAGGGACCTAAGTCCCGGCTGGGAAGGTGACCCACGTCCCGGCCAGCCACTACCGGCGGCCCTGCCCGGCCGCGGTGACGAGGCGCACAGTGGACTCATGCGAGCCGACGAATCCCTGCCTGACGAGGTGCTGCGTGACGCGGCCCGGACCGCGCTCGCCGCTCCCTCCATCTTCAACACGCAGCCGTGGCGCTGGGTCACCGGGGGCGGCCGGCTGCGGCTTTACGCCGACCGCCAGCGCCAGCTGCTGGTGGCCGACCCGCAGGCCCGGCTGCTGACGGTCAGCTGCGGCGTCGCGCTGCACCACGCCCGGGTGGCGCTGGCCATGGCCGGGTACGCGGTGGACGTGCGCCGCCTGCCCGCCCCGGAGGACCCGGACCTGCTCGCCGAGCTGACCCTGACGGGGCCGCACGAGACCACCGCCGCGGAGCGGGGGGCGTTCGCGGCCATCCCGCGCCGGCGCACCGACCGGCGGGCGTTCACCGAGCGGCCGGTGGCGGCCGAGGTGTGCGCGGAGCTGGTCGCGGCGGCGCGGGCGCAGGGCGCCGACCTGCAGCTGGTGGGCGACGGCGAGCTGGCCGTGCTGGCGCTGAACGTGGTCCGCGCCGGGGCGCTGCGGATGGCCGATCCGGAATACCGGGCCGAGCTGGCCGACTGGACCCACCGGCCGCCGTGGAGCGGCGACGGGGTGGACACCGCGGGCGCGGTGCGGGCGGTGCCGCGCCGGGTGCCGGTGCGTGACTTCGCCCCGTTCGGGGGGCCGACGCTGGCGGCGGGGCCGGACTCGGACCGGGGCGCCCGCTACGCCGTGGTGTTCACCGAGCACGACGGCCCGGCGGACTGGCTGCGAGGCGGTGAGGCGCTGTCGGCGGTGCTGCTGACCGCCGTGCGCGCGGGACTGGGCACGGCACCGATCAGCGACGTCACCGAGCTGTCGGTGACCAGGGACGAGCTGCGCCGGCTGCTGCCGGACGGCGGCTACCCGCAGCTGGCGGTGCGGGTCGGCTACGCGCCGCCGGGCGAGCCGCCGCGTACGGTGCGCCGCCTGTTCGAGGAGGTGCTGGAGGCGTGAGCACGGGGGAGGCGGCCGCACCGGGCCGCCTCCCCCGTCACGTCACACCAGCGTCAGGCTGGCGCGGCGCTTCTCACGATCGATCTCCAGGATCCGTACCGTGACGCTCGAACCGACCTGCGGCTCGGTCTCGCCGTACAGCAGGCCGTCGGCGTCGTCGGCGATCCTGACGAAGGCGCCGAAGGGCACGATCGAGACGACCTGGCCGACCAGGACGTCCCCGGTGTTGAGTTCCTCGAAGCGGGACATGCGCTCACCTCCTTCCTCGGCAGGCTCCGCTCGTGCGGGCGACGACGAAGGAGGGCGGGCCGCGGGCCCGCCGGGCGATCACGGCACAGCCGGATGCCTGTTCTGATCACGGCACTGGGCCGACCCGGCAGTCACGCGCCAGACCATAACGGCCCGGCCGGTCCCGGGGCAATCCGGATATGCGGCCCGCGCCACCCGGATATGAACTTGCAGTCTCTGCAAGTTCCAGCTTGAATCGTGCGGTGGTTCCCGACGTGCACTCCGACGCCGCCCCGCTGGGCCGGCGTGACCTGCGCAAGCAGCAGACCCGGGCCGCGCTGACCGGCGCGGCGCTGCGACTGTGCGCCGATCGCGGGTTCGACCACGTGACCGTGGACGACATCAGCGCCGCCGCGGGCGTCTCGCCGCGCACGTTCTTCAACTACTTCGCCTCCAAGGAGGACGCCGTGCTCGGCGACCACCTGGTCGAGGTGGACGCGATGCGCGCGCGGCTGGCCGCGCTGCTGCCCGCGATGCCGGTGCTGGAGGCGGTCCGCCGCGCGGTGCTGCTGGTCGTCGCGGCGATGGAGGCCGACCGCGACCACTGGTTCCTGCGCATGGAGGTGTTCCACCGCAGCCCGCAGCTGCTGCCCCGGCTGGTGCTCAGCGGCGCCGAGGCCGAACGGGTGACCACCGAGCTGATCGCCGCGCACCTGGGTGTCGACCCCGTCGCCCACGGCTATCCGGCGCTCGTCGTCGCCACCACCAGCGCGGCCTTCCGGGTCGCCGCGACCCGCTGGATGGAGGCGGGTGGCCGGCTGTCGCTGGGCGCCCTGGTCGACGAGGCGTTCACCGATCTGGCCGCGGGGCTGCCCGACCGCGCCGCCTGATCCCGGCCCCCGTCCCCCCGGGTGATCCTCACCCGGTCGAAACATCACGTGAGGAAACGAATGACCACCACCGCCAACCCGCCCGACCAGGCGGACCAGGGCGCCGAGCCCACCTCCATGTCGAGGCGCGAGGTGATGCAGGCACTGTCCGGGCTGATGCTCGGCATGTTCGTGTCCATCCTCGCGTCGACGATCGTCGCCAACGCGCTGCCGCGCATCATCGGCGCGCTGCACGGCAGCCAGTCCGTCTACACCTGGATCGTCACCATCGAGCTGCTTGCCATGACGGCCACCGTTCCGCTGTGGGGCAAGGCGGCCGACCTCTACAGCAAGAAGCTGCTCATCCAGCTCTCGCTCGGCCTGTTCGTCGTGGGCTCGCTCATCGCCGGTCTCTCCCAGAACGTCGAGACCCTGCTCGTCAGCCGGCTGGTCCAGGGCGTCGGCGCGGGTGGCATGACCGCGCTCGCCATGATCGTCATGGCGGCGATGATCCCGCCGCGCGAGATGGGCCGCTATTCCGGCATCTTCGGTGCGGTCTTCGGCATCGGCACCATCGCCGGGCCGCTGATCGGCGGCGTCATCGTCGACACCGACTGGCTCGGCTGGCGCTGGACGTTCCTGATCGGCGTGCCGTTCACGCTGCTGTCGATCTACCTGCTGCAGCGCACCCTGCACCTGCCAGCGACCCCGCCCGGCAAGGTGAAGATCGACTACCTCGGCGCGTTCCTGATCACCGCGGGCGTGTCCACGCTGCTGGTCTGGTCGACGCTGGCCGGGCAGAAGTTCGCCTGGGCCTCGGGCTGGACCGCGCTGCTGGTCTCGGCGGGCGTGGTGCTGCTGGCCCTGGCCGTGCTGGTCGAGTCGCGGGCCGCCGAGCCGATCATCCCGCTGAACCTGTTCCGCAACCGCACGGTCGCCCTGACCATCATCGCCAGTGTGCTGGTGGGTCTGGCGATGATGGGCGGCGCGGTGTTCCTGTCGCAGTACTTCCAGATCTCGCTGGGCAAGTCACCGACGGTCGCCGGCCTGATGAGCCTGCCGATGATCTTCGGTCTGCTGGTGTCGTCCACGGTCGCGGGCGGTCTCATCACCAAGTACGGCAAGTGGAAGATCTACCTGGTCGCGGGCGGCGTCATCATGACCGCGGGCATGCTGCTGCTCGGCACCATCGACCACACCACCAGCGTGCCGCTGCTGTCGGCGTACATGGCGGTGCTCGGCATCGGCGTCGGCCTGCTCATGCAGAACCTGGTGCTCGCCGCGCAGAACGACGTGCCCGCGCACGAGCTCGGCGTGGCCACCTCGGTGCTGACGTTCTTCCGCAGCATGGGCGGTGCCATCGGCGTGAGCGCGCTGGGCGCGGTCATGGCCAACCGGATCACCGACCTGTCGGCGGAGAAGTTCGGCCCCGCCGCGGCCGGTGGCGGTTCGACCCAGGTCCCCGACCTGGCCGCACTGCCGCCCGCGGTCCGGGCGATCATCGCCGAGATCTACGGCGTCGCCACCGCGGACCTGTTCCTGATCGGCGCCCCGTTCGCCGCGCTGGCGCTGATCGTGGTGCTGTTCATCAAGGAGAAGCCGCTCAGCACGCTCAGCGGTGCCGACCGCCTGGCCCAGGAGAGCGCCGCCGACAGCGCCGACCTCGGCGCCGAGGACGGCGCGGACGCTGCTCCGGCGGCCGGCAAGCGGCCCGACGAGCCGCTGGCGGTCGGCTGACCCAGCGCCTCTGCTCTGCTTACAGGACCGTTGCGGCTCTGTGAGCAGAGCAGAGCGGGCCGGGCGCCGCCGCGAGTGGGCGAACCGCGCATACGCCCGCCCCCGGGGCCGGCGCCGCGCCGTGATCACCGCGAAGCCGCGCACCTGAGCCGCCCGCGCGCGTACGATTGATCATCTGGAGGCGAGCCATGCAGCCGATGACCCCGATGTACCGCGACGAGGAGGATCTCCGGCACGACAACCGGGCGGCGTGCGTACGCGCGTGCAACCTGTGCGCCGAGGCGTGCAACGCCTGCGCCGACGCGTGCCTGGGCGATCCGGCCGTGGCCGAGCTGGTGATCTGCATCCGCACGAACCTCGACACCGCCGACATGTGCGCGACCGCCGGCGAGATCCTCGACCGCTTCCGCGGCAACCATCCCGAGCTGGTCCGCTCCGTGCTGGAGGCGTGCGCGACGGTCTGCGACGTGTGCGCGAACGAGTGCCGGGCCCATGCCGACCGCCGCCCGAGCTGCGCGGCGGCCGCCGACGCCTGCGACGCCTGCGCCGCGGCCTGCCGCGTGATGCTCGCCGAGGCGTCCCTGGCCGAACCCGCGCTGCGCTGACCCCGCCCGGCTGTGACCTATGTCCCAGCCGGTGGCGATCTGTCACATCGCGGCCCCCATGTCCCGTCGTTCCCGGGACGGGGGCCTCCGGTCTCCGTGAAACTGGAGAACGGAAGGGGAGTGCCTGATGAGCCAGCGCATGAACGTGGGCGAGATCGCGCCGGAGGGTTACCGGGCCGTGCTGGGCCTGGAGAAGTACCTGCGCCACCAGCTCGACGCCCGCCTGCTGGACCTGGTCAAGCTGCGCGCGTCCATGCTGAACGGCTGCGCGTACTGCGTCGACCTGCACGGCGGGGACCTGCTCAAGCACGGCGAGGACGTGCGCCGCGTGCTCGGCGTCAGCACCTGGCGCGAGTTCCCCGGCTTCGACGCCCGTGAACGGGCCGCGCTCGCCCTGACCGACGAGGTGACCCGGCTCGGCGAGCACGGCGTCTCCGACGAGGTGTGGGACACCGCCCGCGCCAGCTTCACCGACAAGGAGGTCGCCGACTTGATCCTCGCGATCGGACTCATCAACCTGTGGAACCGCATCGGCGTGACCACCCGGCTGGAACCGGTGCTGTGATGTCCGCCGTCACCGAGGCACGCGCCGTGGCCGCCGACGGATTCGAGCAGCACCGCCCGGTGCTGCTCGGCCTGGCGTACCGGATGCTCGGCAGCTGGTGGGACGCCGAGGACGTGCTGCAGGAGACCTGGCTGCGCTGGCATGACGCGGACCGGGCGGCGCTGGCCGACCCGCGCGGCTGGCTGGTCACCGTCACCACCCGGCTGGCGCTGGACCAGCTGCGCTCGGCGCGCCGCCGCCGGGAGACCTACCCGGGCACCTGGCTGCCCGAGCCGGCCCCGATCGGGCGGCAGGTCACCGACCCGGCGGAGACGGCGCAGCAGCGCGAGACGCTGTCCCTGGCCGCGCTGCGCCTGCTGGAGCGGCTCACCCCGCCGGAGCGCGCGGTGTATCTGCTGCGCGAGACGTTCGAGCTGCCGTACGCCGAGATCGCGCAGACCCTGGGGCTGACCGAGGCCAACGCCCGCCAGCTGCACCGGCGCGCGGCCGACCACGTCGGCGAGGATCGCAGCCGGTTCGCGGTGGACACCGTGGATCACCGCGCCCTGGTCGAGCGCTTCCTGGCCGCGGCCAGCACGGGCGACCGTGCCGCGCTGGAGGAGCTGTTGGCCGACGAGGTCGTGCTGTGGAGCGACGGCGGCGGCAAGGTCCGTGCGGCCCTCAACCCGGTCGTCGGGGCGCCGAAGGTGGCCCGCTTCATCATCGGCATCACCGAGAAGGCGAGCCGGGTGGAATGGCGCGTCGCCGAGGTCAACGGCGGCCCCGCCGCGATCGTCCTGCTCGGACCGGGCTGGCAGCTGCTCACCTGGGAGTCCGAGGCCGGCCACATCGTCGGCCTCCAGCTCCTCAGCAACCCCGACAAACTCCGCGCGCTCGTACCGCCGAGCCCCTGACCGAAACCACCAGCCCGCCACCCCGCCGGTGGCGCAACTCTCAAAGAGGCGCGGCCTCCGTCGCTCCTCGACGGCGCGACGCTTCAAGAGTTACGCCAGGCTGGGGGGCGTCGGGCTGGGAGTCGGTGGGGGTGGCGCGGGCGGTGAGGCCGAGGCGGTGGCGGGCCAGGAGCCAGAGGGCGGGGAGCGCGGCGAGCAGGGCTGCGGTGGTGACGCCGACGGCGATGGTGCTCGCGCCGAGCAGCTTCAGGCCGCTGGCGGTGAGGACCACGGTCAGCGCGAAGCGGATCAGGCCGCCGGGGGCGCGGGACGACACGGCCGCGCCGAGCAGCACGCCGGGCACCGCACCGGCGATCAGGGCCACCGTCAGCGCGAGTTGGAAGTCGCCGAACAGCAGGTGCGCGAGCGCGGCGGCGGCGACCAGCGGCACCGCCTGCACCAGGTCGGTGCCGACGAGCTGCTGCGGCCGCAGCGCAGGGTAGAGCGCCATCAGCGCGATCACGATCAGCGAGCCGGAGCCGACCGAGGTGACCCCGACGACGAGCCCGCCCACTGCTCCGACCAGCACGGTCGGAATTATGCGTACGCGAACGGGCGCCGGGTCGCCCACGACGGCCTCCCGGGACGGGTCCGCCGCGGCACGGGCCTGCTCGCGCAGCCCGAACCAGGCCTTGAGCACCAGCCCGGAGGCGGCCATCAGCAGCGCGGCGCCCAGCAGCGACTGGATGACCTCCGAGGCGCCCTCGCTGTCGAACGCCTTGGCCACGAACACGCCGCAGAACGCGGCCGGGATGCTGCCCGCGCACAGCCACAGCACGAGCCGCATGTCCACGGTGCCGCGCCGCCAGTGCACCGCCCCGCCGAACGGCTTCATGATCGCGCCGGCCACCAGGTCGCTGGAGACCGCGCTCAGCGGCGGCACCCCGAACACCAGCACCAGCAGGGGGGTCATCAGCGCGCCGCCGCCCATGCCGGTGAGCCCGACCACGACACCCACGCCGAACCCGGCGACCGCGACCCAGAGATCCATGCGGTGACCATATAGACCGGTGGTCCGGGCGGGCAGTCTTCATCCCAGGTTGCGGTATCAGGCGCAGCCTCCCGACGACTCTGTTAACGCGCTGTTCAGCGCCGCGTGTGCATGATCGATCCAACATCATGGACGCATGGTGAGTCGGAAATGAGACTGGGGTCGGTGCGCCGCCCACGACGTCGTGATCGCTGTCCTCGGCGCCGCCCTCAGTGCCCCTGCCACGGAAATCGGTTGACCTTGGCGGGGTGGCTCGTAGGGTGGCGGACATGTTGACGCCTCCCGCCGACCTGGCCGAGGACGAGCTCGTCGCCGTACTGGACGAAGGGTGGGGGATCGGGGCGGTGACTCTGGCGTACCAGCCGGTGGGCTGGGGGAGTCACCATTGGTGCGTCACCGACGCCGCAGGCCGAAGGTGGTTCCTCACCGTCGATGAGCTGCACCGCAGGCGCACGGGCAATGAGTCGCTCGACGGCGCGTACCGTCGGCTGCGGGCGGCCCTGTCCGTCGCGCGTTCCCTGCACGACAGTGGTCTCGCGTTCGCCGTCGCGCCGCTGCGAGCCCGGCGCGGTGAGCCGCTCGTGCGCGTCGGCGCCTTCGCCGCGGCGCTGTATCCGCACCTCGACGGGCAGAGCTTCGGCTGGGGTGAGTACACCGCACCCGGCCACCGGGAAGCCGTGCTGGAGATGGTGGTCGCCGTGCACACCGCACCCGCCGCCGCACGCCGCGGCGCCCTGCGCGACGACTTCACCGTGCCGCACCTCGACGGCCTGCACGCGGCGCTGAGCGGCGACACCCCGGACTGCGGCCCCTACGCCCACCGCGCCGTCCGCCTGCTCACCGCACACGCCCGGCCGGTCCGCGACCTGCTCACCCGCTACGAACGGCGGGTCGAGGAGCACCGGGACGCACCCGTCGTGCTCACCCACGGCGAGCCCCACCCCGGCAACACCATGCTCACGCCCGACGGCTGGCGCCTCATCGACTGGGACACCGTCCTGCTCGCCCCACCCGAGCGCGACCTGTGGCTGCTCGCCGCCGACGACGACACCATCCACACCGCGTACGCCCAAGCCACGGGCCACACCCCCGACTCGTCCCTACTGGACCTCTACCGCGAACGCTGGACCCTCGCCGACATAGCCGTCGACCTGGCCCGCTTCCGCCAACCCCACGCCGCCACCCCCGACGACACCAAGACCTTCGCCATCCTCACCGAGATCATCACCACCTTGAGCTGAAGGAAGGGCACCTCTTTATCGGAATACGCAGAGGAAGGTGCCCTTGTTGACGTCGCACCGTTCTGTGCTCGAGCGCGGCTGCCAGCCGGTCGGAGTGCCGGCAATCGCTGAGCAGGTAGACCGGCGGACGTCTCAAGGACATGTTCCACGGCGACCGCACCGTCATCCTGCGTGACCCGTCCGGCCACCTGTGGGTGTTCCTGACCCACCTGGAGGACGTATCGGAGGAGGAGCTGCGTAGCCGGATGGCTGCGCTTGAGCCGCAAGGAGGGGCAGCGCACCGTCCACAGGGCCGTTAGGCTGCCTCGATGCAGACCCACGAGCTGTCGGTGGACGGCGGTGTCCTGGTCAAGCGCTACACCTCGTGGGACCGCGACGAGCACCGTCGCGAGTGGCTCATTCTGAACCACCTGCACCGTCACCTCCCCGGCCTGGTGCCCGAGCCACTGGCGCAGGAACTCGACGCCGTGCCCCCGTCGGTGACGATGAGCGTCCTGCCCGGCGAGCCGCTGACCGGCCCGCTGTCCACGGCCCAGCTCGACGGCCTGGCCGCGGCGCTGCGCCGGATGTGGTCGGTGCCCGCGCGGGAACTGCCGCCGCGCAGGTACCACCCGGCGGAGGCGGTCGCGGCGGCGCGTGCCATGTACGCGTCGGCGACCCGGCCGGACGGGATCGCCGGGGAGGCGTTCGACGCCGCGACAGCGTTCCTGGCGAGGCCCTGCCGGCCCGACGCGGTGGACGTCATCGTGGGGCACAGCGATCCCCACCTGCCCAACTACCTGTGGGACGGCCAGGAGGTGCGCATCATCGATTTCGAGGACGCCGGCGCCTCGGACGTCGCCTACGAGCTCGGCACGCTGATCGAGCATCTGTCCTCGCGCGACACCGACTGGACCGGCTGGCTCGCTGGGTTCGACGTCGATCCCGACCGGCTGCGCTGGTCACGGGGTGTGTTCGCGGCGCTGTGGTGCTACTGGCTGCTGCCCGGCAACGGCGCGGCCCGCCGCAATCCACCCGGCACGCTGCAGCACCAGGCGGTCCGGCTGCTGGAACTGGTGAGCTGACCAACTCGCGGACACGCGCCCGGTCAGGCGGACCCGTCGATGCGGCGCAGGGCGGCCGCGAGCGCGTCGCATACGTCCCGGTGCGCGTCGTCGCCGTGCCCGGCGAGGGCGGCGCGGGCCTCATCCCCGCCGAGCCGGCCGAGCGCGGTGACCGCGTTGGCACGGACCCGGGGCTCCGGGTCGGTCAGCAGCGCGGCGAGGTGCGGCACGCTTTCGCGGTACGGCAACCGCCCCAGCGCTGCCGCGGCACGCGCCCGGACCAGCGCGTCCGGATCGGACAGCAGCACGGTTGACGGCGGCCGCCCCTCATCGCGGTGTCCCTGCAGCCAGGCGGTGGCCCGCCGCACGGGCGCCGGTGGAAAGTACCGGTGCGGGCCGGCCGGCGCACCCAGCGCGACCAGGGCGCGGCCCGCGGCGTGGCGGGTCCGCCGGTCGGGTGCCTCGTGCACCAGCTTATAGAGCGCAGCGACAATCGCCGGAATCGCTCGTCGATCAAGGTGCGAGTCCGCGACAGTGCGCGTTGCGCTGATCCACCACGATACCGCCCCACTGCCGACACTATTCGTCGAGATCCCGCGCCAGCGCCTGGCATCTTGGCATGAAGATGCCAGTGCGCCGAGTGTGTCGACAACCCGACTGTCTGCGGGCAGCACGCATGGTTCTCATTTACCGGCCATCACGGAAGCATTGGCAGGCGATAAAGAGAATCTGTGCCGGATGTTGAGGCACCGGGCCGAGAAAGCAGGAGGTTGCCGTGGAAGTCCGCATGACAGTTGATGGCCCGACCGAGAACCTCTTGATCTTGCGAGATTGGCTGCAAAACGAGCCCGAACTGCGCGGCAGGGTAGCAGTGGCCGACCTTCCTTCGGCGGAAGGGACGATGGGCGTAACCGCCGAGCTCGTCATCCAGGCGGCCGCCGTGGTCGTAAGCGGCGGAACGTTGTGGCTGGCACTGTCGAGGTCATTGGCTTCCTGGCTTACTCAGCGCCGCTCCGATGTGACGGTCAAGGTGACTACGTCCGATGGCCGTGAGGTAGCTGTGGACGCTAAGCGAGTGGCCGACCCGGAGCGGCTATTGCGTGAAGTGCTTGGCGTAACTGTCCAATCGCCGCAATCACTGCCGGAGAAATAGAGTGCGGCTACCTGATCCAGCGCAGTCACACGCACTCTTGATCGGGGTCAGCTCTTACGCCTCCGATCGGCTTCCCGAGCTACCTGCCGTGCGGAACAATCTCCTAGACCTAGCCGAAGTTATCACCAACGAGAGTATTGGAGGTATTGAATCCCGGAACTGCCACGTGCTGGCCGACCCAGCCGATCCCCGCACGGTGTACAGGGCGTTGCGCAACGTAGCTTCTATCGCCGAAGACACCTTGGTTGTCTACTTCGCCGGCCACGGCAGGATTGGCCCGCGAAATGAGCTTTACCTCAGCCTGGCCGACACCGACACCGACGAGTTGAGGGTGAGTGCACTTGCCTACGACGTCGTGCGGGAAGTGCTGAGTGAAAGCCCTGCGAAGAATCGTATTGTGTTGCTCGACTGCTGCTTTAGCGGTCGAGCCATCCCGGATATGAGCGGCGATGACCCCGTAGTCGGACAGATGCAGATCGAAGGTACATACATTCTCGCCGCCACTGCCCCCAACAGTCTGGCCCTCGCTCCGGTTGGTGCCAGGAACACGTCGTTCACGGGGGTGCTCATCGAGCTACTGCGCGACGGCGTGCCCGATGGACCGGAGTTGATGACCTTTAGCACCATCTACCGGCGCCTTCTGAATACAACCGCTTTGAGAGGGCTTCCGAGGCCCAGGCAAGGCGGCACCGGCACCGCGGACAAGCTCGCGCTCACGCGTAATCCAGCGGCCAGTTCATTCATTTCAGATAGCCCCGGTGCTCCAGAAACCCGGTTACCGTCAATCGCATACGTGCACGGTCCCGTGGCGAAGAATGCGTCACCGGGCACAACCAGTGCACAGCCCGCCACGGCGCTGCGGTGGTCGAAGTACTTCGAAGCTGCTGGGTGGACGGCCTTGGCCGCCGGCGGGATCTCGGCCCTACTGCAATTCGTGGGTCTGTTCTTAGAAGCTACGGTGATGCGCAAACATGGTTATATCGTCGGTTATACCCCTTATGCCTCGGATTGGTTTTGGATCGCCGCGCTCTCCTTGTGCAATGCCTCTATCGACGGCTTCGTGGGCACTGCAGTCTGGCGCCTCGGACGTTCCGCGCGTTCGGTTAACATGGCGGGGCTCGGATTGCTGATCGGATACGTTCTACTCGACTGCGTTGCCATGCCTGCAGAACTGCTACTCGGCCTCGGTGGCGCAAGCCTGCTCGTCGACGGACAGATGATACGTTTCGGCGATTATTATCTGCATGAAATTCTTGGATATGCCGTTCTCGTTGCCAGGTGCGCGCTGGTGATCGGCGCGATATTCGCCATCGTCGGGCTTTCCCGGAAGCCCAGGCGACCCCAGTTGCGGCTTCCGTTAAGTAAGCCAACGGCACTCATCATGATCGTTTGCGGAATAGTCAACGCGTGTATGCTGTCCTACGCTCATGGGGATCGTCCAGCATCGGTACTCTGGATCGGCACGACCGTACTCGCCGTATTGATTCCGGTCGTGGCGGTCGCGATACGGCCGCAGGCGCTTGGTGGCGGCCTGATCTGTAGCTGGCTCGTAATTGTGTTCTCCAATCACGTCGTCCCGCCGGCGTCCTGGGAATATGCGGCATTTCAGGCGACGAACGTCGTATTGTGCATTTGTTCGATCGCATATTTTCGCCGTCGAGGAAACGACCGACGAACGCGCCTGCCAGAGCCTTATATACTTTCCCCCGCCGAAGCGCAACATTAGCGGCGCAGCCCGAATCGTGCGCGCAGTATGCCGTCGGCGCGAGTCGGCAGGGTTCCCGCAGTCTCGCGTCAGGCTCTGAGTCCCGATGCCGGACGCCCTCGCGGCGCGCGCCGAGGCGACCGCACCGTGATCCTGCGTGAGCCGTCCGGCCACCTCTGGGTGTCCTGACTCACCTGGAAGGCGTGCCGGAGGAGGAGTCCCGCCGCCGATTGACGCGACGAAGTTGAGTAGCTGCACCAGCACACTGCGGCATAGGCTGCCCCGATGCAGACCCATTAGCCGTGGACTGCGGCGTGTTGGTCAAGCGATACCTCCTGGGGCCGCGACGAGCACCGTCGCGAGTGGCTCATCCTGAACCACCTGCACCGCCACCTCCCCGCCTGGTGCCCGAGCCACTGGCGCGGGAACTCGACGCCGTGCCCCCGTCAGTGACGATGAGCGTCCTGCCCGGTGTGCCGCTTTCCGGCCCGCTGTCCACGGCCCAGCTCGACGGCCTGGCTGCGGCGCTGCGCCGGATGTGGTCGGTGCCCGCACAGGACCTCCCGCCCCGCAGGTACCACCCGGCGGAGGCGGTCGCGGCGGCGCGTGCCATGTACGCGTCGGCGACTCGGCCCGGACGGGATCGCCGGGGAGGCGTTCGATGCAGCGGTCGCGTTCCTGTCCCGCCCCACCGCGACGACGCGGTGGACACCGTCGTCGGCCACTGTGATCCCCACCTGTCCAACTATCTGTGGGACGGCCGGCGGGTGCGCGTCATCGACTTCGAGGACGCCGGTGGCTCGGACGTCGCCTACGAGGTGGGGACCCTCGTCGAGCACTTGTCCTCCCGTGATGCCGACTGGACCCGCTTCCTGGCCGAGTTCGACGTCGACCCCGACCGGCTGCGCTGGTCCCGTGGCGTCTTCGCGGCGCTGTGGTGCTACTGGCTTGCTGCCGGGCAACGGCGCGGCCGGGCGCAATCCTTCCGGCACGCTGCAGGCGCAGGCCGCCCGCCTGCTGGAGCTGGTCAGCTGAGCCGCCGCAGCGCGGCCGCGAGCGCGTCGCGAACGCTACAACCGCACCGGCGCGAGGTTTGCCGTCCTGGACTCCGGAGCCATGGGGCAAGCCGTCGAGGGGCCTGGCGGCTAACCTTCGCGGGTGACGCCGACCCACCCGCGCCGCGGTGCGCTCGATCTCGTTCTTACCGAGGCGGCCGACCCGCCGCTGCGGCCACTGCCCGACGAGGTGGTGGCTATGCTGTCCGCACTGGACGCGCCGCCGCGGCTCGCCGCGCACCTGCGGGCGGTGCACGACGTCGCCGCCACGCTCGTGGAGCAGGTCGTGGCCGCGTACCCGGCGCTGGTCTGCGACGCCGCCGAGGTCTGCTTCGGCGCGGCGACGCACGACATCGGCAAGGTGCGGCATCCGGCGGAGCTGTCCGGGCCCGGCTCGGCGCACGAGCCCGCCGGCTATGAACTGCTCCGGCAGCGGAATGTGGACCCGCGCCTGGCCCGCTTCGCTCGGGACCACGGCTCCACGGCGTATGAGCTGCTCAGCGTCGAGGATCTTCTGGTGGTGCTCGCGGACAAGGTCTGGAAGGGCAAGCGGGTGCCCGAACTGGAGGACGCCTTCGTGACCCGCCTGTGCGCGGCCACCGGCGAGCAGCCCTGGGAGGCGTTCCTCCGCCTTGACGGCATCCTGGAAGCGCTGGCTGAACACGCGGATGCCCGACTCGCTTTCCAGTCCCGTCATCCGCTCTAGTCCGGTCTCGTGCTCGGCCGCTGCCTTGCGGCGTGCCGCCCGGCTACCTGTGGGGCCGGGCGGCACGCGTCCGATGGCTACGCTGCCAGGAAGCGGGCCAGGTTGGCGACGATCTCATCGGCGTCGTCCGCCCGCAGGCCGTCCTGCACCCAGTTGATGTCCATGAAGACGGCGAGGCGGCCGGCGCCGACGGTCATGTCGGACTCGTCCCAGACTGCCGCGACTGTGACGCCCTCCGCGCTGGCGAACACGTTCTCGGCGTCGACCCCGCTCATACCGCCTGGCGCCGATGGTGACCAGGACGTGATCGCGTGGGGTGTGGTGGCCGCACCGCCGACGACGCCCGCGTTGACGGTGATCGGCCCGCCCGGATCGCCCAAATCTCCGATGTGGACTGGATCCGTCAGCACGGCGCCCACGATCACCTGGTCCGCGTCGTTGAGCTGCTCGCAGCACGGCCGCTCGCCGGTCAGGTACACCCCGCCGCCGCCGAGCAGGAACGCCTGCAGTTGCTGTATCTCGGCCGCGGTCGGGCCGGTGTGCGCATCGAACCACCAGACCTGCCGGTATGCATCCAGCGAGTCGGGCAGGCTGGTCCGCGTCTCGACGACGTACCCCGCCGCCTGCAGTGTCGCGCCCACGAACGTGGCTTCGGAGCCGTTCTCGCCGGGTCCCGCCAGCAGAATCTTGCCGGCGCCGCACTCGGCGACCTGCGACCGCATCGGCATGAGATCGATGCCGGTCCGCGCCAGGTTGACCACCTGGGCGCCCTGCTCCACGAGGCACTGGAAAGCGCCGCCGTCGGGGATGTGGCGGCGGAAGCCGTCGGCGTCGATCAGCCATGACGCACTGGTTGCCGGATCCCGCACGATGCGGCCGGGCACGGGTGTGGGAATGCCGGTGAGCTGCCGCAGCCAGGGCAGGGTGTCGGCGTCGAACAGCGCCTCACCGTACTGTTGGAGGTCCTGCGGCAGGTAGCCGGTGAAGACCGCAGCCTGCATCGGGGTGCCGTCCACGTCGACGACCCAGGGGCCGCCGCTGTCGCCGGCGCCGCCCCGCGACGTCGTGCGGTGGAGCAGACAGATCCGTCCGTGAGTCGCCCAGGAGCAGTCGGTGTCGACAGCGGTCGTCCCGGGCCTGGTCCGTCGCAGGGTGCCGGACTTCTCGTGCGCCTTCTCCGCCTGCTGCAGGGGCCGGGTGTAGCCGTACCCGTAGAGGGTGGAGTCTGTGCCGTCGGCTGCGAACCGTGCCCCCGGCAGGATCGGCAGCGGCTTCGCGGTGGACGCCTTGTCGAGTTCGAGCAGAGCCACGTCCTGGTCCAGGCCGCCGGGTGTGGCAAGCTCGCGGTAGCCCTGGATCTCGATGCGCTTGACACCGAACCGAGTGCCTCGGCGCTTGCCGTCGGCTCGACCTACCTCGACAGTCAGCGACTTGGGCTTCGTGGTCAGGTATCCGCCGTCCTTCAGCTCCGCGACGCAGTGTGCCGCCGTGAGCACCCACGAGGGCGCCACCAGCGCGCCTGAGCAGCTGCCGGTCTCCACCAGTCCGAAGAGCGTCGACGACGTGAGGTAGGCCGTCCATGACGGCGCGGACGGCGGTTGCTCGCCGTCGATGACCGCGTGGGCGGTGCCCGCGGCGGCCATGATTAGGCCGAGGGTGCACGCGAGCACGGTGGTGGCTCTGCTGCGATGTCTCATGAGATCTCCCGAACGGTGCGACACTGCCCTGTCGCAGCATTCCGTGCAGGTCGGGGCCGGTGGCATCGGGTGCGGGGGCGTAGTGTTCGGGAGCATCGCGGGGATCGGGCCGCGGTCGACGGAAGGCTGGCGGGTGACCTCGGTGCGACGGTGACCTCTCGACTGCTGTGTCACCGGGCCGGTGCTGTGGTATGCGCGCCGTCCCGCGAGATGCTCTCCTGGGCGCGGGGCGGCGGTCAGCGCCGGTAGCGCAGGCCATCCATGAGCAGGTCGAGCAGGCGTCCCGCCTGGCCGGGGCGGGATTGGTCGGCGGTGGCCAGGGACACCCCGCCGAGGCCGATCAGCACGTCGTCGGCGGCGACGTCGTCGCGGACGGCACCGGTCGCCACCGCGGCCGCCAGCAGGGCGGTGATGGCGCCGACGAGCCGCTCGCGGCTGTGCGCGTAGGGGTCGCCGCCGGAGGCGATCACGGCGCGCAGCGCGTCGGCCATGCCGCGTTTGGTGGACAGGTACTCGAAGAACAGGTCCATCCAGGTGCGCAGGGCCCGATCGGGGGGCAGCTCCGCGAGCAGGCCGGGCACCGCGTCGCAGAGCCGGTCCAGCTCCTGCCGGTACGCGGCCTCGATCAGCGCCTCGCGGGTGGGGAAGTGCCGGTAGAGGGTGCCGATGCCCACCCCGGCCTGCTTGGCGATGGCGTCGAGGGAGACCTGGGGCCCGTCGTGGGCGAACGCCTGCGCGGCGACCTCGAGCAGCCGGTCGCGGTTGCGCTGGGCGTCGGCGCGCAGCGGCCTGGGGGCGGTCACGGCTCCTCCTCTCCTCGCGCCGGTGCCGCAGCTCATTCTGCTGACCAGCCGTTCGCTTGCAAAACGGAGGATCCTCCGGATAGCGTGAAGGGCGTAGCGGAGGGGCCTCCGGTTGTTGACTGTACCGGAAGGGCTGCTCCGGCATCGTCGATCAGGACGGAAAGATCATGACCACTCGTATCACCACGCCGTTCTCCGCCACGTCCACCGCCGCCGAGATCGTGCAGGGCGTCGACCTGACCGGCCGCCGCGCCGTCGTCACCGGCGCAGCCTCCGGCATCGGCGTGGAGACCGCCCGGGCGCTGGCCGCCGCGGGCGCCGAGGTGACCCTGGCGGTACGCGACACCGCTGCCGGCGACCGCACCGCCGCGGACCTCACCGAGTCCACCGGCAACAAGGAGGTCCACGTCGCCCGGCTCGACCTGGCCGACCAGGACTCCGTCGCCGCGTTCACCGGGGCCTGGGACGGCCCGCTGCACATCCTCGTCAACAACGCCGGGATCATGGCGTCGCCGCTGATGCGCACCCCGCAGGGCTGGGAGATGCAGTTCGCCACGAACCACCTCGGGCACTTCGCGCTCGCCCGCGGGCTGCACGGCGCGCTCGCGGCGGCCGGTGACGCCCGCGTCGTGTCGGTCAGCTCCACGGCGCACCTGCGCTCGCCCGTCGTCTTCGAGGACATCCACTTCGAGCGGCGCGAGTACGAGCCGTGGCTCGCGTACGGGCAGTCGAAGACCGCGAACGTGCTGTTCGCCGTCGAGGCGTCCCGGCGCTGGGCCGCCGACGGCATCGTCGTCAACGCGCTCATGCCGGGCGCGATCAGCACCAACCTGCAGCGCTACATCACCGAGGAGGACCTGGTCCGGCTGCGGGCGCAGCTCGACGCGGCCGAGGTCTTCTGGAAGACGCCCGAGCAGGGCGCCGCGACGTCGGTGCTGCTCGCGGCCTCCCCGCTGGTCGCCGGTGTCGCCGGGCGCTACTTCGAGGACTGCAACGAGGCCGGGCCGAACCAGCCCGGCACGCGTGGCGGCGTGGCGGCGTACGCCCTCGACCCGGCGGCCGCGCAGCGGCTCTGGGAAGTCTCCGAGCAGACCCTGGCGGCCTGACGCCGCTCCGGCTCGGCTGGGCTGGGCGAAGTTGCAGTTTCGGGGAAACTGCAGCTTCGCGAGGCAAGGGCGCCGCAGTTTCCCCGAAACTGCGAAGGCCGGAGGGGCCGGGGCCGTCCGTGCCGGGCCTTCACGGCGGGGTCCGGCACGGTGCTGAACGGCGGTGACGCCACCCGGCGCGAACGCCACCCCGCCGCACGGGCGGGCGATGTCCATGCCGTGCGGCAGGCCCCGCGCCCGCCTAGCCCGCCAGATCCTGGGTAACGCCGTGCTGCAGGAACCTGGCGATGGCGGCGAGGAACGCCGCCGGGGCGTCGCGGCGTACGCAGTGACCGGCGTGCGCGACCCGCTCGGCGCGGAACGGCCCGCCCGCGGCGTCGGCGCAGTCGTCGGCGTCCGACGGAGCCAGCAGGCCGCCCCGGGCCACCTCGCCGTAGAGCAGCAGCGTCGGGCACGCCGCCCCGGCCAGCGAGTCGACCAGGGACGGTCCGGTCTCGTACGGCAGGTCGTAGAAGCGCGGGTCGAACTCGCCCTTGCTCACCGCCCACGGCTCGAACTCGGCGTCCGGCCAGCCCGGGTTGTCGGCGCGGCCCTTGGCGATCCGCTCGGCCAGGTCCAGTGCCTGCAGTTCGGCCAGCCAGGACGGCATACCGTCGGCGGCCAGGGTGTGGTGCGGGCCGGGCGGGTCCTCCAGCACCAGCGCGCGGACCAGATCCGGCCGGGCGGCGGCCAGCGCGGCCGCGGCCAGCGCGCCCATCGAGTGCCCGATCACGACCAGCGGGCCCGCGCCGAGCGCGTCGAGCACCAGCGCGGCGTCGGCGGCGTTGGCCGCGGTGCCGGTGGGCCCGTCCGGCAGGCCGGAGGAGCCGTGCCCGCGCGCGTCGAGGGTCACCGCGCCCGCGTACGCGGTCAGCCCCGGCAGGACCGGGTCCCAGCACGCGCCGGAGTCGGAGAAGCCGTGCAGGAGCAGCATGCCCGGCTCGCCGCCGTGGCGTGACCAGGCGATGTGGGCGGTGCGCACGTCGTCCTCCATGATCTCGGGCCGATGAGGGCCGACGTTACACCGGCGGTGGCCGCGCCGGCGCGGTACGCGCGGCGGCTAGGGTGCGCTCGTGACGCGATCATTGGACGGACTGCGCTTCGCCGCCGTGTCCGAGGTGGCCGGCGGCGAGGTCGGCACCGACACCGTCTTCACCTACCACGAGCGGGACGCCGAGATCTGGGCCGAGTACGCGGGCGGCGCGATCCGGCGCGGCTTCCTCGTCGGCACCCGCGACGGCGACCGGCTCGACTTCCGCTACGCCCAGCTCAACCTGGACGGTGCCACGTCCACGGGCCACTGCGTGTCGCTGGTGTCCGCACTACCCGACGGCCGCCTGCGCCTGGACGAGACCTGGCAGTGGGAGTCCCGCCCCGGCCACGGCACCAGCGCGGTGGTCGAGCTGCGCTGAGCCGCGCGGGCGTACCCCCTAGATCATCCGACTTGCCTGGCATCCGGGCGAATCTTGGGCGCACATCCGCCCATCTGCCAGGCAAGTCGAGCGATCTTGCTTACGAGGCGGTGCAGGAGAAGGTGGTCGGGAGGGTGGTGGTGTTGTTGGGGCGGGTCGCCTGCAGGCCCCAGGTGGTGCTGGCGCCGGGGGCGAGCGAGCCGTTCCAGGCCAGGCTGTTCTCGGTCACGTTCTGGCCGCTGATCACGGCCGCCTGCGGCCAGGAGCCGGTGTGGGCGTGGCCCGAGGGCAGCGTCACGGTGGACGACCAGCTGCTGATCGCGGACGAGCCGGTGTTGGTGACCGTCACGGTCAGCACGTAGCCGTTGCTCCACTGGCTCTGCGGCGACACGGTCGTGGTGCAGCCGCCACCGCCGCCCCCACCCGTGGTGGTGACGTTCACGATGCCGGAGTACGCCGAGGAGCCCGCCGAGTTCACGGCCCGCACCCGGTACCGGTACGTGGTGTTCGCGGCCAGCCCCGAGTCGGTGAACGAGGTGCCGGTGGGCGTGCCGACCTGCGTGAAGCTGGTGCTCGACGCGCCGGTGGCCCGCTCGACCTGGTAGCCGCTCACCGTGCCCGACGACGCGGCCCAGCTGAGCGAGACGCCGCTGGAGGTCACGCCGGACGCGCTCGGCGTGCCGGGCGTGCCGGGCACCTGCGTGCCGCCACCGGTGGTGGTGACGTTCACGATGCCGGAGTAGCTCGACGACCCGGCCGAGTTGGTCGCCCGGACGCGGTACCGGTACGTGGTGTTGGCGGCCAGGCCCGAGTCGGTGAACGACGGCGAGCCGGACGTGCCGACCTGGCTGAAGCTGGTGCTCGACGCGCCGGTGGCCCGCTCGATCTGGTAGCTGCTCACGGTGCCGGACGATGCCGCCCAGTTCAGCGAGACGCCGCTGGAGGTCACGTTGGACGCGGTCGGGGTGCCGGGCGTGCCGGGCGGCTGGGTGCCGCCGCCGTTGGTGACCGATGCCGAGAACGAGTTCACGGTCAGGCCGACGCCGCCGATCCACGGCTCGAAACCGGCCTGCACGCTGGTCAGGTACCAGTTGTTGTTGCCGTACTGCGAGCCGCGGGTGAACGTGTCGCGGACGAAGTCCATCACGTCGAAGCTCAGCGAGTTGATGACCGACCCGGTGAACAGGTAGGACACCACGTTGTTGGCGCCGTTGCTGCCGGTCCAGACGGCCCAGCTGCGCCCGGCGATGTTCGCGGTGCCGGTCTGCGAACCGATGGGCTGGATGCTGCCCTGCCGGTTGAACCAGATCATGATCTCGGTGTCCTGGACGCCGGAGACGTTGGTGTCCGCGTTCAGCCAGATGTCGTACGAGGCGTTGTAGGTGCCGCTGCCGGGGTACGAGTAGCTGATGCTGCTGCTCGCGGTGCCGATGGTGCTGAGCTGCTTGGGCAGCGGGGAGCTGGGGCTGCAGTTGCTGTAGTGGCAGCCCAGGAAGATGGACGGGTAGGAGACCGGGGCACCGGAGGTGCTCCCGACGCCGTCCTGCTGCGTGATGCTGAACCCGTTGCTGGTGGTGTTGATGCACTGGGTCGCGGTGGTGCCCCAGCGGTTGTTCTGGATGACGTAGTTGCCGGCGACCACGGTGCCGTACTGCTCGCAGATGACGGCGGCCTGGGCCGGCTGGGCCGCGAGCAGGCTCACGGCGGTGGCGGCGACGGTCAGCAGGGCGGCTGACACGATCGTGGTGAGGCGATGTTTTCTGCTCGTCGTGGCGTGCATGTCACTCCTTGGGCAGGGAGGAGATCGGGGACGGTGCCAGACTGGGAGCGCTTCCACCGGACACCATAGGCCATCGTCGAACTGTGTGTAAACAGAACCATTGACAGAAGTCGCTTGCATGGAAGTTACACGCGCGCAACGGTTCTGTTGCCTCCCCGGCCCGGTTTCCTTGATCAACAGGAGCTGTGGCCGTGACGCGCCGCCGAACCGTGCCATAAGTTCATGATCAACGGGGTACGGGCGGGCGTGTGGGAGGATGCGGCGTTTGGCGGCGGGTGCCGTCGGGGAGGGAGTGACGCGGTGGGGGAGCTGGAGCGGCTGCGCGAGGTCGCGGCGAAGGTGTACGGGTGGACGAAGCTGCGCCCGGCGCAGGAGGAGGCGATGGTCCAGGTCGCCGCTGGGCGCGACACGCTCGTGGTGTCGCCGACCGGGTCCGGCAAGTCGGCCATCTACCAGGTGCCCGCGCTGCTCGTGGGCGGGCCGACCATCGTGGTCGCGCCGCTCATCGCGCTGCAGCGCGACCAGGTGAAGAACCTCATCGACCGGGGCGCCCCGGACGCGCACGTGGTCAACTCGGCGCGCAGCGCGCGGGCCAACAGCGAGGCGTTCGAGGCGCTGCAGACCGGTGACGCCGAGTTCCTGTTCCTCGCCCCCGAGCAGCTGGCCAAGGACGAGGTCATCGCCGAGCTGCTGGAGGCCAAGCCGTCGCTGTTCGTGGTGGACGAGGCGCACTGCGTCTCCTCCTGGGGCCACGACTTCCGCCCCGACTACCTGCGCCTCGGCGAGGTGATCGAGCGGCTGGGGCACCCGACCGTGCTCGCGCTGACCGCGACCGCCTCGCCGCCGGTGCGCGCCGACATCGTCGAGCGGCTGCGCATGCGCGACGCCGTACAGCTGGTGAAGGGCTTCGACCGGCCCAACATCCGGCTGGAGGTGTCCCGCGAGGTAACCGAGCGGGAGAAGCGCCGCGAGATCATCGAGCGGATCATCGCGCTGGACCCGCCGGGCCTGCTCTACGTGCAGACCCGCGGCGAGACAGAGGAGTACGCCGAGGCGCTGCGCGAGGCCGGGGAGGAGGCGTACGCGTACCACGCCGGCCTGAGCGCGTCCGAGCGCGCGCAGGTGCATGACGCGTTCCTCGCCTCGGACCGGGTGATCGTCGTCGCGACGTCCGCCTTCGGCATGGGCATCGACAAGCCGAACGTGCGCTTCGTGGTGCACGCCGCCCCCGCCGAGTCGCTGGACTCGTACTACCAGCAGATCGGCCGGGCCGGCCGGGACGGCGACGCGGCGACCGCGGTGCTCTACTTCCGCCCCGAGGACCTGCGCCTGCCGCGCTTCTTCTCCTCCGGCACGGTCGACGAGGACCTGCTCACCCGCGTCGCGACCGGCCTGGAAGTTGCGGGCGGCCCGGTCCGCATCGACGACCTCGTCGAGGAGCTGGACGTCACCCGCGCCCGGGTCACCCGCTCGGTCAACCTGCTCCAGGAGGCCGCCGCCGCGCTCACCACCGGTGAGGGTGTGGTGTGGACCGGCGAGCACACCGTCGCCGAGGCGGTCCAGGCCGCCGCCGCGGAGGCCGCGCAGATGCGCACCATCGAGCTGACCCGCGTCGAGATGATGCGCGGCTACGCCGAGACCGACGACTGCCGCCGCCAGTTCCTGCTCGGGTACTTCGGCGAGGACCTCGCCGAGACCTGCGGCAGCTGCGACACCTGCGCCGCGGGCACCGCCGACGCCCGCTCCGACGTGGACACCGGCTTCCCGGTCCAGTCCCGCGTCACCCACGCCCAGTGGGGCCCCGGCGTCGTCATGCGCGAGGAGGACGACCGCATCACCGTCCTGTTCGACGAGGTCGGCTACCGCACCCTCTCCCTCAAGGCCGTCCGCGCCCGCAACCTCCTCACCCCCGCCTGAGAAGGAAGGGCACCTTCGTCGGCTCGCGTAAGCGAGACGAGCAGCAGCTCAGCTCGTTTTCCGATGTAGAAGGTGCCCTTCCTAACTCCTGCGGGTCAGGAGAGCATGATCTGCCACTGGGTCCAGAACGCCTGGGCGATCAGGACCACGGTGACCAGCAGCCACAGCGCCGGGCCGACCGCGTGCACGTCGACCAGCAGATCTACCGCCGGGCAGGCCCGCGCCGGCGTCCGCAGGTGCCCGTGCCGCAGGTTGTACAGCGTCGTGTACCAGAACATCAGCACCACGGCGACCCACACCACCATGCAGTACGGGCACAGCGCGCCGATCCGGTACAGCGACTGGAACATCAGCCAGTGCACGAACACCACCGCGAAGGTGACCCCGGCCTGCAGGCCCAGCCACACCCAGCGCGGCAGGCGTACCCCCGCCAGCAGCAGCACGCCCAGCGTGGCCACCACCGGGAACGTGCCCAGTCCCAGCAGCGGGTTGGGGAACCCGAACGCCGACGCCTGCTCCGTGATCATGACGGAACCGCAGGACAGCACCGGGTTGATGCTGCACGTCGGGGTGTACGACGGATCGGTCAGCAGGTGGATCTTCTCCACGGCCAGCGTGAACGCCGCCGCCGTGCCGAGCGTGCCGGTGACGGTCAGGATCCAGCCGATCGCCCGGTCGACGGTGGTCCGCCGGGGCGCGTCCAGCTCCTGCCCGTGCTCGGTGTCCAGGACGGTGGCCACGTCAGCCCGCCAGCGCCGCGTCGATCGCGGCCTTGAGGTTGTCGTACGTCGGCGTCTGCTCGAACTGCTCGCCGTTCACGAAGAACGTGGGGGTGCCGGTGACCCCGGCCGCGATGCCGTCCTGCCGGTCGGTCTCCACGGCCTGCGCGGTCTCCGGCGCGGCCACGTCGGCCCGGAAGCGGGTCATGTCCAGCCCCAGTTCCTGCGCGTACGCCTCGAACGTGGGCGCCTGGTTCGGCTGGTTGCCCCAGGTCTGCTGGTTGTCGTAGAGCTTCTGGTACATCTGCTCGAATTTGCCCTGGTTGCCCGCCGCCTGCGCGGCCAGCGACGCGGCCTGCGCGTTGGGGTGCATCTCCAGCGGGAAGTGGCGCACCACGTAGGTGATCTTCCCGGCGTACTCCGCGCGCAGCTTCTCCACGCCGGGGTACGCCGCGGCGCAGGCCGGGCACTCGAAGTCGAGGAACTCGACCACGGTGACCTTGCCGTCGGCGGCGGTGCCGAGCCGGTGCGACTCGGCCCGGACCAGGTTGGCGGGATCGCCCGTGGCGCCCGGTCCCGAGTTGCTCGCGAAGATCACGGCGCCGACGACGACCGCGAGCACGGCCACCACCACGCCGATCGTGAACTTCAGGTTGGTGCTCATCCCCGACGCCGGTCTCGCCACCGGCTTGCGGTTCTTGTTCCCGGGCCGGGCCGGCCGGGACGCGTTCGGTCGGGTCGTAGCGGGCATCAGACACCTTTCCCCGTATACCAGCCAAGGCGGGACGCATCGGCCGACTGTCTGGGGACTCTATTCACGAGGCCTGAGCGCCTGCTGAGAGCGCGCCGCGAGTCGGCTGTGGAGTGCCGCACACCGCTCGGGCGCGGGACCAAGGGCCCCGCGCCCGCTCAAGCCCGTCAGTTCGCGCAGATCGCGAAGGCGCGGACCTTCCAGTTGCCGGTGTACCCGGTCTCGTCCTCGGCCGCGCGCACCGTCACCTCGGTGGTCGAGCTGGCGTGCGCGGCGGTCAGCCGCACCTGGCCCTCGCCGCCCACGACCTCCGCGCCGACGCCGTGCACGGTGCGGCCGGGCGAGCAGCGCACCGACACCGACTGGGTGCCGGCGGAGGAGTACGCGCTGTCGGCGAGCAGCCGCTCGTAGCCTGCGGGCTGGTCGGCGCAGATCGCCCGCGCCTGGACCTGCCAGGTGGCCGCGAAGCCGCCCTCGGCCTCCGAGCCGCCCACGGTCACGCTGCTGCCGTCGATCCGCAGGTCCTGCAGCAGCAGCTCGCTGATCGAGGCGCCGTTGACCGCGCCGCCCACGCCCAGCGCGACCTGCCCCAGCGGGCAGCTCACCTGGTGCCAGTTGGTGCTCGGCGAGGCCCAGGCCGACGAGCCGGACACGATGGCGTACCCGGCCGGGGCGGGCGCGCACAGCACGGTCGTCGTCAGCGACCAGTTCGAGGCGGTGCCGGTGGTGTCCTCGCGCCCGGTCACCGACCAGGCGGTGCCGCCGGTCAGCGGCAGCATGAAGTCCATGCCGACCTGCCCGGCGGCGCCGGTGACCAGCCCGCCGCCGCCGAGCGCGACGGTGCCCGCCGGGCAGGCCTTGTTCTGGGTCTTGGCGGCGCTGTTGCTCGGGCCGGTCGAGGTCTGCCGGGTCAGCCCGGTCACCGCCGTCGCGGGGGCGGCCAGCGCCAGCTGGCTCACCGCCGCGGCGCTCAGCAGCATGCCGGCGGCCAGTGCCACTCGGGTGAGGCGGCCGCGGGTCGCTCGTGCCTGCATCGAAGTCTCCTGTTCGGTTGAGGAGGCTTCAACGTACGGACGCCGCCCGGCCCGGCAGTGCGGAGAAATCCACAGAGGACGCGTGGCCATGATTACAGGGACAGCTTTCTGACCTGCGGAAAGTCGCCGATCTGACGGAACGGGCACCACGCGGAGGGGCCGCACCGCGTCGCGGCACGGCCCCTCGGGCGCGGTGGTTCAGGAGGCGGCCGGGCTCGGCGCGGCCGACACCCGCAGCTGCAGGCCCTGGCCGTCCGCGCCGGTCAGCTCGAGCCGGTCAGCGGTGATCTTGTAGGTCACCTCGCCGCGCAGCGTCTTCAGGACCGCCCGCTCCAGCGTGCCCAGGTCGCCCGAGCAGGCGCGCCGGGTGCTGAAGATGCCGGAGAACGTGATCTTGTCACCGTTCACCACGGCGTTGCCGCCCAGCCGGTTGCAGCCGGTCGAGCCGGTCACCTTGCCGTCGGCGAACTCCAGGTACACGCCGCCGGGCTTCGCGGGCACCGAGCTGACGCTGTCCTTGTCGACCGTCGACTCGACGGACCAGCGGGTGCCGGCCAGCGGGCGGTCCGGGTCGGCGGACTCCTGGTCCTGCAGGGTGAGCTGGACCGTGTCGGTGCGCAGGGTGAGCACGTCCCCGTTGAGGTCCCAGCGCGGGTCCGCGGTGAGGAGGTCGGAGATCATCTTGTCCTGCGCGTGCAGCTCCGGCGAGCAGCCCATCTCGGTGGTGGCCAGGCTCGCCCCGTCGACGTGCAGCTTGCCGCCGGTGAAGTCGGCCGCCCCGCCCATGCTGTTGCAGCCGGCGATCGCCCCGATCCGCCCGTCGGGGTGCACCGTGAGGGTGATCCGGGTGCCCTTGACCAGCTCGGACGGCTTGCCGTCGCGGACCAGGCCGGTGGAGAGGAAGGTCCGGCCGGCGAGTTGGGCCCCGTCGGGGGCCGGTGCGCCGGTGTCGGAGGGCTGCTGCGCACACGCGCCCAGCAGCAGCACGGTCAGGAGGGGCACTGCTCTACGCACTGTCGTCACACTGCCTTCGACGTGTCCGGCGGCGCCGCCGGTTCCCGCCCGTTGCGGGGGTGACCGGAAGGCTACCGGCCGCGTACGCCACGCACGAGCCCGCTTCCGCGGGTCTGGCGCAGCGGAGAAACGGCTCACGCGCCGGGCCTGGTGGGGCGTGTCAGGCCCGGCGCGTGAGGGTTAAGAAGGGCACCTTCATCTACGTAGAACGATAAGAAGGTGCCCTTCCTTCAGGCGCGGCAGGGGTTGGCGGAGTTGCCGGCCTTGGCCTCGCCGATCACCACGTCGGTGAGGAGGGTGTCGAGGACGACGGCGCGCTGGACGACCCCGGTGGCGGTGGTGGTGGTGCTGTTGAGCTTCAGGCTGCCGACGGCCAGCGGGATGGTTGTCGGGCCGCTGCCGATCGTCACCGTGGCACCGTTGATCTTGAGGCTGCTGATGGTGGACGAGCCCGCGTACTGCGGGGACAGCCCGCCCGGGCCGGTGGCGCAGGTGGCCGAGGCGGTCGAGCTGATGACGCCCAGCTCGATGGTGACCAGGCCGCCGACGGTGATCTTCGTCGAGTCCAGCTGCGCGCTGGAGACCGCCTTGTCACCCGCGGCCGGTGCGCTGTTCTGGTTGTCGGGCGTGAGGTCGCTGCCCGCCGACAGACCGGTCGCGGTGACCGTGACCAGGCCCGCGTTCAGCGTGTTGTTCGGCATGGCCTCGCTGTCGTCGGCGCACGGGTTGTGCGGCGCGTTCGCCCGCGACGTCACCTGGCCGGCCAGGTCCAGCGCGGTGGCCTGGCAGGTGAAGACGCCGTCGCGATCGTTGTCGATGATCGTCGCCTCGGCCGAGCCGTCGGTCAGCGCCGCCCCGGCGGGCGAGCTGAGCCCGACCTTGAACGTCTCGTTCGGCTCGTTCACGGTGTCGTCGACGATCGGCACGGTGATCGACTTCAGCGTCTCGTTCGGCGCGAAGGTGATCAGGCCGGCGCCGCCGGTGAAGTCGGCCGCGCCCGCGGTGCCCGTGGCGGTCGCGTAGCTCACGCTCACCGGGTGCGGGGCCGGCACCGACAGGGTCACCGTGAACGACGCGGTGCCCGCGCCCTCGTTCACCGACAGGTCGTAGACGCTGATACCGGGCACGTGCACGGTCAGGGTCTGCACGTACCCGTGGCTCACGCCGTCGATGAGGAAGTCGACCTCGCACTGGTACGTGCCGCCCGCCGCGTCGCCGTCCACGTTCACCGTCTCGCTGAACGGCGCGTCGTCACCGCTGGTCACGGTGCGGCTCGCGGGGGTCGGCGAGAGCGACAGCGGCGCGTCGCACTCGACCTCGTGCGTGACGGTGACCTCGATGGCCTGGATGCCGGCCAGGATCGCGTCGGCGACCTCGTCGGCGGGCACGTTGTTGAGGAACACGCCGCCGGTGGCGGTGGTGACGGCCTCGATCTGGCCGCCGCTGTTCAGGCCGCCCGCGCCGACGTTCACCGCGACGACGCGTACGCCGGCCGCCTGCAGCGCGGCGATGACCTGGGCGCGGGTGTGGCCGTTGCTCGGGTCGTGCGACACGGCGTCGCCGAAGATCACCACGATCCGAGTGCCGCCGCCGCGGAACGTGACCGCGCCGGTGGCCAGCTGGTAGAGGGCGTTGAGCCCGTCCTCGGCGATGTCACCGCCGCCGCCCGCGGTCCACGCGCCGATCCCGGCCTGCACGGCCGCCTGGTCGGCGGTGAGAGCCTGGTCGACCGTGAAGCCCGGCGGATCGACGGCCACGTCGCGGTAGTCGGCCACCGCGAACTGGGCGCTGGGCTGCGCGGTGCTGACGGCCGTGAGGATCTCCCCGGCGTTGGTCTTCACGTTGTCGATCGCGGAGCCCATGCTGCCGGTGGTGTCGGCGAGGAAGACGATGTCCGGGTTCGGCGGCACCGCCGGGGTGTGCACGACCTTGCTGATCGTGGCGGTGCCGCCGGGTGGGAGGGTGCGGGTCACGGCGGATGGTTCGACCCCGGGGTCGGCCGCCGCGCTCGCGGGCACCGGCTGGGACAGCAGTCCCGCCGTGGCGAGCACGGCCAGCGCGACGAGGCTCGCCCGCCTGCGGTGCGGCGCCGTCCACCTGTTCTGGTGCGACATCTTCGGCACATCCTTTCGGGCAGCCGCCGGCATCCGGACGGGTTGCCGGACACGGTTGGCTGCGAGGTGTGCCTAGAGTCAAGGCGATGAATATCAAGGCCATCAACGCTTGACTATCCGGTTCGGGCCGCCTAAGTGACGCGGAGTGCTGAGCGTGATCGCGCCGCGTCACGGTGCCCGATCGCGCCGTTCGGCGTAACCCGAACGGGCTAGGCTGGCGGCGGCCGCGGGGTCGTGAGGTGAATGACTACCGCGTACACGTGTGACGGGTATTCGATAGCGGAGGAGCCTCGCGTGCAGCGCCTGCCCCTGGTCATCGCGGTGGCGCAGCCGCTGGTGGCGGCATACGACGTGGCGGCGAACGCCGCTGCCCACGCCGCCGCCGTGCACGCGGCGCAGGCCCGGGTGGTGGTCTTCCCCGAGCTGTCGCTCACGGGATACGAGCTGGACGCGCCCGTGCTCGACCCGGCCGATGCCCGCCTGGCGCCGCTCGTCGAGGCGTGCGCGGCGACCGGCACGCTCGCCCTGGCCGGGGCGCCCGTGGCGGGGGAGGGCGGCCGGGAGCACATCGCGGTGCTGGCCGTGGACGGCGCGGGCGCGCGGGTCGCGTACCGCAAGGTGCACATCCACGACTCCGAGGAGCGGTTCAGCCCCGGCCCGGGACCGGCGGTGGTCGAGGTCGACGGGTGGCGGCTCGGCCTGGCCGTCTGCCGGGACACCCGCTTCCCCGAGCACGACGCCGCGACGGCGGCGCTAGGCATGCAGGTCTTCGTCGCGTCGGTGCTGGACCACGAGCGCGACGCGCACGTCCCGGCCGAACGCGCCCGCCGCATCGCCGCCGCCCGCGGCGTGCCGGTCGCGATCGCCAGCTTCGCCGGCTCCACCGGCGGCGGCTTCGACCGCGCCGCGGGCGGCTCAGCGGTATGGGCCGCCGACGGCTCAGCGCTGGCCCAGGCCGGCGCCCTACCCGGTGCGACAGCACGGGCGACGCTGGCCCCCTGAGCAGCCCACACCCGGACACGTTCGGGAACCCCCCCACCGCCCCGCCCCTCCGAACCCGCGCCACCGACAGCACCGGCCATCTCGGCCGTGTCGTCGACCCGCGATCGCAGTTTCGGGGAAACTGCACGAGCGCGCGCGACTTCTCGCGCAGTTTCCCCGAAACTGCAAGCCGCCGCGCGTGCTCAGCCCTCCCCGAGACCGCGGGCCGCCGGGCCGGACCGCGTGTGTTCAGGCGCGGAGGTAGGTGAGGACGGCGAGGACGCGGCGGTGGTCGTCGGCGTCCGGGGGCAGGTCCAGTTTGGCCAGGATGCCCGCGATGTGCTTGGCCACGGCGGCTTCGGTCACCACCAGGCGGCGGGCGATCGCGGCGTTGGAGCGGCCCTCGGCGACCAGTCCCAGCACCTCGCGCTCGCGCGGGGTGAGCCGGTGCAGCGGGTCGCGGCGGCGGTCGAGCAGCTGACGGACCACCTCCGGGTCGATGACGGTGTGCCCGTCGGCTACCCGGCCCAGCGCGTCGACGAACTCGCCGACCTCGCCGACGCGGTCCTTGAGCAGGTAGCCGGTGCCCGCCGCGCGCCCGGCGTCGATCAGCTCGGTGGCGTAGGTCTGCTCCACGTACTGGCTGAGCACCAGGATCGGCAGCCGGGGCCGCGCGGCCCGCAGTTCCAGCGCGGCCCGCAGGCCCTCGTCGCTGAAACCGGGCGGCATGCGCACGTCGGTGACGACCACGTCCGGGTCCAGGGTCGACACCCGTTCCCGCAGCGCGTCCGCGTCGCCGACGGCGGCCACGACCTCGTGGCCGAAGTGGCGCAGCAGGCTGGTCAGCCCCTCGCGCAGCAACACCGAGTCCTCGGCCAGCACCACCCTCAGCGTTCGCACGGCAGCTCCACCCGCAGCAGCGTCGGGCCGCCCGCCGGGCTGGCCAGCAGCAGCCGCCCGCCGACCGTCGCGGCGCGGTCGGCCAGGCCGGTGAGCCCGGTGCCCCGGGCCGGGTCCGCGCCGCCCGTGCCGTCGTCGGACACCTCCAGCAGCAGGCGGCGGTCCTGCGTCCAGGCCGCGACCCGGCCGCGCGCCGCGCCGCTGTGCCGGGCCAGGTTGGCCAGCGCCTCGTTGACCGCGAAGTACGCGGTGACCTCGACCGGCGCGGGCAGCCGCCCGTCCAGCCGCAGGTCCAGCTCGACCGGGACCGGCGAGCGCCCGGCCACGTCCCGGATCGCCGCGGCCAGACCCCGGTCGCTGAGGATCTGCGGGTGTACGCCGCGGATCAGCTCGCGCAGCTCGGCCAGGGCGAGCGCGGTCTGCTGCCGGGCGTCGTCGAGCAGCGGCGCGGCGGCGTGGCCGTCGGCGACCTGGAGCCGGGCCAGGCCGAGCGTCACGCTCAGCGCGACCAGCCGCTGCTGCGCGCCGTCGTGCAGGTCGCGCTCGATGCGGCGGCGCTCGGAGTCGAATCCGTCGACCAGCCGTTCCCGCGAGCGCAGCACCTCGACCAGGTCGGTGTCGGCCGGGGCGAGCACCGCGCGAGCCACTGCGGCCCGTGCCCCCGCCCAGGCGGTGATCGGGTACGCCGCCAGCGGCAGCAGCACGCAACCGGCGGCGCACAGCAGCGCGGTGAGCCACGGCACGGCGGGCAGCTCGGCGCCCGGACCGCTCGGCTGCAACGGCGCCGACATCAGCAGCAGCGGCGGGAACAGCGACAGCATGACCACGCCCAGGTCCAGCCACCAGGCGACGCAGGCGCTGAGCACGGCGTAGCCGATCTCCCGCCAGGTGCCCGGCTCGCCCAGCCGCAGCGGCGGCCGCTGGGGCAGCGGACGGCCGTCGACCAGGCGCAACCGCCGCCGGTCGAACCAGGCGATCAGCGGCCCGGCCGCCACCACCACGAGCAGCCCGGCCAGCAGCAGCAGGATCAGCGCGGGGAGGCCGGGATTCAGCAGCTCGATGCCGGCCAGCAGGGCCAGCGGCAGCATCGCCGGGATCATCCCGGCCAGCAGATACGCCAGCGACCGCCACGGCCACGCCGACCGGGCCAGCCGCCAGGGCGGCGTCGCGGCGGCGGACAGGGCGGTGCGGGCGGTCACGGCACCGACCCTACCCAGCGCCGACGCCCCGGACAGTAGTGCTGGGTGTAGTGCCGATCCTCCCCCGGGCACCAGTGCGACGGGCCGCCCGCTCCGGTGGGGTGGTGTCATGACATCAACGGCGACGGTCCGCCTGAGCGCGGTCCGCAAGACGTACGGCACCGGAGCGTCCGCGGTCACGGCGCTGGACGGGGTGAGCGCCGAGTTCGCCCCGGGCACCTTCACCGCGGTCATGGGCGCCTCCGGCTCGGGCAAGTCCACGCTGCTGCAGTGCGCGGCGGGCCTGGACACCGTCGACGGCGGGCAGGTCACCATCGCCGGCACCGACCTGGCCAAGCTGTCCGAGCGGGCGCGTACGCTGCTGCGCCGCGACCGGATCGGGTTCGTGTTCCAGGCGTACAACCTGGTCGGCGCGCTGACCGCGGCGCAGAACACGGCGCTGCCGCTGCGGCTGGCGCGGCGCGCGCCCGACCCGACCGAGGTGGCGCGGGCCTTGGCCGAGGTGGGCCTGTCCGACCGGGCCGGGCACTACCCCGCGCAGCTGTCCGGCGGCGAGCAGCAGCGAGTGGCGCTGGCTCGCGCCCTGATCACCCGCCCGGCGGTGCTGTTCGCCGACGAGCCCACGGGCGCGCTGGACAGCACCGCCTCCGCCGTGGTGCTGGCCGCGCTGCGCCGGCTCGTCGACGTGTACGGCCAGACGGTCGTCATGGTCACCCACGACCCGGTGGCCGCGGCCGCGGCGGACCGGGTGCTGGTGCTGGCCGACGGGCGGCTGGTCGACGAGATCGCCGGGGCGGGTCCGGCGCAGATCGCGGCGCGCCTGGTGCAGGGTGGGGTGGCCGCATGATCGCGCTCGACACGCTGCGGCGGCGCTGGCCGAGCCTGCTCGGCACCGGCCTGACCCTCGCCGTCGCGGTGGCCGTGCTCACGGTGTGCGGTCTGCTGCTGGTCTCGGCCCGGCCGGTGCTGCCCGCCCGCTACGCCGCCGCGCCCGTGCTGGTGCGGCCGGTGCCGCCGAGCGACGGGGAGGCGTTCACCGAGCCGCGCCCGTGGCCGGTCGACCGGGCCGACGCGCTGGTCGCGGAGGTGTCACGGCTCGACGGGGTGCGCGCGGCGATCCCGGTGCACCGCTTCTACGCTCAGCTCCTGCGCGACGGCGCGCCCCTCGGCGACACCCGCGAGGCCGCGGGCTGGTCCGCGACGGCGCTCGGCGGCCACCGGCTCGTGTCCGGCCGCGCACCGTCCTTCATCCGCCAGGCTGTCGCGGAAGTGGCGGTGAGCAGTGCGCTGGGGCTTGCGCCGGGCGAGACGGTGACGTTGCTGACCGCGACCGGGCCGCAGGCGGTGACCGTGTCGGGCACGGTCGACGGGCCCGGCCTGTGGGTCGCCGACGACGTCGCGCGCGCCTGGACGGGGGGCGTGCCGGTCATCGGCCTGCTGACCCGCGACGGCGCCGATGCGGCCACGGTGGCGTCGGCCGCGAACGCGCTGGTCGGCGAGGCGGGCGTGGTGTCGCACGGGGACGGCCGGGCCGCACTGGAGCCGGTCGGCGACACGCGTACCCGGTGGATAGGCATGCAGGTGCTCAGCGCGCTGTCCGCGCTGGGTGCGTTCGTGTCGGTGTTCATCGTGGCGTCGACGTTCGCGTTCGCGACCCGGCGCAGGCACCGCGAGCTGGCACTGCTGCGCCTGCTGGGTGCCGTGCCGGGCCAGGTCCGCCGCATGATCCACGGTGAGGTGCTGCTGCTCGGCCTGGCTGGTGGCGCGCTCGGCGTCCCGATCGGGCTGGTGGCGGCCGCGCCGTTCGGGGACTGGCTGGTGCGGACCGGGTTCGAGCCGCCGACGTTCACGCTGACCTACCCGTGGTGGCTGCCGCTGGCGGCCGTGGCGGTGGGCGTGCTGGTGGCGCAGGCCGGTGCGGGGGCGGCGGCGCGGCGCGCGGCGCGGGTGAGCCCGCTGGACGCGCTGCGCGAGGCGGCGCTGGACGACCGGCCGATGGGCTGGGGCCGCTGGCTGGCCGGGGGTGCCGCGCTCGCGATCGCCGTGGTGTCCGGGGTGGCCGCGAGCGGGGCCGACGGGGCGAACCTCGGCTCGTATGCCCTGTACGCGGCGATGGCGCTGGTCACCGCGGCGGCCCTGCTGGCACCGGCGGTGCTGCCGCCCGCCGTGCGGCTGCTCACCGCACCGTTCGCGGGCAGCCGGGGCGCGACCGCGCTGCTGGTGCGCCAGCACACCCGCACGGCCGCCCGGCGCACCGCGTCGACCGCCGCGCCGGTGCTGCTCAGCGTCGCGTTCGCGGTGCTCGTCGGGGGCATGGTGCAGACCACGACCGCCTTCTACGGGCTCGACAAGGTCACCGCCGCAGGCGCGGCCGCCGTGGTGGTCCCCGACGGCACCCCCGGCCTGTCCGACGCCGCCGTCGCCGCCGCGAGCGGCCGCTCCGCCCTGCCCACGACCCTGTACGACGGCCCCGAGCCACTCCCCGCCGTGGGTGTCGGCCTCGCGGAGCACTCCCTGTTCACGGTCGCGGCGGGCGATCTGTCCGCGCTGGCCCGCCCGCCGCTGGCGGAAGCAACGCCCGCCGGCGCGCTGCGCGTAGCGGTGACGTCGGGCTTCGCGGAGCGGACCGGCTGGGTGCTCGGCAGCGGCCACCCGGTGTCCGGGCCGGACGGCCGCCAGCGCACCCTGTCGGTGGTCGCGGTGGTGTCGGCAGGCCCGGCACCGGCGGAGATCCTGCTGGACCGGGCGGCGGTGCGAGCGATGGACCCGTCGGCGCTGACCCCGGTCGTGTACACCGAGCAGCTTGTTCCCGCCGCCCCGCTGGCCGGGCTCGGCGCCCGGCCGCTGACCGCGGCGGCGTACGCCGAGTCGGGCACCGAGGAGGACGACCGCCTGGTCTGGGTGTTCACCGCGCTGCTGATCGGGGTCTCGGCCGGGTTCGGGCTGCTCGCGGTGGTGAACACGATGGTGATGTCGACCGCGGCGCGCGCCGGGGACCTGCGCGTGCTGCGCCTGTCCGGGGCGACCCGGCGGCAGGTGCTGGGCATGCTGGCGGCCGAGACGTCGGCCGTGGTCGTGGTCGGGGCCGGGCTGGGCCTGGGCGTGGCGCTCGCCGCGCTGGCCGCGATGGCGCGCGGGCTGAGCACGCAGCTGGGCGTGGCGGTGCCGATGGTCATCCCATGGGGCACGCTGGCCGCGACGGTGGGGGTGTGCCTGGTGCTCGCGGTGGCCGCCGCCCTCCCGCCCGCCGCCCGCCGCGGCTCCTTCTCCTTCGAGTGAGGCGATGCTCCCGCCACGCTGTCGCAGCGGCGGGGCGGGAGCGGTCGGCGCGTCGGGGACCGGTTCAGCGGGTGAACCAGCGCTGGGCGTTGGTACCGTTGCAGGTCCACAGGTGGATGATGGTGCCGTTGGCGGTGCCGGAGGAGCGGGCGTCGACGCACTTGCCGGAGCCCGCGCCGACGATGGTGCCGTCGGCGTTGACGGTGAAGCGCTGGGCGCTGGTGCCGTTGCACGGCCAGACCTGGATCTTCGTCCCGTCGGCCGTGCCGTTGCCGTTGACGTCCAGGCACCGGTCGCCGTAGATGCGCAGCTCGCCCGCGGCGGTGCGGGTCCAGCGCTGGTTCGCGGCGCCGTGGCAGTCCCACAGGTGCACCTGGGAGCCGGGCCCGGCGGTGCCGGTGCCGGAGTCGTCCATACAGCGGTTGGACAGCGGGTTGGACAGCAGCACGGCCGAGCCGACCGGCGGCACGCCCACGTGGCTCAGGCTGCCGGGCACCGACTGCAGGGCGGTCCACCAGGTGGCGGCCATCTTGTCGTAGCCGGCCTGGTTGGGGTGCAGCCCGTCGGCGAGGTCGGCGAGGGTGAGCGGCGAGTGCATGTCGACCAGGTGGGTGCGGGGGCCCTTCTGCGCGACGATGCCGGGGATCGCGGCGTTGAACGTCAGCGAGCGCGCCTCCTCGGTCGGGTTGCTGCGCGGAGTGACCTGGGCGACGAAGATCTCGGTCTGCGGGCCGAGCAGGCGGATCCTGTCGATGAGCGCCGACAGCCGGGCCGGGGCGTTGGGCAGGTCGTAGTTCTGGCCGACGTCGTTCGTGCCGATGTGGAGCAGGACGGTGCGCGGCGCGTACGCCCGCATCCAGGTCACGATGTTGGCGTCGAGCTGGTCGATGCGCCAGCCGGAGTGGCCCTCGTGGTCGTGGTCGCCGAGCACCGCGGGCCCGTTGAACCCGGAGCCGACGAAGTCGACGGTGCGCCCGGCGGCGGCCATCCGCTGCCAGAGGTTGATGCGGTAGCCGCCCGGCACGTTGAACCCGTCGGTGATGGAGTCGCCGAGCGGCATGATGCGGACCCCGCCGTTGGACTCGGCGTGGGCCGGGGTGCCCGGCAGCAGGGCCAGGACACAGGCGGTGAGCAGGGCGGCGATTGCGGGCAGGCTGCGGCGATCTCGGCGCATGGCGGTCCCCTCGGGCAGGGTCGGATGTCCAGGGCTCGCGTGACGCCGTTCACGCAGACAACGAGGTCCGCCACAGAGTTTGAGAATTGTCGATTGATATGTCAAGCGGGGCCGGTCGCGTGGCTGTCGGCCAGCCGACAGCGAAGAAGTGTTGGTCCGGGCGCCGCTCGCCACTCATGCCGGCATGACACGCCTACAGCTGCTCATCACCGCCTGCGTCGCGGCGCTCCTCGCCGCCGTCGGGGCCGCCGTGCCCGCGACCGCCCACCCGGGCCAGCCGTCCGCCGTCTTCGACCCGAACTCGGTGGACTGGTACAGCTACCACGACAAGGACATCGCCGAGTTCGACGCCATCCTGCTGGACTGGTGGAACAGGGGCTTCATGCCCGTCGACATCGAGGTCGACGCGTTCGACGGCGGCAAGCTCAGCTTCGGCGGCGCCGCCCAGCGCAACCTGGACGGCCGGGACTGGATGGCCGACACGGTCATGACCACCGCCGAGTACGCCGCCAAGAACGCCGACGCGGTCGACCGCGGCCTGCGCCTGGTCGACCGGGAGATCTACAAGTACCAGGGCGCGACCTACATCGGTGCCGTCTGGACGGCGAACCTGGAAGCCCTCGGCTGGTACACGTCCAAGTTCTCGATGACGCTGGCGGAGCTGAACGCGTTCGTCGCCAAGCACAAGCAGGCCGGACGGATGCCGATCGACTTCGACGTCCACACGGCGTCGGGCGGCATCGGCTACTCCGTGGTGGTGCTCGACAATCCCGAGAACCTCGACTGGCGGCTGCGCGCCGACCTGACCCACGCCCAGTTCCTGGCGGCCGACGACGCGTACGCCGCCGCCGGCTTCCGGACCATCTCCATGGACTCCGCGAGCAACACGTTCGGCGGCCTCTGGTGGGAGAACGCCAACGGGCGCACCTGGGCCTCCCGCATCCTCAACACCGAGACGGACTACGACAACTCGTGGCACAGCCTGGCCGACCTCGGCCTGCGGCAGATCTTCAACGGCCGCTACGTCGGCGCCGACGGCAAGGTCCACAACATGACCACGTGGCGGCAGAACGACCAACGCTGGAACTGGGACCTGCGCATCCCGGTGGACAACATCGTGAAGGACCAGATGGACGACGACGCCATCCCCGGCGTCAGCGTCGCCGTCATGCGCGACGGTGAGTTCCTCTACAAGCGCGGGTGGGGCCACGCCGACCTCGGCAAGGGCATCTGGATGGACTCCGAGCACGTGCTGCGTACGGCGTCGGTCAGCAAGGCCGTCGGCGGCGCCCTGCTGCTGAAGCTGGCCGACCACCCGGAGCTGTGGGATCTGGACGTGAACGACCCGGTGAACACCTGGATCGACGGGCTCGCCGACGACTACGACCCGGTCACGCTGGAGATGCTGGCCAGCAACCGGGGCTGCGTGCGCTGGTACGCGAGCAAGGAGACGTACACCGACCCCGCCGAGCAGCAGGCGCAGCAGGACGCCGACGCGGAGATGGCCACCACCAGGTACGAGTCCGACGCCGACGCCTTCGGCCTGTACAGCGGCGACCCGCTCGTCTGCGTGCCCGGCACCTACCACTACAGCACCCAGGCGTCCGGCGCCCTGGGCCGGGCGATGCAGGCCGCCACCGGGCAGACGAGCGCCCAGTTGCTGGAGAACGAGCTGGCCGAGCCGCTCGGGCTGGACGAGATGGTCGGCGAGAACCTCGACGACCCGTCGATCCGGGCCGCCAAGGCGTACGCCGGCGCCACCAACACGGAGATCGACCTGCACTCGTCGCAGAAGACGTTCGCGCTGTTCGGCGGGGGCGTCTGGTCGAGCGCGGGCGATCTCGCGAAGTTCGCCCACGCGCTGGTCACGGGCCAGATCGCCGACGACCCGGACTACATCTGGACCGGCACGCCGTGGACCAACTACGCCTACGGCTGGACCCTGGGCAGCCAGAACGGCCAGGTGAAGATCACCAAGGACGGCAAGGCCGACGGCGCCGACGCCTACCTGATCGCGTACCCCGGCGAGGACATCCAGATCGCCGTCCTGATCAACCGGGAGGAGCTGACCAAGAACTCCAGCGCCAAGGCCATCGCCGAGGCCATCGGAGCCATGCTCGTCTGACGCCCATCCGACGGTGCCGGGCCCCGGGTGAGGGGTCCGGCACCGTCATCGACGAGGGAGAATGAAATCGTGCAGGATCTGGACGAGGCCTACCGCGCCTACGCGCCCCGCCTGCTGGCGTACTGCACCGCGCTGCTGCGCGACCGCGACGCGGCGGCCGACGCGGTGCAGGACGCGTTCCTCACCGTCGCGGCCAAGCAGCACCAGCTGCGCGACCCCGCCCGGTTCGAGGCGTGGCTCTACGCCGTCGCCCGCAACAACTGCCGCGCCCAGCAGCGGGTGCGCGGCAGGCAGGTCGCGTTCGACTTCGAGGACGCCCCCGCCGGCACCCTCGACGACCCGGCCGCGGCGGTGCGCGCCGCCGAGGTGCGCGAGCTGGTGCACGCCGCGGCCGCCGGCCTGGGCGAGGCCGACCGGGAGATCGTCGAGCTGGCGATCCGGCACAGCCTGTCCCCGGCCACCCTGAGCGTCGTGCTCGACCTGCCGGTCAACCACGTGCACGCACGCCTGTCCCGGGCCCGCGGCCAGCTGGAACGGGCGATCGGCGTGCTGCTGCTGGCCCGCTACGGCGCGGCGGACTGCCCCCAGCTGGCCGGGCTGCTCGACGGCTGGGACGGGCGGCTCGACCCGCTGACCCGCAAGCGGATCAGCCGCCACAGCGAGGCATGCGAGCGCTGCGCGAACCGCCGCGGTGTGCTGGCCAGCCCGGCTTCGCTGCTGGCGGGCTACGCGTCGCTGCCGTTCGTCGCGGTGTCGGCGATGGACCCCGCGCGGTTCCTGTCCGCGCCGCCGCCCCGTCCGGCGGCCCGGTCCCGTCGGCGCCTCGCCAAGGTCGTGGTGCCGGTGCTGGCCGTCGCGCTGCTCGGCGGCGCGCTGGCGCTGGCCCGGGGCAGGGACGAGCCGGTCTCCTCCGGCAGCCCCTCCGCGCTCAGCATCGTGTCGCAGGTCTCGCCCTCGGCCCTCCCGTCGCCGCAGCCTGCGGTCGGCTCACCGGCGGGCCGGGCGTCAAGGTCCGTGCGTCGTCCACGGCGGCCCCGTCGCCGGTGGCAGCCTTCACTGTGATCGTCTCCGCCAAGTCGGCGACGTGTACGACGGCGAGCAACACCTACAAGCTGCACGTCGAGATCACGACCTCCGTGCCGTTCGGCAGCGCCCGGCTGCACTGGATCGAGGGGTCCTGGCCACGGCACAGCCTGCCGATCGAGGCGACCGGCCCCCGCTCCGGTGAGGTGACGAAGGTGCTGCTGAAGGATCCGGCCGAGTGGTGGGTGGAGGCCGTGGCCGCGGACGGGCGCACCGCGAAGACTGCCCGCGGGTTCGTCCGCAGCCCCTGCCTCTAGACGGACAGCGGAAGAGACGTTTTATATGGATAAGAGCCGGGAAAGACGTTTTAGGGGTACATGATGACAAGGGCTTCGCCGATCGCGGCGGAGGCGACGGGAATGGCGATCATGGGGCAGATGCAGTACGACCCGTGGCACGCCGCGCTGCTCGACCTGCTGCACCTGATCCAGCGCGCACAGGGCGACGAGGTGGCGGCCAGTGTGAGTGCCGCGCTGCGCCCGCTCGGCCTCGAGATCACCTGCTACCTGGTCGACGAGGAGCAGTCGCACCTGCACCCGCTGCCGGAGCCGGGCAAACCGGCGCCCGCGCCGCTCGGCGTCGACGGCACCATGGCCGGCCGCGCCTTCACCACGGTGAACACGCACCGCGCGACCACATCCGGCGGCACCGACCGGCTGTGGGTGCCGCTGATCGACGGAACGGAGCGGCTCGGCGTGGCCGACCTGGTGTTCCGCCGGGAGGACTGTGACATCGCCGCGGTGCAGGAGTGGTGCGAGAGCTATGTCAACCTGGTCGGCCACCTTATCGCGGTGAAGCTGCCGTACGGCGACTCGCTGAACCGGGTCCGCCGGACCCGGCGCATGTCGGTGGCGGGGGAACTGCTGCTGGCGACGCTGCCCCCGCAGACGTTCACCACGGACCGGCTGGTGATCAGCTCGATCCTGCAGCCGCACTACGACGTCGGCGGCGACGCGTTCGACTATGCCCTCGACGACGCGAACGCCTGGTTCGCCGTGCTGGACGGCATGGGCCGCGGCCTGCCCGCCTCGCTGATGACGGTGGCGACCCTGGCGGCGCTGCGCGCGGCCCGGCGCGCGGGCTTCGGCCTGTACGCGTCCGCGCGCGAGGCCGAGCGCACGCTGACCCGCCAGTTCGGCGACAAGTCGTTCGTCACCGCCGTGCTGTGCGAGCTCGACCTGGAGAGCGGCCGGATGCGCTACGTGAACGCCGGGCATCCGTTTCCGCTGCTGCTGCGCCGCCACCAGGCGGTCCGTGAGCTGACCGGCGGCCGCCGGCTGCCGCTCGGGCTGGCCGACGGCGAGCCGGTGCTGGGCGAGGAGGTGCTGGAGCCCGGCGACCGGCTGCTGCTCTACACCGACGGGGTGGTCGAGGCCCGCAACAACGCGGGCGACGTGTTCGGCGTGGAGCGGCTGGTGGACTTCACCGAGCGGGCCGCGCTGGCGGGCACGCCCGCGCCCGAGACGCTGCGCGGGCTGTCCCACCGGGTGGCGGCGTTCCAGGACGGGCCGCCGCGCGACGACGCCACCCTGATGCTGCTGGAGTGGTCCGCCGAGGCGGCCCGCCGGGCGCGGCTGTGAAGGCCGCTAGCCGGACACGAGTTCCAGCATCATCTTGACCTGGGCGGTGCGGGACGAGTCGACGCGCGTGGCGAACTCCAGCACCTGCGGGTTGGCGCCGCCGGACAGCTCCAGCCGGGCGTACTCGACGGCCTGGTGCTGGTGGCCGATGAGCAGGTTGAGCAGGACCTGATCGAAGTCGGCGTCCTTCGCCGCGCGCAGCGCCTCGACCTCCTCGGCCCCGGTCGCGGGCAGCCCGCCGTGCGCGGCGTGCACGTCCGGATTGCTGTCCGGGACGAGCGGCTGCTGCCAGCCCGTGAGCCAGGCCTGCACCGTCTTCAGCTCGTCGGCCTGGGTGACGTCCATCGCCGCGGCGAGGTCGCGCACCTGCTGGTTGCGGCTGCGCTCGGCGCCGATCTTGAGCAGCTCGGCGGCCGGGGCGTACTGCGCGGCCATCATCTGCAGGAACATCACGTCGGTGGCGTTGTGGCCGCCGGACTCGTTCACGGCCGGTGGCGCCGACCCGGTCGGGGCGGAGGCGGCCGGGACCGCCGGGGCCACCCCGGGCGGCGCGTCGCATCCGGCGAACAGCGCGGCGACGGCGGCCAGGGCCAGGAAACGCTTCAACGTCTCTCCTCGACGGTGGGGTGGAGGACCCGGCTCGCGGTCCGGGCGGCCGCGAGCCGGGCGGGTGGTGCTAGATGCGCTGCCAGAGCGCGGGGGTGGTGGACGGCTCCCAGCCGGTGAGCGCGGTGTGCGCCTGCAGGCAGCGGTAGGTCGCCCCGCCGTAGGTCACGGTCGCGCCCACGGCGTAGTAGGTGCCGGCCGCCCAGGTCCCGCCGGGGTTGGTCGGCGGGGTGGGCGATGGCGGCGGAGGCGTGGGGGAGGGCGGCGGAGGCGTCGGGGTGCTGCCCCCGCCACCAGTGCCGACCTGCAGGTCCACGCAGGAGTAGAACGCCATCGCGGTGTCGTAGATGTTCCACCGGGCCAGCACGGTGAACCGGCCGGTGCGGCCGCCCAGGCTCACGCTGTGCGAGACCGTCGCGCCGGGCTGGGCGCCGTTGTCGTTGAACACCGCGATGCGGGTGCTCCCGACGAAGTACTCCCAGGTGCTGGTGCGGTGGCGGGCGGTGAGCACCCAGTTGAACGAGACGTTGTTGCCGACGGAGGTGGCCGGCCAGTTCTTGGTGTTGTCGTTGAGCACCGCGAACCGGCTGCCGCCGCCGTTGCACTGCATGGAGCCCTTGGGGGCCTCCACGCTCTGCGGCTCCCACACGATGTCACCGCAGCCGGTGACCCGGCCCTGGGCACACATCGCCTGCCGGCTCGGCGGGTTGGAGATGTAGCCGTGGGCGCTCGCGGGGGTGGCGACCAGACCGGACGCCAGGACGGTGAAGATGGACAGGACGGGTAGGACGATCCGTTTTCTCATGGCTCCTCCTCGCTTGCACGCGGGATGGACCGACCGGACGAGTGCCGGTGTCGTGAGAGGAGACATCGACACCCGTTCACGGAAACATAAAATAAACAGTCCTAACTGTAAATACGGTTAACTGAGATCTGGCTTAAAATTGGCATAGAACAGGAGCCCACGCCGCGTCGGCGTGGGCTCCTGTCCGTTCGCGCTCAGCCCGCCAGGTGACCCCAGCGGCCCTCCAGCTCCTCCCAGGAGCCCTGCGCGGTGACCTCGCCGTTGATCAGCACGACCACCCGGTCGGCCTGGACCAGCGCCGCCCGCTTCGAGGTCGAGCCGACCACGGTCACCCCGTGCGCGCGCAGCGCCTGCCACAGCTGCAGCTCCGTGGTGACGTCCAGGGCGGACGACACGTCGTCGGCGATCAGCAGCTCGGTGCCGGGCGCCAGCGCGCGGGCCAGCGCCAGCCGCTGCAGCTGGCCCCCGGACAGCCGGGTGCCCTTGTGCCCGATCACCAGCTCCATGCCGCTGCCGGCGGCCGCCAGGTCGTGCTCCAGCTGCGCGGTCGCGACCGCGGCGGCGGCGTCCACGTCGTGGCCCAGCCGGATGTTGTCGCTGACCGTGCCGGACAGCACCCGGGGCAGCTGGGCGACGTAACCGACCTGGTTGGGGCGCAGGAACAGCTCCGGATCGGTGATCCGGTCGCCGTTCCACCGCAGGTCGCCGTCGTGGTGCACGATGCCGGCCAGCGCCCGCAGCAGCGACGACTTGCCGGCGCCGACCGGGCCGAGCACCAGCACCAGGTCGCCGCGCTCGACGGTGAGGTCGACGCCGCGCACGCCCACCGTGCCGTCCTCGTGCACCGCGGTGAACCCGACCAGGTCCAGCCGGCGCAGCGGGTGCCGGGGCGCCGCCACCGGACCCGGCGCCGTACCCGCCGACATGTCCACGCCCGGCACCGAGGTGGAGTAGCCCGCCACCCCCGCCATCGCCACGGTGCGCTTGGTCCACACCCGCGCCGACGGCAGCTGCGACACCAGCGAGGCGGTGGTCCAGGCGAACCAGCGCGCCGAGCCCAGCGTCGAGATCGCGACCAGCGTCGCGCCCGCGCCCAGGTCACCGGCCATGAACAGCGCCCACACGCCGATCGGCAGCAGGCCGGACAGCAGCGCCGGGGTCGAGCGCGCCCAGACCTGCGTCGAGATCTCGCGCCGCTGCCGCTCGCTGCGCGCGATGTCCAGCCTGGCCAGCTCGGCCAGCACCGGCCGGGTCGCCCCGGCCAGCTTGACCGTGCGCGCCGACGACAGCGACGACACCAGGAACGTGGCGAACGCGGCCCGCGCCGCGACGGTGTGCGCGGCCGAGCGTTTCAGCACCGGCGCGAAGATCAGCGCGGTCAGGCCCGACAGCAGCATCGTGCCCGCGAAGAACAGCGCGGGCACGATCGAGCCGGACACCAGCGTCATCGTCACGATGACGAACACCGACAGCGACTGGTCGACCAGGTTGTCGGCGAGCAGCACCACCCGTTCGGTGTCGCCGCCCTGCGCCACCACCTCGGCCGGGGTGTGCTTGCTGATCCGGCGCGGCCCGGTCTGCCCGTGCACCAGGCGTACGTTGATGCGCAGCATCTGGCGCACCCACCACTCCGGGTAGCGCACGCCGGCGAAGTAGCCGGCCGGGGTGGTGATCATCAGTCCGGCGGCGATGCCCAGCGCGGGCCACCACGGGCTGCCGACACCGTCGACCAGATCCGACCACAGCCACGGCAGCACCGTGCCGTCCAGGCCGAACAGCAGCATGATCGCGAACATCGCGACGCCGAACAGGCCGAACCTGGCGTCGTTGACGGTCAGCCGGTAGATCTCGCGCAGCGTGCGCACCTTCGGCGTGTCCGGCAGCGGCGGCGGGTCCGACTTGGGCGCCGCCACCAGCTCGGCGCCGTCGCCGTCAGCGCCGCGCCCCGGTTCGGCACCACCGCGGCGTCCCGTGCCGGGCGCCGCCTCGGCGGCGGCCTCCAGCCCGTACGCCCCGGCCAGCACCAGCTCGCCGTCAGCGGTGTCGGCCCGGCTGCTGGCCAGCAGCTCGGCGAAGCGCTGTGACTCGGCCAGCGGACCGGCCTCCACGACCCGGCCGTCGGCCAGCACCACGACCTCGTCGCACGAGCGCACCGACGACAGCCGGTGCGCGATGACGATGCCGATCCGGCCGCGCAGCAGCCGCTCAGCGGCCTGTTGCACCCGCCCCTCGGTCACCGGGTCCATCCGGGCGGTGGCCTCGTCGAGGATCACCACCTGCGGGTCGCGGACCAGGATGCGGGCGAACGCCACCAGCTGCTCCTGGCCCGCGGACAGCTTCTGCCCGCCCTCGCCGAGCCGCGTCGCCAAGCCGTCGGGCAGGCTCTGCACCCAGGAGGACAGCCCCAGCTCCGCGAGCGCGGGCCCGGCCGCGTCCAGCAGCTCCGGGTCGAACAGCGCGATGTTCTCGGCCAGCGTGCCCGCCAGGATCTCGGTGCGCTGCGGCACGATCGCCGTCCACCGGCGCAGCTGCTCCACGTCCAGGTCCAGCAGGTCCACACCGCCCAGGAACACCGCGCCGCGCGGCACGTCCACGGATCGGGTCAGCACCTTGGCCAGCGTCGACTTGCCCGACCCGGTGCGTCCGACGATCGCGTACGACCGTCCCGGCGCGAAGGTCAGGTCCAGCTCGTGCAGCACGGGGCGGCGCCGGTCGGCCGCGTAGCTGAAGGTGAGCCCGCGCACCTCCAGCTGCCCGGCACGCGGGGCGTCACCGCCCGCGGGCTCCTGCGGCACGTCGCGCAGCAGCTGCACCCGAGCCCACGCGCCCAGCGCGTACTGCACCTCCGGCAGCATGCGGCTGACCTGCTCGACGGTGCCGCCGAAGGCGATGGACAGCAGCCACACGGCGGTCAGCTGGGCCGCGCCGAGCTGACCGGCGGCCAGCGCCCACACGCCGCCGAGCACCATCAGCGCGATGCCGGCCCGGGTCACCCCGGACGCGATCGTGGTCACCCGCGACGACATCCGCCAGACGCGGCGGCCGCGCCGCAGCACCTCGCCGGTGCGCGCGGCGACCAGGCGCAGCACGTACGGGCGGCCCAGGCTGGTGCGTACGTCGTCCTGGCCGTGCACGGCCTCCTCGGTGACCGCGGCCAGGTCCGACCAGGCCTCCTCCTCGTCCATGCGGGCGGGGCCGATGGCCGCGGTCGACCTGCGCAGCCCGGCCGCCAGCGCACCGGTCAGCAGCAGCATGACCAGTCCGGCCGGCCACCACACCACGAACGCGGTGACCAGCGACAGCACCGCCACCGCGGCCGACTGCACGATGCGTACGCCGTTGCCGCGCAGCTGTGAGCCCACCTGGTAGACGTCGCTGTCGATGCGGTCGAGCAGCTCGCCGACGGGGGTGCCCTCCAGCGCGGGCAGCGACTGCCCGAACGCGACCTTGCACAGCCGCCGCCGCACGTCGGCGGCCCAGTCCGCGGTGATGCGCGACATGAGCAGGCCCAGCATGAGATCGCCGAGCACGACCACGGCCAGCGCCACGGCCAGCGCGGCGAAGGCCGGACCGGACCGGTCCACCAGCACGGCGCCGGCCAGGGGAGCGGACACCGCTGCCGCGGCCGCACCGGCCGCGATGAGTAACAGCACTATCGCGGTACGGCGTGGCGACGTGGCCCACAGGTCACGGAACAGACGCATCGGGGGCCCCTTGCACGTGGTTTGAACTGGTCACCAGCATGCAAGGCGGCGCGGGTGGGCCTCAACACAATTACGGCGGCGGCCCCGTGGTGATCACCACAGGCCGGGGCCGGTCACGGCGCGGGCGGCAGCTTCGCCAGCAGCCCGAGGAACGCACCCGGATGGATGATCGGGACGCGGTGCCGCCGGGCCTGCCGCGCCTTGCCCGACATGGTGTCCGGGTCCGCCGCGACGAGCAGCCGGGTGGTGCGGGTGACGCCGCGCCCGACGGTCAGTCCGGCCGCGCGGGCGCGCTCCTCCCACAGCTCGCGCGGCTCGGCCGTCTGCCCGGTGAACACGACCGTGTCGCCCGGCAGCAGCCGGAACGCGGGCGCGGGCAGCGGCCGGGTGCTGCGCCCGCGTGCCGGGTCCGGCACGGGGTCCAGGACCGTGGCGACGTCGGGGCGGGTGAGGCCGAGCAGCGCGGCGACCGTGTTCAGGTCTGCCCGTTCGATGTCGGTGACGGTCCCGTCGTCGCGCGCCTCGGCGGCGAGCGCGTGCAGGTACGCCCGGTGCAGGTCGAGCACCTCGGCGCGGCTCAGGCCCAGCTCGGTCGCGGCCTCGACCAGCGCGTCCGCCTCCATGGTGGAGACGTGCCGGTCGAGCAGCGCGTGGTCGAGCAGGGACAGGTACGTGTCGGCCTGCGGCGGCGAGGCCACCCGTGGCAGCCGGTCGATGAGCCGGGCCAGGAAGTGCTCCTCGGCCTCGTGCCGGTGGCGCCGCTGCATCGGCAGGACGTCGGCCTCGGGCAGGTCCGGCCAGGTCAGCGTGGAGGCGTCGAGCACCAGCTGCTGCCACGGCGGGGGAGCGCCGACCCGGTGCAGGTATCGCGACAGCAGCCCCGCGGCGGCGCGGGCGTCGTCCAGCGCGCTGTGCGCCCGGTGCTGCGGGATGCCCGCGGCCAGGCAGCAGTCCCGCAGGCTGCGTCCCGCGTTGGGCAGCAGCTGCGCGGCGAGGTTCATGGTGCACAGCCCGTACTCCCGGCCGACCGGGGCCGAAAGGCCCAGCCGGGCGTACTCGGCGACCAGGAAGGCCGCGTCGAAGGCGAGGTTGTGCGCCACCACGACCCGGTCGCGCAGCAGCAGGCTGATCCGGCCGGCCAGGTCGGCGAAGACGGGCGCGCGCCGGGCCTCGGCTGCGGTGATGCCGTGCACGTGCTGCGGTCCGAGGTCGCGCTCGGGGTTGACCAGGCTGCACCAGTCGCCGGTGACGCGCCCGGCCGCGTCGACGTGCACGATCGCGATCTCGCAGATCCGGTCGTGCCAGGTCGTGCGCAGGCCGGTCGTCTCGACGTCGATCACCGCGTACATGCCGTCACCTCTGCTGTGCCGTGGTCCGCGTCCTCACGGTAGGCCCTGGCGCAGACCGCCGGACTCGGCCGAAGGCACCTCGCTCCCTCCGCCGACCCGTGGACGCCGCGCCGGGTGCGGCCCGGAACCGAACCATAGTCCTATCAGGATCGGTTTCCGGTCATCCGCGCCGGGCGGCCCGGCGTGCCTGTCCCGCCAGCTGCTGCGCTCGTCGCGTGCGCCGATGACCAGGCCGACCACGCTCAGGGCGACCAGCGCCAGCGCGCCGGCCAGCTGCAGTGCATCCATACCCGGAAATGTGTCACAGCCGCGCACGGCCGCCGCCCGGTTAGGCTGGGCTGATGACCGAGGAGGACGGCGCCTTCGCACTGCGGCCCGCGCGGGCGGACGACGCGGCGGCGGTGGCGGCGATCTGGCGGGACGGCTGGCGCGACGGGCACCTCGGCCACGTGCCCGAGGAACTGGTGGCGATCCGCACCGCGGAGTCCTTCGGCGTACGCGCCGCGCAGCGGGTCGCCGAGACCACGGTCGCCGAGGTGGACGGCGCGGTCGCCGGGTTCATCGTGGTGCACGGCGACGAGGTCGAGCAGGTGTACGTCGGCGCGGCGCACCGCGGCAGCGGCGTCGCCGGGGCGCTGCTGGCCGAGGCGGCCCGGCAGGTCGGGGCGAACGGGCACGCCCGCGCCTGGCTCGCGGTGGCCGCGGGCAACGCCCGCGCCCGCCGCTTCTACGCCCGCGAGGGCTGGACCGACGAGGGCGCCTTCGACTATCCCGCGCACACCTCCGGCGGCCCCGTCCCGGTGCCCTGCCACCGCTTCGCCCGGCAGGTCTGACCGCTCCCGCTGTCCGAAGTAGCCGACGGCGTGGCTGCTGGTGGCACCGGCATTTAAGTGATCTTTAAGTCATGCCGCCTTGACGGGGCAGTGACGCCTACCTATGGTGGGCAATCGTAAGTTAGTTTTCCTATCAGTCCGGTTCGGACCCCTCCGAAGCCCCCGTGGAGGCGCGTATGTCTCGCAAACTCAGATCCGTCCTCGCCGCCGGCGCGGTGACCGCCCTGGCCGCACTGTCGCTCGCCGTCGCGGTCAGCACCGCCGGTGCGGCCGGGACGCCGACCGCCACCTTCACCAAGGTGTCCGAATGGGGCTCCGGGTTCGAGGGCCGCTACACCATCGTCAACGGCGGCACGACCACCCTGAGCACCTGGCAGGTCTCGTTCACGCTGCCCGCCGGCACCACCATCAGCTCGCACTGGGACGCCACCCGCTCCGGCAGCGGCCAGCAGGTCGTCTTCGGCAACGTCGGCTGGAACGGCAACGTCGCCCCGGGCGCGTCGGTCACCTTCGGCTTCATCGGCGTCGGCTCGGGCAGCCCCACCGGCTGCCTGCTCAACGGCCAGCCGTGCGCGGGCGGCACCCAGCCCAGCCCGTCCGCGTCCTCGCCGCGCCCGCCGTCGCCCTCGGCCTCGCCGTCCCGGCCCCCGTCGCCGTCGGCCTCGCCCTCACGCCCGCCGTCGCCGTCCCCGTCGGCCAGCCCCAACCCGGGCACCCCGGTCGCCGCCAACGGCCAGCTGCGGGTCTGCGGCCGCCAGCTGTGCAACAAGAACGGCAAGGCGATCCAGCTGCGCGGCATGAGCACGCACGGCATCCAGTGGTACGCGAGCTGCGCGACCGCCGCCTCGCTGTCCGTGCTGGCCTCGGAGTGGCAGGCCGACGTGCTGCGCATCTCGATGTACATCCAGGAGGGCGGCTACGAGACCGACCCGCGCCGCTACACCGACATGGTGCACAACTACATCGAGCTGGCCACCGCGCGCGGCATGTACGCCATCGTCGACTGGCACATGCTCGACCCCGGCGACCCGAACTACAACCTGGCCCGCGCCAAGACCTTCTTCACCGAGATCGCCCAGCGCCACGCGAACAAGGTCAACGTGCTCTACGAGATCGCCAACGAGCCCAGCGGTGTCAACTGGGCCACCATCAAGAGCTACGCCGACCAGCTCATCCCGGTGATCCGCGCGCAGGACGCGGAGGCCGTCGTGCTCGTGGGCACCCCCGACTGGTCCTCGCTCGGCGTGTCCGGCAGCGGCGGCGGCGTCTCCACCATCGCGGCCAACCCGGTCGCGACCGGCAACGTCATGTACGTCTTCCACTTCTACGCCGCCTCGCACGGCGACGCGTACTACAACACGTTCGCCCAGGCGATCGACACCCTGCCCATGTTCGTGACCGAGTTCGGCACCCAGGAGTACACCGGTGACGGCCCGAACAACTTCACCATGTCCCAGCGCTACCTGGACCTGATGGCCGCCAAGAAGGTCAGCTGGACCAACTGGAACTTCTCCGACGACTTCCGCTCGGGAGCCGTCTTCACCTCCGGCACCTGCTCGGCCGGCGCCTTCTCCGGCACCTCCCGCCTCAAGCCCGCCGGCGCCTGGGTCCGCGACCGCATCCGCACCCCCGACGACTTCTGAGAAGGAAGGGCACCTTCTTATCGTTTTCCGTAGTAGAAGGTGCCCTTCCTAACTCTCGTCGTCGGCGAGCAGCTGGTACAGGACGTGGTCCCGCCAGACGCCCGCGATCCGCAGGTACTTCGGGGCCATGCCGATGCGCACGAAACCGTTGCGCTCCAGCACCCGCCGCGAGGCGAGGTTGTGCGGCATGGCCCCGGCCTGGATCCGGTGCAGCCCCTCCTCCCCGAAGGCCACCTGCTTCATCAGCGCCACGGCCGCGCTCGCCACGCCCCGGCCGTTGACGTCCTGGCTCACCCAGTAGCCGAGGTGGCTGTTCAGGAACGGCCCGCGCACGATGTCGTTCAGGTTGATCCGGCCCACCACCCGGCCGTCCAGCTCGATCACGTGCGGCACCACCTCGCCCAGCGCGTGCCGGCGCAGCGCGACGCGGACCACCTCCGCCTGACCCTCCGCGGTGAACCAGCCCTCCGGCCGGATCGGCTCGAACGGGGTGAGGAACTCCAGGTTCACGCGGTACAGCTCGGCGATCGCGGGCACGTCGTCCATGGTGACGAGGCGGGTGGTGACGCTCATACCCTCATGATCGCAAACCGGCCCGCCGGGGCCCGCACCGCACCGACCGGATGATCGTCAAAGATGTCGATGCCGTCGGTCGCACAAACTGCCCGACTGATGTCGGGGGTGATAGGCATCATCGAAGGATGCTGGAGAAGCTGGACAGCGTCGGCTGGAGCGGTTTGACGCACGCCTACGGCACGGCCGAGGAGATCCCCGCGTTCATCGCCGCGCTGCGCTCGCCGGACGGCGAGGTGCGCGCCGAGGCGCTGGACGAGCTGTGGAGCTGCCTGCTGCACGAGGGCCTGCGCTTCGAGGCGGACGCGTACGCGGTGCCGTTCCTGGCCGATCTCGCCGTCGACCCGGCGACCGCCGACCGCGCGGTGATCCTGCACCTGCTCACCGCGATGGCGATCGGCTCCGACCACCCGTACCTGGTCACCGGCTTCCCGATCGGGCGGCTGCGCCCCTCGCCGGACGCGGTCGACGAGTCCTGGCACCTGCTCTACAGCGAGTGGAGCGGCCGGTCCCACGACGGCCCCGCTTCCGAGGGCAGCGCCGAGCTGCGGGTGTACGACGCGGTCCGGGTCGAGGTGCCGCGGATCGTGCCGCTGCTGGCCGACCCGGACGGCGACGTGGCCGAGGCGGCGGCCTACCTGCTGGCCTGGTTCCCCGAGCAGGCCCGCACCACGGTCGGGCCGCTGGTGGACGCGGCGTTCCGCAGCGGGCTGCGCCGCGACGCGCGGGTGAGCGCGCTGCTGGCGGCGGGCCTGGCGACGCGGACGCCCGGACCCGCCCTGTCGGCCGGGCTGGAGCTGCTGTCCGACCCGGACGGCGAGGTGCGCTGGGCGGCGGCCGCCTCGTGGGCGCTGGCCTGCGGCGCCACCGCGCCCGAGGAGGTGCGGGTGGTGCTGCGGACCCGCGCCGAGGACCGGTCCGAGCACGACGAGCCGTGGCTGGCGCCGTGGGGTATGCGGCGGGCCGAGTGGTCCGTGCGGCTGCTGGAGCGCATCGGCGACCCGGCCGGCGCGGAGATCCGGCGCAGGCTGGTCGCGGCGGCGACGGCGCAGCCGCGGTCCGGTGGCTGGGCCGAGCACCTGGCCGAGCCGTTCTACCTGGCGTTCGGCGACGACGAGCGGACGGGGCGGGTGCCGTTCGAGCGGCTGACGCCTGCGCAGTCGTGGCTGGTCGAACACCTCGCGGGGCATCCGGAGGTGTTCGCGGCGGACGGCGGGCAGCTCGACGACCTGCTGCGCTGGTACGGGCTGCCGACCGGGCACGGGCTGCTGGCGGCGTACGCCTCGGCGCGCTGAGCTGCCGCCCCGAAGAGGGCGGCGCCGTCGTGCGAAAGGGTTTCGAGCGGGTACGCGAACGCTCTTGACACCCGAAATGTTATCGCTAACATGCTTGTAACACGGAGCCGGATCACCGTCAGGGTGCCGTCATGCCGCATGCTCAGCAGTAGCGAAACCGACCCAGGAATGTGAGCGGTCACATCACTGTCTGTGAGCGCTCACACGCCGACCGGCCGTCCCCGGGCAACTCCCGTCGGAATAGGAGCGATATGAAGATCGCAAAACTGGCCGCCGCCGCGGTGGGCCTGATCCTCGCCACCGGCCTCGCCGCCTGTGGCTCCAGCACCAAGACCGGCGACCAGCAGCCGGGCGGTGACGGCAAGACCCTCGTGGGCGTCACGATGCCGACCCGCTCCTCCGAGCGCTGGATCCACGACGGAGACAACCTGAAGTCCCAGCTGGAGGCGCTGGGTTATGCGGTGGACCTCCAGTACGCCGAGAACGACATCCCGACCCAGGTGAACCAGATCGAGAACCAGATCACCAAGGGCGCGAAACTGCTGATCATCGCCTCGATCGACGGCACCGCCATCACCACGCAGCTGCAGCAGGCGGCGGACAAGAAGATCCCGGTCATCGCGTACGACCGCCTGATCCGCAACTCGCCGAACGTCGACTACTACGCCACCTTCGACAACTACAAGGTCGGCGTGCAGCAGGCGACCTCGCTGCTGGTCGGCCTCGGGCTGAAGAAGGCGGACGGGTCCGACGGCACGGCCAAGGGGCCGTTCAACGTCGAGCTGTTCGCCGGCTCGCCGGACGACAACAACGCGACGTTCTTCTTCAACGGCGCGATGGACACGCTCAAGCCGTACATCGACAAGGGCACCCTGGTGGTCAAGAGCGGCGAGAAGGACTTCAAGACCGTCGCCATCCTGCGCTGGGACCCGGCCACGGCGCAGAAGCGCATGGAGGACCTGCTCACCAAGACCTACGCCAAGGGCGACAAGGTGCACGGCGTGCTGTCGCCGTACGACGGCCTGTCCATCGGCATCCTGTCGGCGCTCAAGAGCACCGGCTACGGCACCGCCGGCCAGCCGTACCCGATCGTGACCGGCCAGGACGCCGAGGTCGCCTCGGTCAAGTCGATCATCGCGGGGGAGCAGTACGCCACGATCTACAAGGACACCCGGGAGTTGGCGAAGGTCACCGTGAAGATGGCCGACGCGGTGCTCAAGGGCGGCAAGCCCGAGGTCAACAACACCAAGGACTACGACAACGGCACCAAGGTCGTCCCGTCGTACCTGCTCGAGCCGGTGATCGTCTACAAGGACAACTACGAGGCGGCTCTGATCACCACCGGTTACTACACCGCGGACCAGCTCAAGTAGTGACCGCGCGCCCGGCCGGCGAATTCCGGCCGGGCGCCCCGTCCCGTCCCGAGGAGGACGACCTTGACCGACGTGATCCTGCAGATGCGGGGCATCACCAAGACGTTCCCCGGGGTCACCGCCCTCGACGACGTCAACCTCACGGTGCGGCGGGGCGAGATCCACGCGATCTGCGGGGAGAACGGCGCCGGCAAGTCGACCCTGATGAAGGTGCTGTCCGGGGTGTACCCGCACGGCACCTACTCCGGCGAGATCGTCGTCGACGGCCGGCCGTGCAGCTTCGGCGGCATCCGCGACAGCGAACGGCTCGGCATCGTGATCATCCATCAGGAGCTGGCGCTGTGCCCGAACCTGTCGATCGCGGAGAACATCTTCCTCGGCAACGAGCGCGCCCCGCGCGGCCTGGTGGACTGGAACCGCACCAATGCCGAGGCCGCCGAGCTGCTGCACCGCGTGGGCCTGCACGAGAATCCCACCACGCCGGCCACGGACCTCGGCGTCGGCAAGCAGCAGCTGGTCGAGATCGCCAAGGCGCTGTCCAAGCGGGTGCGGCTGCTCATCCTCGACGAGCCGACCGCAGCCCTCAACGACCAGGACTCCGCGCACCTGCTGAACCTGCTGCGCGGCCTGCGGGACCAGGGCATCACCTGCGTGATCATCTCGCACAAGCTGAACGAGATCGAGGCGATCGCCGACACCACCACGATCCTGCGGGACGGGCGCACCATCGAGACGCTGGACATGGCGGCCGACGTCGTCACCGCCGACCGCATCATCGCCGGCATGGTCGGCCGCGACCTCGAACACCGCTTCCCCGAGCACGAGCCGGACATCGGCGAGGAGGTGCTGCGCATCGAGGATTGGACCGTGCACAGCCCCACCCAGCACGGGCGGATGGTGGTGCGGGGGGCCAACCTCAGCCTGCGCCGCGGTGAGATCGTCGGGCTGGCCGGCCTGATGGGGGCCGGGCGCACCGAGCTGGCGATGAGCGTCTTCGGGCGCAGCTACGGCACCGGGATCTCCGGCCGCATCTTCAAGCACGGGCGGGAGATCCACCTGAGGAGCGTCGGCGACGCGATCGCGCACGGCATCGCGTACGCCACCGAGGACCGCAAACGCTACGGCCTGGTGCTGATCGACGACATCAAGCGCAACGTGTCCGCCGCCGGGCTGGGCAAGCTGGCCACCCGGGGCTGGATCCACGACAACGAGGAGTACCGGGTCGCGGAGGCGTACCGCACCGGCCTGAACATCAAGGCGCCGAACGTCTCGGCGGTCACCGGCAAGCTGAGCGGCGGCAACCAGCAGAAGGTCGTGCTGTCCAAGTGGCTGTTCACCGATGCCGACGTGCTCATCCTCGACGAGCCCACCCGCGGCATCGACGTGGGCGCCAAGTACGAGATCTACACGATCATCAACCAGATGGCCGACCAGGGCAAAGCCGTGCTGGTCATCTCCTCCGAGCTGCCCGAGCTGCTCGGCGTGTGCGATCGCATCTACGCCATGTCCGCCGGCCGGATCACCGGCCAGGTCACCCGCGCCGAGGCCACCCCGGAGCGGCTCATGCAGTACATGACCACGGTTAAGGAGCAGTGACCCCATGCTCAGTGTCGAGCCGACCGGCCCCGGTCCCGCGGTCGCGGTGGCGAAGGAGCCCGCGGCGCCGAACCGGTTCGGCGGCCGGCTGTTCTCGGCGAACCTGCGCCAGAACGGCATCTACATCGCGTTCGCGCTGATCATCGCGCTGTTCGCGGTGTGGACCGAGGGCGACCTGCTGGCGCCGCAGAACATCTCCAACCTCGTGGTGCAGAACTCCTACATCCTGATCCTCGCCATCGGCATGATCCTGATCATCATCGCCGGGCACATCGACCTGTCGGCGGGTTCGGTGCTCGCCGTCACCGGCGCGATCTCGGCCGTGCTCATGGTCGAGTACGACCTGCCCTGGCCGCTGGCGATCCTGATCACGCTGATCTGCGGCGGGCTCATCGGCGCCTGGCAGGGCTACTGGATCGCGTACTTCGGCATCCCGGCGTTCATCGTGACGCTGGCCGGCATGCTCGTGTTCCGCGCGCTGACCCTGGCCGTGCTGGGCAACCAGGGCATCGGGCCATTCCCGGACGAGGTCCGTACGATCGCCAACGGCTTCATGCCGACCTACCTGGGCAACATCGGCCTCGGCCCGCTCGACGGCGCGGATCTGTTCACGCTGCTGATCGGGCTCGCCTTCGTGGCCGGCATCGTGGTCACCCAGTGGCGCGCCCGGGTCGGACGGCAGCGCTACGGCCAGGCCGTCGAGCCGACCGCGCTGTTCGCCGCCAAGCTGGTGCTGGCCGCGGTCGTGGTGATGACCGTGATCGTGCAGCTGGCCCGGTTCAAGAACCTGCCCTGGGTGCTGGTCCTGCTCGCGGTGCTGGTGCTGGCGTACTCGCTGCTGACCGACCGGGTCGTGTTCGGCCGCCACATCTACGCCATCGGCGGCAACCTCAACGCCGCGACCCTGTCCGGCATCAAGGTCAAGTCGGTGACGTTCTGGCTGTTCGTCAACATGGGCGTGCTGGCCTCGATCGCGGGCGTGGTCTTCGCCGGACGGCTCAACCAGGCCGGTCCCACCGCGGGCAACGGCTTCGAGCTGGACGCGATCGCGGCCGCGTTCATCGGCGGGGCGGCGGTGCAGGGCGGCGTGGGCCGGGTGGTCGGCGCCATCACCGGCGGCCTCATCATGGGCGTGATCAACAACGGGATGTCGCTCATCGGCGCCCCGAGCGAGCGGGTGATGCTGTTCAAGGGCCTGGTGCTGCTGGCCGCGGTGGCGTTCGACGTGTTCGCCAAACGACGGGCCGGCGCCGGCAAGTGAGCCGCTCAGGCAGGGCGCTCTCCCTCGATCGGGGAGAGCGCCCTCCTGCTCAGCGGCGGGTGGACCGGTCGGGGTCGGTCTCCTTGCGGGAGTGGGGGAGCTGGGCGCCGCCGCGGCGTTTGCGGATCAGGTTGGTGAGGAACGTCAGAGCGAGCGCGAGCACGCCCATGTCGTCGAGGTAGATGGGGTCGGGGAGCAGGTCCACCGGGAAGATGGTGTAGATCAGCGCGCCCCAGAAGGCGATCTTGCCGCCTACGCCCAGCTCGCCGAGCATGCGTTTGGCCACGAACAGCCGCTTGCCGAGCTTGATCGCGCCGATGAGCGTGATGATGCCGACGATCGCGACGGCGACGCCGATGATGATCCAGGTATCCCGAGACACGCACGGTTTCTACCCCGGCGGGGTGCCGGTAATCCAGCGGTCGTTCGGCTGCTTGTCAGGCGGGCCGCAGGAACTGCTCCGCCGGGCGGCCCCGTGTGCCGGGCCGGTCGCGGGCGCGCCGCGACCGGCCCGGGGGCTCAGTACACGAACGGCCAGCCCGCGTTGTCCCAGCCCAGCAGGTTGATGCCGAGCCGGGCCGCGCCGCTGTCGGTGTAGTAGTGGTAGAACAGCACGTCCTGCCCGTTGTCGGCGAGCACCGCCGGATGGCCCGGCCCGTGCACCGAGCCGTGCCCGGCGAGGATCTGCGTGCCGCCCCCGGCGGTCATCGCGACGCCGTTGCGGTCGGTGTAGGGGCCGTTCGGCGACGTGGACCGGCCCACCATGGTCCGGTAGGTGCTGGCCGCGCCGCGGCAGCAGAAGTCGAACGACACGAACAGGTAGTAGTACCCGCCGCGCCGGTACACGAACGGCGCCTCGACCGAGCCGCTCGCGGTGAAACGCTGCGCCAGGGCGCGTACGGCCGTGTCGGTCGTGGAGCGCTTGCCGGTCACCGGGTCCAGGCGCACCGACTTGATCCCGGTCCAGAACGAGCCGAACACCAGCCACCACTGCCCGTCGGCGTCGACCAGCAGGTTCGGGTCGATGGCGTTGTAGTCGACCGCGCCGCTGCTCTCGATGACCAGGCCCTGGTTGGTCCAGCTGCCGGACGCGCCGGTGGTGCTGGTGGCCAGGAAGATCGCCGAGCGCTGCGAGCCGAAGCTGGAGGCGGAGTAGTAGAGGTGGTAGCGGCCGTTGCGGTAGGAGATGTCGGGCGCCCACAGGTTCGCGCCGCCGCCGGTGTAGGCGGTGGTCCACGGCGCACCGCCGGGCCAGACCACTCCCGCGTCGCGCCAGGCGACCCGGTCGGCCGACGTCTTGAGCGTCAGGTTGTTCCCGGTCGTGACCAGCAGGTAGGTGCCGTCGGGGCGGCGTACCACGGCGGGGTCGTGGGCGCCGGTGGAGCCGGTGACCCGGCCGGGGTTCGGATAGGACGGTGGTGGCGCCGTCGGCGCGGCTGCGGCCGCGAGAGGTGCGGGCGCGAGGTCGCCCGGGGCGGCGGTGGCCGCGACCGCTCCGGCGGCGAGGGCGACGACGCCGGTCAGGCCCGCGCAGAGGGCGGCCAGACGGCGGGGGTACGGGTGCATGCAGACTCCGATCACGGACGTCGGGGGACGCGCGCGGGATCGGGACCGGCACGCGGGATGGTCCCGCCGCGACGCCGGCCCAGGGCATCGGTGGCGGGAGGCGCGCACGTGCTCCCGCGCCGATGTTAACGGTCTCATACGGACATGTCGATACATCCGGGCACGGGATCGCCCGAACGTGGTGAAGGCCGTTTCCGGTCGCACCGGGTGGGGAATGCGTTCGCTGAAAAGAAGTCCCTCACCGTCCGAAAGGAATACAGCCATGGACCTCGGAGAGGTGGCGACCGACACCCTGCGGTCGATCGCGCTGTTCCTGCCCAAGGCGCTGGCCTTCGTGGCGATCCTGTTCGTCGGGTGGCTGGTCGCTCGCGGCCTGCGCATGCTCACCGACAAGGGCCTCGAACGCGTGCGCTTCGACCGGCTCGCCGAGCGCGGCGGCGTCGCGGGCCTGCTGGCCCGGGGCGGCGTGGACGCCTCCGACCTGGTGGCGCGCCTGGTCTACTACGCGGTGCTGCTGTTCACGCTGCAGCTCGCGTTCGGCATCTGGGGCCCCAACCCGGTCTCCGACCTGATCAACGCGGTCGTGGCGTGGCTGCCGCAGGCGTTCGTCGCGATCGTCATCGTGGTCGTCGCCGCCGCCATCGCGTCCTGGGTCAAGGACCTGATCACGAGCGCGCTGGGCGGCCTGTCGTACGGCCGGTTCCTGGCGACCACCGCGTCGGTGTTCATCGTCGGCCTCGGCGTCATCGCGGCGCTGAACCAGGTCGGCGTGGCCACCACGGTCACCACCCCGATCCTGATCGCGGTGCTGGCCACGATGGCGGGCATCCTCATCGTGGGCGTCGGCGGCGGCCTGGTCCGCCCGATGCAGTCGCGCTGGGAGGGCTGGCTCGACCGGGCCGGCCAGGAGTCGGGCCGGGTCGCCGAGCACGCGCGGGCGTACGCCGCCGGGCAGTCCGACGCCACGCAGATCATGTCGGCGCCGCAGACCGGCACCGTGTACCCGTCGCAGGCCGCCACCGAGCGCCCGGCGACCGCCGAGCCGACGGCGATCATCGAGCGGCCGGCGACCGCCGAGCCGACGGCCTACCCGCAGGAGGGTGAGCGGGAGCCGCTGGTGCCCGGCTTCGACAGCGACCAGACGCAGCCCATCCCGGACCAGCGCCCGCGCCGCTGACGCGGCCGCTGCCCGGGTGATCAAGGCTCCCTTTCCGCTGTTCCGGCAGCGGGGAGGGAGCCTTGATCACAGGTGGGGGCGAATGGCCATACCTCGGGCGGGTGGCACCGGTCGGGCAGCCTTCTCCGCTGTTCGGTCATATCGGGCGTGAGGCCTCCTGGTATCGATCGCCGTTCGCCTACGCTCGCTCGCATGGACCACGGCCCCACCAGCCCCGAACTCGCCCGCCAGGTGCTCGACCGCTACGCCCGCGCGGTCGGGGACGCCGGTCGTGCCGCCGCCGCGGCCGACCCCGGCGTGGCCGCGATGCTCGACCAGGCCACCGCGACCGTCGGCGACGCGCTCGACCCCAACCGGCGCCCGCCCCTGGTCGAGCTGGCCAGCTACGCCGACGGGCTGACCGACCGCGCCACCTCGCTGGGCTGGCGGATGCCGGACCCGATGACGGTCGACTGGCGGCGCGCCGACCAGATCACCTGGCGGCTGGTCGCCGTCTGCGAGCTGGCCACCGCGGTCCAGGACGAGGACGTCACCGCCGCCTGACTGGGCGCGCCGGCACCCAACGTTTGCCTGCTGTTCGCCGAGGTGTGGGGTCGATCGCCCGGCCCGTTAGGCCGCACGGGTTTGCATGTCGAGGTCAACGACGTGAAGAAACCCCTAAGGCGGTTCTGCGTGAACACCCCTCTCTCCCGCCGTAACCTGCTGCGCGCCGGCACCCTCGGCGGTCTCGGCATCGCCTTCGCCGGCAGCGTGTCGGCCGTCGCCGGACCGGCGTACGCCCACCCGTCGGTCCCCGGCTACGGCCCGCTGATCCCGGACCCGGCCGGCATCCTGGCCCTGCCGGAGGGCTTCTCCTACAAGATCGTCGCCCGCGCCGGGCAGACCCTGCTGACCACCGGCGAGCCCACGCCCAGCGACCCCGACGGCACCGCCTGCTTCGGCACCCGCCGCGGCTTCACCCTGGTCAACAACCACGAGATCGGCGGCTCCGAGCCGTTCGGCGTGCCCGCCCGGCCCGGCCTCACCTTCGACCCCGGCGCCCGCGGCGGCACCACCAACATCGACGTCGACCACGACGGCAACCGCGTGCGCCAGTACGTCAGCCTCGCCGGCACGCACAACAACTGCGCCGGCGGCATCACCCCGTGGGGCACCTGGCTCACCTGCGAGGAGACCGAGCAGCGCAAGGGCGGCCGGTTCGAGCACGACCACGGCTGGGTGTTCGAGGTCGACCCGTTCGACCAGGAGGCCAACTACGAGCCGGTGCCGCTGAAGTTCCTCGGCCGCTACGCCCACGAGGCCGTCGCCGTGGACCCGAAGACCGACGAGATCTACTTGACCGAGGACGCGAGCGGCCCGAACGGGCTCTACTTCCGCTGGGTGCCGCCGCAGGGCTTCAAGGGCCGCGACGGCGCGCTGCGCAAGCTCGCGCTCAGCGACGGCGGCGACACCGCCGGCCGGCTGCAGGCGCTCAAGGCGACGCTGCACGGCGAGCACATCGCCGACCTGTCCGCCGCCACCGAGCCCGGCACCACGTACAACGTGACCTGGGTGGACGTGCCGGACCGGCTGGCCGCCACGGTCTCGGTGCGCAAGCAGTTCACCAACGACCAGGTCACCCGCGCCCGCAAGCTGGAAGGCCAGTGGTACGGCGACGGCGGCGTGTACTTCGTCTCCAGCTACGCCCGGATCAGCGACGGCAGCCTGCACGAGCACGACGGCCAGGTGTGGTTCTACGACCCGAAGCGGGAGACCGTCGAGCTCAAGACGATCTTCGGGGTGAACCCGGACCCGTCCGTGGACGGCGCGTTCGACGGGCCGGACAACATCACGGTGTCGCCGTACGGCGGCATCATCCTCGCCGAGGACGGCGATGGCCTGTCCCACCTGGTCGGCGTCAGCGACCGCGGGGACACGTACGCGCTGGCCCGCAACGAGATCAGCGACAGCGAGTTCGCCGGGCCGACGTTCAGCCGGGACGGGCGGATCCTGTTCGCCGGCATCCAGGCCGACGGGCTCGTGCTCGCCATCACCGGCCCGTGGGGCCGCAGGGGTCACGGCCACGGGCACTGACCTGCCTTAAGCCGCGCCCGTTCCGGATGTGCCGCCGGGGCGGGCGCCAGCCGGTGGCGGTGCCAGGGACGGACGCCGCCACCGGCACCCTCCGACGTGGTTGTCACGAGCCGCCACCCGTGCTTTCATCGCCGAATGATCTTCGAGGTGCGCTGGCGGCACAGCGTGCACCAGCGTGCCTACGCGACCCGGTCCACGGTCGCCGGTGACCGTGTGGTCGTGCACGAGCGCTCCAGCCGGCTGGTCGGTCTGGACGTCCGCGACGGCGGCGTGCGCTGGGACGTGCCCGGCTGCCGCTGGCCGAACGCGCTGACCATCGCCGACGGCCGGTGCCTGGCGATCGCGCAGTGGCTGCAGCCGTGGCTGGTCTGCGTCGAGGCGATCGCGGGCGAGCAGCTGTGGCGGGCGGAGCTGCCTGCGACGACAGGGCATCTGGCGGTGGCCGGGGGAGCGGCCGTCGTCGGCGGCTGGCGCGGCTATACCCCGCTCGGCGCGTACGACCTCGGCACCGGGTCACTGCTCTGGCGCACGCCGGAGCCGGTCACGGTCGAGGCGCCGTATGCCGTGGACGGCCACGTGCTGATCGCCGAGACCGGCACCGGACGGCTCCGGCGGATCGACGCCCGGACCGGCGGGGACGTCGCCGCCTGGCGGCTGCCGGAGTCCGTGCTCGGCGTGGACTCGGGCCCGGTGTTCCTGCGCCTCGACGCCGACCGGGTCCTGGTCCGCGGCGTTTCCGGGACGGTGTGGGTGCTGCACCTGCCGACGGGAGAGCATCACCGCCTGCCCGGAGTGCCCGAGGACACCCGTGCGGTGTGCGTGGCGGGCGGGGTGGTCTGGTGCGACACCGACCCGTGTCAGGTCGCGCTGGAGCCCGGGACGGCGGCGCCGTTGGCGCGCGTGCCGCTGTACGGGCGGCTGGTCGGAGCCGTCGCCGTGGAGTCCGGCTGGGTGCTCGCCTCCGACCAGGGCAAGCTGGCCGTCGTCGGGCGCGACGGCGCGGTGCTCGGCCGGGCCACCGTGGACAAGCGGATCGGCGCGCTGTACGGGACGGATGGGGACCGGGTGCTGGTGATGGGCAAGAGCGAGCTGCTCGCGGTGGATCTGCGGGCGTGAGGTCAGCGCCGCGTCCGCAGCCGGTTAGGTTGATCGTGCGGCTCCTCGAGAGGGATGGTGGACATGGCTCTGGTGGCGGTTACCGGTGGCAGCGGCAAGCTGGGCCGGGCGGTGGTACGCGACCTGCTCGACCACGGCTACGACGTGGTGAACCTGGACGTGGCGCCGCCGCGCGAGCCGCTGTGCCCGTACACCCGGATCGACTTCACCGACTACGGCCAGGCGGTCGAGGCGTTCACCGCGATCGACGCCCGCTACACGAAGATCGACGCGGTCGTGCACCTGGCCGCGATCCCCGGGCCAGGCGTGACCGGCAACGCGGCCACCTTCGCCAACAACATCACGGTCAGCTACAACGTGTTCGCGGCCGCGCGGGCGGCGGGCATCCGCAACGTGGTCTGGGCGTCCAGCGAGACGGTCCTCGGCCTGCCCTTCGACACCCCGCCGCCGTACCTGCCGGTCGACGAGGAGTACTCCGGCCGCCCCGAGACGGCGTACTCCCTGGCCAAGCACCTGGACGAGCAGATGGCCGCGCAGTTCTGCCGCTGGGACCCCGAGCTGAAGATGATCGGCCTGCGCTTCTCCAACGTGATGGAGCCCGCCGACTACGCGAACTTCCCGTCGTGGCAGGACGATCCGCGGGTACGCAGCTGGAACCTGTGGTCCTACATCGACTGCCGCGACGGCGCCCAGGCTGTCCGCAAGGCGCTCGAATACACCGTCCCCGGCCTGGAGATCTTCATCATCGCCAACGCCGACTCCGTGATGCACCGCGAGTCTGCCGACCTGGCCGCCGAGGTCTTCCCCGGTCTTCCCTGGCAGCGCCCGGTGTCCGGCACCGAGACCCTGCTCAGCATCGACAAGGCCCGCCGCCTGCTCGGCTACGACCCCGTCCACACCTGGCGCTGACCTCCCGCGCACACGCGAACGGGCCCGCACCGTGCACCGGCGCGGGCCCGCTCGATTAGTCGATCATGAAGTTAGGGGTGTCGACACGCCGTCGAACACGTCCCTAAGTTCATGATCAACGCGCTGAAGGGTCAGGGGAGGGTCCAGATCTGGTTGCCGGTGGTGGCGCAGGTCCAGATCTGGAGGCGGGTGCCGTCGGCGGTGCCGAGGTCCTTGGCGTCGAGGCACTTGGCGGACTGGGGGTTGCGGAGGTTGCCGTTGGACTGGGGCTGCCAGACCTGGGCGCCGGAGCCGTTGCAGTCCCAGAGCTGGACGAGGGCGCCGTTGGCGGTGGAGCCGCTGGTGACGTCCATGCACTTGCCGAGGGCGCGGAGGGTGCCGTCGGTGCCGACGGTCCAGGTCTGCGCGTTGGTGCCGTTGCAGGTGTAGAGCTGGATCGCGGTGCCGTTGGCGGTGCTCGCGGCGGCGACGTCGACGCACTTGCCGGAGGCCTGGCCGACGATGCGGCCGGTGCGGCCGCCGGGCGGGGGCGAGGACGGCGGGGTGGTGCCGACGGCCACCTCGTAGATCGCGCTGACCAGGGAGGTCGCGCCGGTGGTGTCCTGGGACAGCTCCCAGTTCATCATGCCGCCGGCGTTGGCCTTGGCCCAGGCGGTCTTGGCGCGGACGGTGGGCAGGCCGTTGTAGCACTGCTGCACGCCGCTGACCGTGGTGCAGTCGCGGTTGGCGTTGGCCGGGTCCATCGCGACGAGCTGGCTGTACGTGTAGTACGTCGGGCGGCTGTAGAACGGCACGCCCAGCACGGCCTTGCTCGCGGGCAGGCCGCGGCTCTTCCAGAAGTTCACCGCGTTGATGGACCAGGTGTAGTTGGCGTGCGGGCTGCCGCCGTCGTACGCCATGATGTTCAGCCAGTCGACGTAGCCGAACACGGCCGGCTGCACGCCGCTGGCGGTGGTGCCCTCGGAGACGACCGCGGCGGTGAGCAGCTTGCCGCGGCTGTGCATGGCGGTGCTGAGCTGCTGCATGAGCAGCGTGTAGTTGTTGCCCGAGGTGCCGGGGTCCGGGTACTCCCAGTCCATGTCGACGCCGTCGAGGTTGTACTGGTTCACCAGGTTCACGAGGTTGTTGACGAACGCCGTACGCGCCGTCGCGTTGCCGGCCAGCGACTCGAACGCCGAGTCGTTGCCGTCGTTCCAGCCGCCGACGGCGATGGAGACCTTGGTGTTGTTGGCGTGCGCAAGGGAGACCAGCGAGGACAGCTTGGACGGGTTGTCCAGCGCCTGCAGGCTGCCGTTGGCGTTCGGCAGGACGAACGCGTAGTTGATGTGCGTCAGCTTGCCGTACTGGACGGTGTTGACGTTGCCGGCCCACGAGGGCATGTAGCCCACGCTCTTGAAGCCGTTGGGCAGCACGACCGCCTGGGCCGTCGTGGCCGGGGCCAGCGCGACGGCGATTCCCGCGGCCGCGGTGGCCAGGGCCGCCCCGGCCGCGGCCCAGCGGGCGCGGCGGGGCCTGGTGGTTTCGGACATGGGGGTCCCTTCGGTGTCCGGTGCCGTGGCGGCGCATCGCCACGGCACATCAGCTGACCGGGCACGGCGGTGCGCCCCTCCCTGGTGCGGCGTGGCACGCCGCGTGCCAGGGGCACTGCGGTCCGGTCGGGTGCGGTTCGGACGAGGAAGCGGCTCGCTCCGAGTGGTGCGGATGGAGTTTAGTAAACTTAACTATCTAATGCAACGAATGCCGCCCCGATGGTCTCGGGTCCACGGTTGACAGATCCAATGTGACCGCTAACACTGATGGCGACCGATGGTCGAGCGCGAGCCGAGTCGTGTGCGGAGGGTCTGATGAGCCGTGTCCTGGTACGCCCGACAGCCCGGCGGCGACTGGTCACCGGCGTGCTGGCGGCGCTGACGCTGCTGCTCGCGGCGGGGCTCGCGGTCACCCCGCAGCAGCGGGCCGAGGCATGGGACAACGGTGTGGCGACCACTCCGCCGCTGGGCTGGAACAGCTATGACGCGTTCAACTGGAGCGTCACCGAGGCCGACGTCAAGGCCAACGCCGACTACATGCGCGACAACCTGCGCCAGCACGGCTGGCAGTACATCGTCGTCGACTGGGCCTGGTACTACCCGGGCCGGCACAACAACAGCCCGAACCAGGACGCGAACCTGTCCCCTCGGCTGCGCATGGACGCCAACGGCCGGCTGCTGCCCGACACGACGCGCTTCCCGTCGGCCACGGGCACCAACGGGTTCAAGCCGCTCGCCGACTACGTGCACGCGCAGGGCCTGAAGTTCGGCGTACACCTCATGCGCGGCATCCCGCGCCAGGCTGTGGCCGACAACGTGCCCATCCTCGGCACGAGCTGCCGCGCCAACCAGATCAACAACAGCACCACGGCGGCCTGGCTCAACCTCATGTGGGGCCTGAACATGTCCAACAGCTGCGCGCAGGCCTACCTGGACTCCGTGTTCCAGCTGCTGGCGAGCTGGGGAGTCGACTACGTCAAGGTCGACGACATCGCTGCGCCGACCTACCGGCAGGCGGAGGTCGACGGATACCGGCTGGCCATCCAGCGCAGCGGGCGGCCCATGGTGCTGAGCCTGTCGCCCGGCCCGACGCCGCTGTCCGCCGGCACACACGTGCGCGCGAACGCCCACATGTGGCGGATCGTCAACGACCTCTGGGACAACTGGGGCGCGCTCGACGCGCTGTTCGACCCGCTGCGCGACTGGGCCCCGCACCGGGCGACCGGGGCGTGGCCCGACCCGGACATGATCCCGATCGGGCGGCTGTCCAAGTACGGCCCGGTCGGCTCGCCGCGCTACTCCGGGCTCACCGCCGACGAGCAGCGCACCATGATGACCCTGTGGGCGATCAACCGGGCACCGCTGATGTGGGGCGGCAACCTGGTGGAGAACCGCGCTTCCGAGCTGGCGCTGATGACCAACGCGGCGGTGCTCGCCGTGGACCAGAACAGCGCCAACAACCGGCAGCTCACCGGGGGCACCCGGCAGGTCTGGGTGGCCGACGTGCCGGGCGGCGACCACCGGTATGTCGCGCTGTTCAACCGGGAGAGCGCTACGGCGAACGTCTCGCTGAACCTGGCCGACCTCGGCATCGGCTCGGCCATCGTGACCGACCTGTGGTCCGGCGCGGGACTCGGCACGGTCTCAGGCACCCTCACCCGCTCGCTGCCCGCGCACGGCGCCGGGCTCTACCGGCTCGCGCCGCAGACGACGACGCCGGTGCCCGCCGCGTACACGCTGACCGCGCGGCACAGCGGCAAGCTGCTGGACGTGTACAACGCCGCGACGACCGACGGCGCGAACGTCGTGCAGTGGGCGGCCAACGGGCAGAGCAACCAGCGGTGGCGGTTCCGCGACGCGGGCGGCGGCTACTACAACGTGGTCAGCGTCAACAGCGGCAAGTGTCTTGACGTGTACGGCGGCGCGGGAGCCACCGCGGACGGCGTGCGCGTCGTGCAGTGGACCTGCGGCACGGGCACCAACCAGCAGTGGCGCCTGCAGGACGTGGGCGGTGGGTACCTGCAGCTCGTCGCCAGGCACAGCAACAAGTGCCTGGATGTGAGCAACGCGGCCACCACCGACGGCGCCCAGGCGGTGCAGTGGACCTGTGGCAGCGGCACCAACCAGCACTGGCTGCGTACCCAGGTGTAGGAGACCGGATCGCCGTCGGCGGTGGGTGTTAGTGTCCCTCGACCCCACCCCGGAGGCAGCGCGCATGACGATCGGCTCGCACATCACCACGTTCGCCGGCAGGCCCGTCGCGGACTACCCGAACGATCTCGCCAAGGCCAAGCGCGCCGGCACGGCCTGGCGCCTGGAGGACACGGACTACGACGACAGCGGCGAGTTCCGCGAGCGGCTGACCGCGCTGGCCGCCGAGGAGTGGGCCGACAAGGTCGAGGCGATCGTCATCGGCAACTGGGGCGGGGCCTACGAGAACGCCCCGCCGATCGGCCTGCTGGTCGAGCTGCTGCCCCGCTTCACCAGCCTGAAGGCGCTGTTCCTGGGGGAGATGACCTACGAGGAGTGCGAGATCTCCTGGATCGTGCACACCGACATCACCCCGCTGCTGGAGGCGCTGCCCCGGCTGGAGACGCTGACCGTGCGCGGCGCCAGCGGGCTGGGCCTCAAGCCGCTGCGGCACGAGCACCTGCGCGAGTTCACCATCGAGTCCGGCGGCCTGCCCGCCGAGGTGGTCCGCGCCGTCGGCGAGTGCGACCTGCCCGCGCTGACCCACCTGGAGCTGTGGCTCGGCACCGGCAACTACGGCGGCGACGCCGACGTCGACGACCTGGCGCCGATCCTGAACGGCACCCGGCTGCCCGCGCTGACCTCGCTCGGCCTGCGCGACTCCGAGATCGCCGACCAGGTCGCCGCCGCCCTGGCCGGGGCGCCCGTGGTGGCCCGGCTGCGCAGGCTCGACCTGTCGCTCGGCATGCTCGCCGACGAGGGCGCCGCCGCGCTGCTGGCCGGCCAGCCGCTGACCCACCTGCACCGCCTCGACCTGCACCACCATTTCATCAGCGACCCGGTGCAGGCCCGGCTGACCGCCGAGCTCGCCGAGGCGGGCGTGGAGCTGGACCTCTCCGAGCCGTCCCGCTCGCGCCGCGACGAGCGCTACATCGCGGTCGCCGAGTAGATGCACCTCACGGTCGTCGGCAACCCCGGCAGCCGCCGCGTCACGCTGTTCGCCGCGGCGGCGGTGCGGGCCGGGCTGCCCGAGCCCGACGTGCTCCCCTGGCACGACGTGGCCTCCGGCGCCCCACTGCGGCTGCGGCCGGGCACCGGAGTCCGGATCGAGTCACCCGGCGAGGACGCCGAGGTGGACCGCCTGCTGCGCGGTGCCGCCGCACCGGCCGAGCAGGGTGAGATCGTCGGCGGCGCCGCCTGGCACGCGGGCTTCGCGCGTGCCCTGCACCGGATCGCCGCCACGGCCGCCGACCAGGGCGCGCGGCTGCTCGCGGACCCCGCCGAGATCCTGGTCATGTTCGACAAGAACGCCTGCCACGCCCGGCTGCTCGCCGCGGGTGTGCCGGTGCCCGCGGCGCTGCCCGGCACGCCCACGAGCTGGGCGCAGCTGCGCTCGTGGCTGGACGAGGCGGGCTGGCGGCGCGTGTTCGTCAAGCCCCGGCACGGCTCGTCGGCGTCCGGCGTGATCGCGCTCCAGCTGGTCGGCGGCGGCCGGATCCTGGCCACCACCTCGGTCGAGCTGGACGGTGGACGGCTGTTCAACTCGCTGCGGGTGCGCCATTACCGCGACGAGCGCGACATCGCCGCCATCGTGGACGGTCTCGCCCCCGACGGCCTGCACGTGCAGCGCTGGCTGCCCAAGGCCGGGCTGGACGGCCGCGTCGTCGACCTGCGGGTGGTCACCGTCGCCGGGGAGCCGTCGCATGTCGTGGTGCGCGGCAGCCGCTCCCCGATGACGAACCTGCACCTCGGCGGCGTACGCGAGGACTTGTGCGCGCTGCGCGCCGCCGCCGGGCCGCACTACGCCGCGGGGCTGGACACCTGCCGGGCGGTCGCGGCCTGCTTCCCCGGCAGCCTGCACACCGGTGTGGACCTGATGTTCGCGGCGGGCTGGCGCTCGCACGCGGTCGCCGAGGTCAACGCGTTCGGCGACCTGCTGCCCGGCCTGCTCGTCGAGGGCCGCGACACGTACGACGCCGAGATCGCCGCCCTGCTAGAGCGCCAGGGCTCGGACGTCGCGGCATGAGCACGGGGTTGAGCCGCCCGCGGCCGGGCACGACGAGACACCCGGTGATCAAGCAACGCGAGGCACAGGCATGAGCACGGACATGGCGGCGCTGGTCGGCACGCACGACATCGCGCTGGTCACGCTCGACACGCTGCGGTACGACGTCGCGGTGGAGCTGGCCGCGACCGGCCGCACCCCGCATCTGGCACGGGTGCTGCCGGAAACCGGCTGGGAGCGGCGGCACACCCCAGCGAGCTTCACCTACGCCGCGCACCACGCGTTCTTCGCGGGCTTCCTGCCGACGCCGGTCACGCCGGGGCGGCACGAGCGGCTGTTCGCGGCCCGGTTCCCCGGCAGCGAGACCACGGCCGGTGGCACGTTCGTGTTCGACGCGCCCGATCTGGTGACGGGGCTGGCCGAGGCTGGGTATCACACGCTGTGCCTGGGCGGGGTGGGCTTCTTCAACCGGCGCTCGGCGCTGGGCAGCGTGCTGCCGGGGCTGTTCGCCGAGGACCACTGGCGGCCCGAGTTCGGGGTGACCGAGCCGGACTCGCTGCGCCACCAGCTCGACCAGCTCCGGGTCAGCACGGCCGGGCTCGCGCCGCAGCGGCCGCTGTTCACCTTCCTCAACGTGTCCGCCCTGCACCAGCCCAACCGGCACTACCTGCCGGGCGCCGCCGAGGACGGGCGGGACAGCCACGCCGCCGCGCTGTGCTACGTGGACACGCTGCTGCCGCGCCTGTTCGCGCTGCTCACCTCCCGTGGGCGGCCGTGCTTCGTGATCATGTGCGCCGACCACGGCACCGCGTACGGCGAGGACGGGCACCACGGGCACCACGGGCACGACGTCGTGTGGACGGTGCCGTACACGCAGTTCACGCTGCGGCCGGGAAGCTTCGACTAGTCTGGTGATTCCTATGTGGACCTACCTGGGATTGGCCATCGTGCGCAGTGTCTGTCGGATCGGGCAGTTGGTGGGCCGCGTCGGCCATTTGGCAGATGCGGTGCGAGGGCAGGTGGCTGCGGCGTGAAGGTGACGCGGGTCGCGTACTCGGACCGGCTCAACCGGGGTAAGTACCGTGTTCTGGCCGAGCAGGCCCGCCGGCTGGGCCGGGTGCGCTCGCTGGTGTGGCAGCGCTACGGGTCGGTAGGCGGTGCGGGTCTTTCCGACCGTGTGGTTCGTGACCGGTGGCTGGCCGAGGGTATCCACTGCGGGTTCGGGGTGCTGGCCAATGCGTGGAAGGAGACGGTCCGTGACGCGATGGCCGACATCGCCGCGAACCGGGCCGCCGCGAAGGTGAGGGTGCGCCGTGCGATCGGCCGGCACACCAGCGACCCGGCTGAACGGCGCCGGCTGTTCACCGCCCTGAAGACCGGCCGGTGGGCCATCGACCCGTACCTGGCCAGGCAGATGCGCCGGCACTGGCAGCGTGGCCGTAACCGCACCCACAACCAGATCGTGGTGCGCGCCGACCAGCACAACACCAGGGCCGATGTCCGCGGCCGGCTGTGGCTGGCCGTGCCCGGCCTGGCGCAGCGCCGTATGGTGAGGATCCCGCTCAACACGACCGTCGCGCCGGCAGGCACGCTGCGGCTGATCTTGCGCGAGGACCGGGTCGAGATCCACTACCAGATCGACGCGGCCACGATGCGCACCAGCCGGCGTGCGTGCGGGACGGGCACCGTCGGGGTGGACAAGGGCTACACCGAGGTGCTTACCGACGCCGAAGGCGAGCATCACGGCACCGGCCTGGGCACACTGCTGTCCACCGAGTCCGACCGGCGCAAGGAGAAGGGCCGGGCCCGGGCCAGGCTGCGCTCGATCGCCAACCAGGCCGCTCTGCGTGGCGACCGGGCCAAGGCCGAACGCATCCGCGAGAACAACCTGGGCACGGTCAAGAAGAGCCGTCGCGACAGGGTCTGGCGTGCCCGGGTGCGTACTGAGACGTTCACCGCCGTGCATCGTGTGGTCGATGAAGCCGGCACCGTGGTGGCCGAGGACCTCACCAAGACTTTCGCCGGGCGTAGACCGCTCGGTGCGAACATGAACAGGCGCCTGGCCGGGTGGACCAGAGGGGTCACGGCCGAGGCCCTGGCGAGCGTGTCGGAGCGCAGAGGTTCTGTGCTCGTGCACGTCAACGCCGCCTACACCTCACAAGCGTGTCATCGCTGCGCCGGCCTGGGCCGCCGCAGCGGGGACAGGCTTCACTGCACCTGGTGCGGGGTCGTGTGGCAGGCAGACGTGAACGCCGCGATCAACATCCAGGCAAGAGCCGGCGACCCCGACATCGCCCTGCACACCCCGCACCGCCGGGTCAAGCAGATCTTGCTGGAACGGGCCGATCGCCACCGGACCAGACTGCCGGTCCAGGACTCCAGCCGCCCCCCGACGGCGGAGAGCGAAACATCCGACCTGCTCAGCAATGAGCAATGAAGCGGAAGCAGTGGTGAAGGTGCTCGACGGCTCGCCGTACCAGGGCTACCTGTACGCGTACCCGCACAAGACGGCGTACCGGGCGCTGCGCCCGCGTCCCGCGCTGCGCGACGTGTGGGCCGGGCAGGACCGCGACGCGCTGTTCCTCTACCTGCACATCCCCTTCTGCGAGATGCGCTGCGGGTTCTGCAACCTGTTCACCCGCGCCACCCCGCCCGCCGAGCAGGTCGCGGCGTACCTGCGGCAGCTGCGGGTGCAGGCCGAGCAGGTGGCGGCCGCGCTCGGCGAGGTCCGCTACGCGCGCGCCGCGATCGGTGGCGGCACCCCCACCTACCTGGACGCCGCCGAGCTGGCCGAGCTGTTCGAGATCACCAAGGGCGTGCTGGGGCTGGCCCCGGCCGCGGCGGGCCTGTCGGTCGAGACGTCGCCCGCGACCGCGACCCCGGACCGGCTGGCGGTGCTCGCCGCGCACGGCACGCACCGGGTCAGCATGGGCGTGCAGAGCTTCCTGGACGCCGAGGCGCACGCCGCCGGGCGGCCGCAGCGGCGCGCCGAGGTCGACCGCGCCCTGGCCGCGATCACCGAGGGCGGCTTCGCGGTGCGCAACCTGGATCTGATCTACGGCATCCCCGGCCAGACCCGCGACACCTGGGCGTACTCACTTCACGAGGCCCTGGCCTGGTCCCCGGAGGAGGTCTACCTCTACCCGCTGTACGTGCGCCCGCTGACCGGCCTCGGCCGCCGCCACGGCGACGCGACCGACCCGGCCTGGGACCGTGAGCGGCTCGACCGCTACCGGCAGGGCCGTGACCTGCTGCGAGAGGCGGGCTACCGGCAGCTGTCCATGCGGCAGTTCCGCCGCGACGGCGTGCCCGACCCGGACGGCGCCGACTACTGCTGCCAGGACGACGGCATGGTCGGCCTCGGCTGCGGCGCCCGCTCGTACACCGCCGACCTGCACTACTCGTTCGACTACGCGGTGAGCGTGCGCGAGGTGCGCGCCATCATCGACGACTACGTCAGCCGCCCGGCCGCCGACTTCGGGTACGCCGAGTTCGGATTCGCGCTCGACGGCGCCGAGCGGCGGCTGCGCTGGCTCGTCAAGTCGCTGCTGCGGGCCGAGGGCGTCGACCTGGCCGGTTACGCGAGCCGCTTCGGCGGCACGGTCCAGGCGGACTTCCCGCAGCTGGCCGAGCTGGCGGGCCGGGGCTGGGCGGCCGAGGCGGGCGGGCGGATCCTGCTCACCGACGAGGGGCTCGCGCACGGGGACGCGATCGGGCCGTGGCTGGTGTCCGGGCCGGTGCGTGACGCGATGGCGGGGACGGTGCTGCGGTGAACCTGCTGCTGCTCTATCGCGGGCCCCTCGCGAGCTGCAACTATGACTGCCCGTACTGCCCGTTCGCGAAACGGCGCGACAGCCGGGCCCAGCTGACCGCCGACCGCGAGGCGCTGGGGAGGTTCACCGACTGGGTCGCCGCCAACCCGGACGGCGACACGATCTCGGTGCTGTTCACGCCGTGGGGTGAGGGGCTGACCCGGTCCTGGTACCGGCAGGCGCTGGTGCGGCTGTCGCACCTGCCCCATGTCGAGCGGGTCGCCATCCAGACCAACCTGGCCGGGCGGCTGGGCTGGGTCGCCGACGCCGATCCGGCCCGGCTCGCGCTCTGGGCCACCTACCATCCCGGGCAGGTCAGCCGGGAGCGGTTCCTGGCCGCCTGCGCCACCCTGCGCGGGTACGGCATCAGGCACTCCGTCGGCATGGTCGGGCTGCCCGAGCACCACGCGGAGGCGGTGGCGATGCGCGAGCTGCTGCCCGAGTCGACGTACCTGTGGGTCAACGCCGCCGACGGGCACAGCTACGACGCGGCCGCCGAGGCGGCGTGGACGCAGCTCGACCCGCTGTTCGGATACAGCGTGCGCCCGCACCACTCGGCCGGGTTCGCGTGCGGCGCGGGCGAGACGTCGCTGTCGGTGCTCGGCGACGGCACGGTACGGCGCTGCCACTTCATCCCGGCCCCGCTGGGCAACCTCTACGACGGCAGCTACCGGGCCGCGCTGCGCCCCCGCCCGTGCACCAACGCCACCTGCGACTGCCACATCGGATACGTCCACCTCGAACGGCTGGGCCTGCACCGGGTGTTCGCCGGCGGCGTGCCCGAGCGGATCCCCGCCGGACCGCCGCCGACCTGGGGCGTGCCGAGTGAGCCGGTCAGGTCTGCTGTAGCGGGACGTACTCCTCCTCGGTGAGGTCGAAGGTCCACGCCACCCCGGCCCGCGCGGTGCGGATGGTCGGCGGCACGCGCAGGAAGTACGTCCGGAAGGTGCCGTCCGGCTCCGGGCTGGAGTTCAGCACCTCGACCATGACCAGCGGCTCGTCGCCGGGCAGGGTGACCCGCCACAGCGTGCCGCACTCGTCGGACTGCGTCTTGGACGCCCCGGACTCCCGCAGGTAGCGGTCGAAGCCGAAGTGCTCCAGCATCACCCGGCGCATCTCGGCGTTGCCCTCGCCGCGGATGCGCTCCACGGTCAGGTGCGGCAGCTCCGCGGCGACCTCGGCGGTGATCGGCATGCCGCTCCACGCGTGCAGCCCGAAGCCGTCCGGGTAGAACAGCGCAGGGCCGTCGCCGTGGTGCAGGCGACCCAGGTTGTCCCGGTGCACCGCGACCGGCCGCTCGGTGAGCACCGCGACGTGCTCGAACGCCCACCACCAGCCGGCGCTGCCGGCGACCCGGGCCAGCCCGTCCACGTCCGGGTGGCTGTCGAACGCGGCCAGCCACGCCGCGTCGTGCTGGCCGCCGATCGCGTCGAGCAGCGCCTCCCGCGCCGCCTGCGGCAGCTCGGCGACCTGGTCTGTCTGCCCCGCACGGGCCGACAACCGGCCGGCGAGGTCGGCGTCGATCCTGGTCCGCAGGGGTGTGGCGAGCTGGTCGGTGAGCTGCTGCCAGGGGCGGCGGGCCGTGGCCGCCCAGTGCCGGGCGAAACCGGTGCCGCCCAACTTCGCCGTCAGCGCCGCCCGAGCCTGCGCCCACGGCCGGGTGCGTACCTTCGGCCGTACGCTGCGGCCCAGCTCCAGCTCGCCGGGCCGGGCGCCCTGCGCCTCCAGCGCCTGCCGGATGTGCTCGTCGCGGCGGCCGCCGCGCTGCCCGGTGCGCAGCATCGCCACCCCGAGCGCGCCCGCGGCGGGCGATCCCAGCCACAGGATGTGCCTCGGCGCGGGCAGGCCCGCCAGCGCGTACGCGATCCGGACACCCGCCTCGGCCCCGGCCCGGTCGGCGGGTTCGCAGCTCAGCCCGGTGGCCAGCCAGCGCTCGCCCTGCTCCGCGAGCCGGATGTCGTCGTCGTGCCGCCGGGCGGCGCTCGCCGTGCCGGAGGTCGTCTGCTCGCTCATGCCCGGCCTCAGTCCGCGACCGGGCGGATCGCACCCGGGAAGTACTCCCGCTGCCGGACCACCTTGTAGGCGCCCGGCGCCAGCGCGATCGGGCCGTGCTCCTCGTGCGCCAGGCGGCCGTAGCCCTCGATCAGGAGGTAGAGACGGCCGGGCTCGTCGGGCGGGCACAGCATCGACGCCCGCTCGCCGGTCAGCACGTGCGCGTGGCCCGTCGCCTCGCCCAGCGCCAGCACCATCCGGTTGCGCCGGTCGCGCGGCGCGTCCATCAGGCCCTCGGGCAGCTCCTCCCGCGCGATCGGGACGACCAGCACATCACCCTGCCGAAACATGTCCACGCTCCACACACGACCACTGATGTCGCGGTCACGCTAACGGCCCGGTACGACATCGGCCGCAGCGGGGAACAGCTCCTCCAGCACGAGCGCGACTCCGTCGTCGTCGTTGCTCGCGGTGACCCGGTGCACCCGGGCCAGCACCTGCGGGTGGGCGTTGGCGACGGCCACGCCGGTGCCCGCCCACGCGAGCACGGGCAGATCGTTCGGCATGTCCCCGAACGCGATCACCTCGTCCGGGGTGACGTCCCACTCCGCGCACAGCCGGGCCAGCGTGTCCGCCTTGGACACGTCGGCCGCGCTGATCTCCAGCAGCCCGTTCCCGCCCGAGTACGTGATCCGCACCTGCGGGACCAGGTCCTGCAGCCGCTCCAGCAGCTCGACGGTGACCGGCGCGGGCGACCAGGCCAGCAGCTTGACGCAGCTCTCCGCCTCCGTCCAGACCTGCTCGGGCGTCTCGACCTCATGCCGAGCGTCCTCGTGCGTGGCGTGGTGCCCGTGCCCGGGGCTCACCACCGCGCGCCGGCCGGTCTCGACCGCGAACGTCACGTTGTCGAGCGCCCCGGTGAGGACCGCCGCGGTGCGCTCGGCCAGGTCCAGCGGCAGCGGTCCGTTGATCACCGTGTGGTCGGTGTCCAAGTCGTGGACGATCGCGCCGTTCGAGCAGACCGCGACCCCACCGATGCCAGCGCGCCCGGCCAGCGCCCGCGCGGTGCGCGGCGGCCGGGCCGTGACGATCACCAGCCTCGTCCCGGCGGCGATGACACGTCCGAGCGCGGCGCGGGTGCGCTCGGAGACGGTCCCGTCGGAGCGGATCAGGGTGCCGTCGAGGTCGACGGCGACGACGCGGATCATCGCCGGAGCCTACCCGTGCTGTCCGGCCAGAACGTGTCCCGGTGCGGGTCACAACTTCTGGGTTGTGGGTACAACCCAGAAGTTGTGGTGTTCAAGGGGGCACCAGTTCCCCGCCCGGTCATGAGAAACTCCACGCATGTCGATGTCTGCGGGCAGGGTGGCGCTGTCGGTGGTGGGGGCGCTGGGTGCGCTGACCGGGCTGTTCGCGCTGGTGATCTCGGGCGGGATGAGCCACTGGCTGGTGTTCGGCGCGGTGCTGGTCGCGAGCGGCATGCTCCTGCTGTGGACGGGCCTGCGCGGGCCGCTGCCCGGCCCGCTCGCCTGGGCGGCGATCGTGGTGCTGACCGTGGCCGGGATGGCGCTGAGCCTGCTGGTGGTGCGGGAGCAGGTGTGCTGCATGTTCGTCTACCACCACGACCTGGGCTACCCGTGGAGCTGGCTGCTCGGCTACGGCGAGGCGGAGACCATGACGGCGGTGGAGGAGCTCCGTGCTCGGGCCGGCGACCTGCCCAGGCACGTGCACCGGGGCCGGTTCCTGGCGGGGACCGCGTTCTGGGCCGGTGCGGCGCTGCTGTTGGTGCTGCCGGTGACGCTGCTGTGGCGGCGCGCCGAGCGCTGAATCCCGACCGGCTCACTCGGTCGTGTCATGCCGCCGCAGGCGTCCGGTCTGCGAGGATGCTGCCTGGCCGTACGCAATCGGCGGCTCATCACGATCAAGGAGGATCCGGATGGCGTCCCGCCTCAACCCGTACATCCGCTTCAACGGCAACGCCCGGCAGGCCATCGAGTTCTACCAGTCCGTGTTCGGCGGCTCGATGACGATGAGCACCTTCGGCGAGTTCGGCCAGGAGGGCACCCCGATCGCCGACCAGATCATGCACGCGCAGCTGGAGAGCGACGCCGGGTACACCCTGATGGCGTCCGACACGCCGCCCGGCATGCCGTACAACCCGGGCGACACCATCACCATCAGCCTGAGCGGCGACGACAGCGACGCGCTGCAGGGCTACTGGGAGCGGCTCGCCGAGGGCGGCAAGGTCGAGGTCCCGCTGGAGAAGCAGATGTGGGGCGACACCTTCGGCGCGCTGACCGACAGGTTCGGCGTCAACTGGATGGTCAACATCGCCGGCTGAGCCGGACACATGAGCAGGCCGGCCCGGTAGGCCCACCGGGCCGGCCTTGTTCCGGGGACGGTCAGCTGGTCTCGCCGGCCACCGAGAACGAGCGCAGCCGCCGCGCGGCCAGCCAGGTCCCGGCCACGGTCACCACGACCGTCATCACCGCCGCGACCGTCGTGGACACGGTGGTGCGGAACCACTCGCTGCCGGACAACTCCGCCGCGAACCGGATCACGTAGTGCTGCACCGACACGGTGCGGGTGCCCGCCACCAGGTTGCTGATCAGGCCCTCCCAGATCACCACGTAGAGCAGGCCGAGCAGCACCGGCCGCCGGGTCAGCACGCTCAGCGCCAGGAACAGCGCCGAGTACGCCAGCGCGCCCGCCACACAGGCCAGCGCGAACCCGGCGCCGAGCCGGGTGCCGCCGATCATGGCACCGGCCGCGAACATCGGCACCGCGGTCGCCACCGCGCTCACCGAGGCCGCAACCGCCAGCTTGGCCATGATGATCCGGCCGCGCGGGATGGGCTTGGCCAGGATGTGCACCACCGTGCCGTCGTCGATCTCCGAGCCGAGCACGCCGGTGCCGACGATGAGCGACACCAGCGGCAGGACCGTGGCCACGCCGAGCCCGAGCAGCACCGTCTCGGCCAGGTCGGCGGCCGGGGCGTCGAAGGCGAGCCCGACCGCGGTCACCCCGATCAGGATGATCGGCATCGGGAGCAGCAGCAGGAACCGCTTGCGGCCGAACAGGCCGCGCGCGGTGATCCAGGCGATCGTCATGTTCATCGGGGGCACCTCACGCCGAGACCAGGTAGGAGAAGACGCTTTCCAGCGACTCGTCGGACGGGATCAGCTGCCGTACGCGGACACCCTGGTCCAGCGCGATGCGGGGCAGGGCGCGGGTGAACGTGCCGTAGTCGCCCGCGTGCACGGTCAGCCCGTCCTTGCCGAGGGTGACCCCGGCGACCGACGGCGAGGCCATCAGCGCCACCGCGAGCCGCCGGTCGTCGCTGGAGCGGATCGCGAACACGTGCGGGCGGTGCGTCATCAGCCGCCGGATGGTGCGGTAGTCGCCGGACGCGGCCAGCCGCCCCGCCACGATGACCTGCACCGTGCCGGAGACCTGCTCGACCTCCTCCAGGATGTGCGAGCTGAACAGCACCGTACGGCCCTGCGCGCCGAGGCTGTGCAGCAGCTCCATCATGTGCATGCGCTGGCGCGGGTCCATGCCGTTGAACGGCTCGTCCAGCAGCAGCACCGCCGGGTCGTGCACCAGCGCCGCGGCCACCCGCATCCGCTGCCGCATGCCCTTGGAGTAGGTGTCCATCCGCCGGTCCTGCGCGTCGCTCATCTCGACCAGCGCGATCGCGCGGCGGGTGGCGGCGTCGGCGTCGGGCAGCCCGTGCAGCTTCGCGCTGGCCCGGACGAACTCCTTGCCGCTGAGGAAGCCGTACACCGCCTCCCGCTCGTTGACCAGCCCGAGCTTGCGGTAGATCGCCGGGTTGCGCCAGGTCGGCGCCCCGTCGATGGTCACCGCGCCGCGGGACGGGGCCAGGAAGCCCGCCATCATGTGCAGCAGCGTGGTCTTGCCGGCGCCGTTCGGGCCGAGCAGGCCGGTCACGCCCGGCCCCAGTGTCATCGTCACGTCGTTGACGGCCACGACGTTGCCGTACCAGCGGGACACCCCGGTCAGTTCGAGGTCGGTCACAGCGAAACCTTCCTGTAGCGCAGCACGAGCAGCCCGGTGCAGCCGGCCACGAGCAGCAACGTCGCGAGCCCGTAGAGCGGGCCGTACGCCCCGACGTCGATCGACGTGCCGTACAGCCAGCTGCGCAGGCCCTCGGGGAGCAGGAACGGGCTGAACAGCGGCGCGATGCGCGACATCGGGCCGTCGCCGCCCAGCGCGATCAGCAGCCCGGCGACCCCGGAGCTGACCATGAACACGACCACGATGGCGCCCGCGGCGAACGCGCGCCGGCTGGCCACCGACGCGATCAGCACCGACAGGCTGCTGAAGATCAGCGCGTACGCGGCGGACACCACCCAGCCGCCGAGCAGGCCCCGGGCCTCGGCGGCCACTCCGGACGTGTCCGAGGCGGTGAACGCCGACCCGAGGAAGACGAGCGTCTGCGGCCCGGCCAGCAGCAGGAACACCGCCACCGCGAGCGCGCTCAGCTTGGCCAGCGCGTAGTCGGCGCGCCCCACCGGGCGGGAGAAGTACAGCGGCAGCGTCTGGTTGCGCAGGTTACGGGAGACCAGCTCGGGCGCGACCACGGCCAGGAAGACCATGGCCACCGTGCTGACGGCCGACGGGAAGGCCTGGTAGCTCAGCATCATCTCGCCGGTCTGCGCCTTGACCGCGACGACCACCACGGCGAGCAGGGTGACCAGGCCGATCACGATCCACGGGAAGATCTTGGCTTTGGCGCTGCGGCCCAGGCCGAACGCGACGCGCAGCCCGTGCTCGAACAGCGACCGCGCGGCGTACCCCCGGCTGAGCCGCACCCCCGAATAGCGCTGGTAGCCGATGTCGTGGATGACACTCTGCTCAGACATGGCTGGCCTCCAGGGACGGTCGCGGTGCGGTGGCGAACAGCTCGGCCACCCGGTGCCGGCGCTGGTCGAGGCGGTGCAGCGGCAGGTCCAGCTCGGCGACGGTCCGCAGGATCAGGTCGTAGGTGTCCTCGTCGGCCAGCGGCACCAGCAGCAGCCGCCCCTCCTCGCGCGGCGCCAGGCCGCGCGCGCTCAGCGCCGCCAGCAGCTCGGCGCTGCCCTCGGCGACCTCGATGGCCAGCACGTCCGTGCCGGTGGTCATCGCGTCGATCCGGTCGGCGCGCAGCAGCCGCCCGCCCTCGATGGCGATGAGCGAGTCGCAGATGCGCTCGATCTCGCCGAGCAGGTGCGAGCAGACCACCACGGAGATGTTGAACTCGGTGCCGATCCGGTGGATCAGGGTCAGCATCGCGTCCCGCCCGGCCGGGTCGAGGCCGTTGGTGGGCTCGTCGAGCAGCAGCAGGCTGGGGTCGTGCACCAGCGCCTGGGCCAGCTTGACCCGCTGCTTCATGCCGGTCGAGTAGCCGCCGATCTGCCGGTAGCGCTCCTCGTACAGCCCGACGTGGCGCAGCGCCTCCGACGCGCGCTCCCGGGCGACGGTGCGCGGCAGGCCGCTCATCCGGGCCATGTGCGTCACGAACTCCGCCGCGATCATGTCCGGCGGCAGGCAGTCGTGCTCGGGCATGTACCCGACGCGCGCCCGCACCTCCTCCCCGGCGGTGACCGGGTCCAGCCCCAGCACCCGCACCTGGCCGCTGGTCGGCGTGAGCAGCCCCAGCAGCGTCTTGATCATCGTGGACTTGCCGGCGCCGTTGGCGCCGACCAGCCCGATCACACCAGGCTCGACCGACAGCGTCAGGTCAGCCAGCGCCGTCACCCCGCCCGGATACGTCTTGGTCAGCGACTGCGTCGCAATAAGGGACACCCCGCCAACCTAGACCCCACCCCACCCTCCCCGTATCCAGCGTCAACCCTGATCCCCACCCTGACCCACCCCCGACCCCACCCCGCCCCGCGCCACCCGCCCTCTGCCGCGCCGATCTTGCGTGAACTGTGGGTGCGACACGGGTGTTTCGGGCAAATGGGCAACACTTCGCGCAAGATCGACGAGAGCGGGGTCCGATGAGGACACCGCGCGGGCGGGTGGGGGCGGGGTGGGAGGATGTGGGGCGTGACGGAGCAGATGCCCGAGCCTGATCGTCCCGCGGCCGGCGTGGCCGCCGCGGTGGGGGAGCGGACCGGTCTCTACCTGGGCCTGGTGTCGGCGGCCTTCCCGGCGATCCTGGCGGGGGTACGGCTGTTCGTGCTGGCCGACGGCGACGACGCCACGATGAAGGCGCTCGCCCAGCACACCAGCATGCAGGCGCTGCTCATCGGCAGCTATCTCACCTTCCTGCCGCTGATCCTCATCCTCGCGGCGGCCCTGGCGCTGACCGAACGCCGCGCGGCGATGCGGGGAGCCGTCGCCCAGACCACCGCGCTGTCGTCCGTGCCGCCGCCCGCGGCGCTCATGATCGCGGCGGTCGGGGTGGTCACCGCACCGCTCTACCTGGTGGTCCTGCTCGTCGTGGTGGTGCTGCTGCTGGTGGCCGCGATGACGGTGGGCCGCCGGTGGCCGCAGCCCGCCTGGGCGGCGAACCGGCCGCCCAGTCCGCTGCTCGGCGGGCGCGTGCCGACGGTGTGGGTCGACGGGCTGACCGCCCTGATCGGGCTCACCCTCGCCGCCGTCGTCCTGTTGCAGGGCATGTGGCTGCCCGCGAGCGCGGTGACCGTCGAGGGCCGGACCCAGGTCGCCTACCTGCTCGGCAAGGAGGACGACCTGGAGACGGTGCTGTTCCGGGACGGCGGCGGGCCGCGGCAGCTGACCTCGGATCAGATCACGCAGCGCCGCATCTGCAGCGAGCGCGAGACCGGCGTATGGAGCCGGCCGTTGCTGTCGCTGCTGGTGAAGCCGGGCATCACCACGTCGGACGTGCCGCTGTGCCGCGACCTGGTGACGCCCGGGGACGGTGGGGTCAGGAGCGCGCCGGCTGGGGGTGCGGCAGCACCTCGCTGATGCGTACGTTGCTGACCTCGGCCCAGTGAGCGCCGTCGGTCAGCGCGGTGGACAGCGCGCGGTCGAGATCGCCGCGGCTGGACAGGGCGGTCTCGGTGGGCAGGTCGGCGATGAGGCGGCGCAGCGTCGCCTCGGCCAGGGCGTCGATGGCCTTGGCGGGTCCGTCGGGTTGGTACGCGGCGACGACCGGGTCGGTCACGCGCCACAGGACGCGCAGCCGCACCTCGACGGTGCGGCCGTCGCCGGCGGGGAAGAGGTCTCCGGTGGGGGTCGGGGTGTCGTAGGCCGCGACCGGCGGCCACAGCAGCATCTGCCCGGCGAGGTCGACCACGGCCTTGACCCGGTCCACCAGCGGCACCACCAGGTGCCAGCCCGCCGCGAGCGTCCGGCGATACCGGCCGCGCCGTTCGAGGATCCACACCTCGCCCTCGGGCACCCGCCGCAGCACCATGTGCACCGCGAGCGGGGCGAGGGGGAGGAGCGCCGTCATGGCGTCGATGTCCATGCGCACAGCTTGCGCCCACCGTGCCATTTCCGCTCGCCCAGCAAACCCTGAGCACATTCACTGGACGCTGGCGTACGTCGTACGGTACGGTGTACGCCGACCGGAAGGGAGGCGTCCGCACGTGTCTGAACTGGCGATAGCGGCGTCCGGAGTACGCAAGACCTACCTGGGAGCGCAGCAACCGGCGCTCGACGGATTCGACCTGGAGGTGCCCCGGGGGACCGTCCAGGGACTGCTCGGCCCGAACGGGGCGGGCAAGACCACGGCCATCCGCATCCTGTCCACCCTGATGCGCCTGGACGCCGGGCGCGCGACGGTGGCCGGGCACGACGTGAGCAGCGACGGCGCGCAGGTCCGCCGCCGCATCGGTCTCGTCGGGCAGTACGCCGCCGTCGACGAGATCCTCAGCGGGCGGCAGAACCTGGTGCTGTTCGGGCGGCTCAACCACCTCGGCCGAGCCCGCGCGGCGTCCCGCGCCGACGAGCTGCTGGAACGGTTCGGCCTGGTCGAGGCCGGGAACCGGCCGGTGGCCAAGTACTCCGGGGGCATGCGGCGGCGGCTGGACCTGGCCGCGAGCCTGATCGTGTCACCGGAGGTGCTGTTCGTCGACGAGCCGACCACCGGCCTGGACCCGCAGGCCCGGCAGGAGGTGTGGGCCGCCGTACGGGAACTCGTCGCGGGCGGCACCACCATCCTGCTCACCACGCAGTACCTGGAGGAGGCCGACCGGCTCGCGACCAGGATCGCCATGCTGTGGCACGGCCGGGTGGTGCGCGAGGGCACGCCCGACGAGCTGAAGGCGGCGGTCGGCGACGACTGGATCGATCTCGTGTTCGACGATCCGGCGCAGGCGCGGGCGGCGCTGCCGGTGGTGCTGCGGCACGCCGACGGCGAGCCCCGCACCGACGAGCGGCGCATCAGCGTGCCGGTGAAGCAGCGTACGAAGGCGCTGGTCGCGGTCAGCGCGGCGCTGGCCGCCGAGGGCGTCGAGCCGGCCGAGGTCAACCTGCGCCGGCCCACCCTCGACGAGGTGTTCCTGGAACTCGACCGGCAGCAGGGCAGCAGGCAGGAGGTGGCGGCGTGACGGCCGTACTGGGGGAGACGTGGGTGCTCGCGCAGCGGGAGCTGACCCACTGGCGGCAGCAGCCGTTCGGCGTCATCGTGAACTGGCTGTTCACGGTCATGATCGCGCTGATGTTCGGCGGGCTGTTCGGCGGCGCGATCGGCGCCGGCTACTTCGACTACCTGATGCCGGGCATGTTCGCGCTGGCCATGTTCTTCGGCGTGGAAGCCACCATGACGGCGATCTCCACCGACGCGGCCAAGGGCGTCACGGACCGGTTCCGGTCACTGCCGATCAATTCGGCCTCGGTGGTGCTCGGCCGCTGCCTGGCCGACCTGATGAACTCGGCCGTCGGCCTGGCGGTGCTGGTCGGGGCCGCCGCCGCGCTCGGCTGGCGCTGGCATGAAGGCCTGGCGTCCGCCATGGCGGCGTTCGGGCTGCTGCTGCTTCTGCGTTTCGCGCTGCTGTGGGTCGGCATCTTCCTCGGTCTGGTGGTCAAGGGCCCGGAGTCGGTGACGATGGTGCAGATCCTGGTCTGGCCGGTCGGCTTCCTCTCCGGCGTCTTCGTCGACCCCGAGACCATGCCCGCCTGGCTCGGCGCCATCGCCCAGTGGAACCCGCTGTCGGCCACCGCCGCCGCCGCCCGTGACCTGTTCGGCAACCCCGGTGTGGTCCCGGATCACGCCATCCTGCTCGCGATCGCGTGGCCCCTCCTGCTCACCGCGATCTTCCTGCCCCTGTCCGTCCGCCGCTACCGCAACCTCAGCCGCTGACGCGCGGCACCGCCGCACTGGCGGCGGAGTGAGCCTGGGGCGGATCACCGCGTTGCGCGGTGATCCGCCCCAGGCTCGCCATCAGCGGTCAGGCGCGTAGCGCGAGCACCGTGCCGATCCCGCCGGCCACGGCCATGCCGATGCCGACGAGCAGGAAGATGCTGCACACCACGCGCTGCATGACCTTGGCGAAGCGCTGCCGCATCCGGTCCATTTCAGGGTCCTCATGCCCCCTGTTCCAGCCGTACGCCTGAGCGCCCTGGACCGACCGGCGCAGGTTGTCCTCACGCATGCCGCGGAAGTTGGTCAGCATGGCGAGCATCCACAGCGCCACGGCCACTCCCAGCAGCAGCAGGAAGACGTGCCTGCCCACGCCGCCCTCGCCGAGCTTGTCGCCCGCCGCGATCGGCGCGTTCAGCAAGCCGAGCGGTCCGCCCGGCATGGTCGAGGTCACGATCAGCACCACCAGATGTTCCTACAGTTCTCTCGCACGAACCTGCTGAACGAGGGGGGCAGCGGGTCCGGCGGCCCCGACCACTCACCCGTCTTGAGGTCCCAGCTGACCATGTTGTATGAGATCGCCGGTTTCACCTCGCCGACTCCGAAGGAGACACCGAACTCCCAACCCCAGCCTACCCAGTCACCCTTGTGATCGACCTTGGGCTTGACGCCGAAGCACGGACCCACGATGTCCGCACCGCACGCATCGGCGCCGACCGGACCCTGTTCTTCGACGAGCAGCGTGTTCCAGACGATGGCACCGCCCCAGCCGGGCAGCGGACCCAGCCCGGGGACGAACTGCACCACGCCGTGCTGGAACTCGATGTCCATGCAGATGCCGCCACAGTAGCCGACGGAGAACTCGATGTGCTTGTAGCCCTTCTTCAGCCACCCCTCGAGGTCGTTGAAGCACCGCTCCGGGTCAGGGAAGGCGTTGCAGTCGAACGGTTTGCCGCCTGCGGAGTCCAGCGCGCGCCTCAGCCCGTCCTCCAGCGCGCGGCAGTGCGCGGGCGAGAGGAAGTCCTGGCAGCCGACCTCCATCATGTGATCGAAGTCGCGGAACCCGAGATCCTGCGCGTGAAGATCAAGGGTGCCCTTGATGACGTCCTTGATCGTCGGCTTCTTCGGGCTCGTGCTCCCGCCGCCGGTCTTCTTGCCCGCCCCGCTCGGCGGGGGAACATAGTTCTGCTTGATGCTCGGGTCAGCGCAGTCACCGTAGTCGCATCGGGTGCGGCCGCTCGGGTCACTGTGGACGACGGGGCTGTTGCCCGCGTACGAATATCCGTTGAGCTGCTGGGGATCCGTCATCACCAGCAGTGGGTCCACGGTGACGAACCGGCCGGTCCCGGCGTCGTAGTCACGTGCGCCGAGGTGGATGAGACCCGTGTTGTCGCTGGTGCCGCCGACGAAGCCCTTGTCGAGGCCGGTCGGCCAGGTCCCGGTGACGCCGCCGCGCGGATTGCCGTAGGGATCCTGGCGCTTGACCGACACCGCCTGGCTGCCGGTGGCGTTGACCGTGATGGTGGTGGTGTTCTGCCGGTCGGCGACCATCCAGGTCAGTTTCTCGACACCGGCGGCGCTGCTGCTGCGGGTGGCGATGTTCCGCCCCGCCCATGCGTAGTAACGCACGCAGGAGATCACGGCGGTGCCGTCCGGGTTGACCCGCAGCTCCTGCCCCGGCAGGTAGAGAGTCTTCCCGGTCGGGTCCTTGCGGATCAGCCGGTTTCCGTCGGCGTCGTAGATGAAACTGGTGGTGCCGGTGCTGTCGACGCTCTGCTGCAGGCGCCCCTCCGCATCCCACGTCAGCGTCTGGCTGCCCGACCCCGAGGTGCAGTTGTTCAGGGCCGTGCCGGCTGGACGGCAGCGGGTGTTGCCCGCCGTGTCGTAGGTGTAGCTGCCCGTCGTCACGTCGGCGGCGTCCGTGGTGCGGGTCAGCGCGTGCGGGCGGGCGGCTGTCGCCGCGGGGTAGACGTGCTTCGTGGTGACCGTGCCGGCGCTGGTCCGCCGGATCTGCCTGGTGCGGTTGCCTGCCGAGTCGACCGTCCAGCTGAGCCAGTATTTCTCCACCCCGCCGACCGAGGAGAAGGCGGTCGGCACGGCACCGCAGTCGCCCGAGGCCAGCGTCCACGCCTCCAGCAGGCGACGTTGCTGGTCATGGTCGAAGCATTGCGTCTCCACCCCGGCCACTGCCGAGGTCTCCTTCAGCTGGGTCACCCCTCCGGCGTCGTCGTACCCGATGTACAGGTCGGAGACGGTCGTCGGCGCGGTGTCGCGGGTCGTCCAGACCCGGTTCATCCGCCTGGTCTGACTGTCGTAGTACTGCCCGATCTGGAGCTGCGGATTGGCCGTCTGGTCACGGAGGGTGATGACACCGACCTCGCCGTGCTCGGTGTATCCGGTGCCGGTCACCAGCCAGCTCGTCGTGCCGGTGCCGAGCGTCTGCGGCATTCCGGCGCTGCTGTACGTGGTGGTCTGCGTCTCCCAGCCGAGGTTGTAGCCCGTCGGGCTGCCGATGGCCGGCAGCCGCTGTGTCGCCGGCGAGCCGTCCGCCCGGTAGCTGAAATCGTACTGGTAGGAGCCCGCCAGACCGGTTTCGGTGCTGGGAATCGTCACGATCTGCTGGGAGATGGTGCCGAAGGGTGAGATCGCCGTGACCGCCGACGTGTAGGCCGCGCCCGCCTCACCGCCGACGTACCGCGTCGACGAGGTGAGCATGCCCTTGGCGTTGGACAGCTGGTCGTAGTCCCACTTCGCCAGCCGGTTGGCCGGGGTGACGGAACCGTGGTAAAGACCTGTCTTGCGGCCCTGCTGGTCGTAGGTGTACCGAAGCGTCACGGCAGGCGTCCGGCCGTCGGTGACGGATTCGGGCCGGCCGGCGTTGTCGTACGTCGTCGCGGTGATCCCCTTGTCGGGGTCCGTCGACTTGGTCTGCCGGCCCAGCAGATCGTACTCGAACTCCCACTTGCTCTGGGCCTGATTGACGATCCTGGTCAGGTGGTCCCTGCCGTCGTAAGTGTAGACGGTCTTGTCGTAGGACGAGGCCGCCGTGGTTCCGTGGTGCTGCCAGAGTTCGGCGGTCCGGCCGAGCGCGTCGACCACCGTCGAGGTCACGGTGCCGCCGTCGGGCGGGGTGACCTCGGTTCGGTCCACCGACGGGTAACGGGTCGACGTCCGCCACTGCTCGACCAGCTTCGAGTAGCGGATCTGCTCGGCCGGACGGCCCGCGCCGTCGAACACCGTCCGGTTCCAGATCTCGATGTTGTCCTGGTCGTCCGCCGGGTGCGGGGAGAAGACGGCCGACGGCGCCGCGCTCACCGGGTATGGGCCGAAAGTACGCCAGGCCCGGCCGGCGCTGTCGTAGAACGTGTCGCTGACCATCGCGCCGGACGTGCCGTCCTTCTTGACGGCCTGGGTCTGGCGCGGCCGGGACAGCCCGTCGTAGAACTGGTACGAGCTGACCAGCACCCCGGTCGGGCTGAGCGCCTTCGTCTCGATGAACGACGGCGCCGTGTTCGAGATGCCGTAAACGAACCACGAGCTGGGTGTGTTCGGGTAGAGCGACTTCAGGCGACCCGGCCGCCACACCTTCTCCACTCGGCCGAGCGCGTCGTAGGTGACATCGGTGCGGCGGCTGTTGGTGACCTCCACCACGGCTGTCGTCACGCCCCACGCCGGATGGATGCTCTTAGTGGTGGTGGTCAGGCCGAACGGGCTGGTCACCGTGGTGGAGGTGACCGGCGCATCCGCGGCCGGGAGGTATCCGGTGGTCGTCTGCTTTCCGTCGACGTCCCACGTGTCGGTGAGCCGGCCGTAATCGTCGTACGCCGACCTCGTGGTGGTGAGCGGGACGAAGGCGTTGTTCACCCAGTCCTTCATGGCCTCGACCCGAGTCGGCTCGCCGACGGTGGGCACGGCACCCCAGGCTTGGTCGTCGTACGAGGTCCGCACCTCCCCGACGATCTCGACCTTGGTGAAGGCGCGCCCGGTGGTGAGCGCGTCAGCGCAGGTCAGCGCCCAGGTGCGGGTCCGGTGTGGCGTGTTCATCAGATGGAGATTGGAGTTGCGCAGGTACGAGATCGCGGTGCACTGCTCGTCGCCGGTCTTCGACAGGTCGCCGTGCCGGGTGACCTCGACCGCCATACCCAGGCTGTCGTACTTCGTCTGCGTGCGGGTGACCCGGTCGCTGACCGGCTGCGTGTCGCGTCTGCCCCAGGTCCACTCGTCGGAGACGTCGACGAAACGGGCGTACAGCGTCTGCCCGTCGATGGTGCGTGACGCCGTCGCCGGGTCCGAGCGCCACGGCTTGCTCACCGTGCCGGAGATCGGGTTTCCGGTGGGCGAGTCGTACTGCGCCGACTCCAGCGGCATACCGGCGAACTCGTCGTGGTCGTAAATCGTCTCCGCCGGGTAGGTGGCGGCGATCAGCCCCTTGCCGTCCGTGAGGGTGACCGTGTCGGTGCCGCCCGACGGACCGGCCTTGTCCCCGTGCATACCCCGGAAGTAGCTGGTGTCCGTGCGGGTCTGGTCCGCGCCCTCGCCGACGTAGGTGCGCACGGTGGCGTAGCCGCGCCACTGGTTCCAGGTTCGGTACTTGTCCTTGGTGAAGGCGTCGTCCTCGGTGTAGCGCCAGGCGGCGCCGCCGACGTAGTCGTACCGGGTCACCTTCGACGACGACGCGGCTGCGCCGGTGAGCACGCCGTCGGTCTCGGCGACCTTCTCCACCACGTACTTGTGGAACCAGTCGGTGATCTCCTGACCGGGCGTGCCGCCCAGGTCCGGCGGTGCCCATCGCACCGGGTAGCAGCGCTTGACGTTGGTGTGCGCGGTCGGCAGGGCGCCCGCGACGCACTCCGTCGCCTTGTAGGTGACGGAGACGACGCCACCGGTCTCGTTGGTGATCGCCGACATCCGCGCCCAGTTCATCGGGCGCAGCCCGTTCTTGAGCGCTGTGTCCACCCGGTTGGCCAGCATCACCGGATCGAACTTCACCACCGGCATCGCGGCCGGCGTGGTGCCCTCGACCAGGCCGGTGCGCTGGATCTTCTCCAGCCACATGCCCGCCCGGGTGCCATCGCCCGGGTCCGGGTAGCTGTGCGTCAGCGTCCACTGCTCAACGGGCTTGTGCTGGGTGGTGGCGGTGTCCCAGATCTGCGTGGTGACCTGGCTCAGCCGGCGGGTGGACCAGTAGGTGGGCGAGTGGTCGTCACAGGGGGAGCTGGTGCAGGACAGGTCCCAGGGTGTGTCCGACCAGTTGTCGCCGTGGTTGGTGCAATTGCTCAGGCACCGGTCACCGGTGGCGAACTCGACCCGCATGGGTACCGGCTTGCTCGTGTAGACCGTGTCGGTCTTCACGTTGTTGACCAGCGTGCGCTGGTGCGTGCCGTAGTCGATGCGCTTGAGGTACGCGTCCCGCGTGTAGGTGTGCAGGTCGGTCTCGGACATGTTCATGCCGTACTTGTTGGTGTCCCGTCCCCACCACAGCGACATCGTGTTGCCGTGCGGGTCGACCACGTAGTCGAGGTTCCACCGGTACGCCTGCAGGCAGTCCGAGGCCAGGAAGGTGGTCGCGTGGCACGGGTCGGGCGAATGGTTGCCGAACACCGGCACGGTCTGCACCGAGTTCGTCTCCTCCTTGCCCGACGTCCAGCCCTGCAGGCGGTTCAGGCCGAAGAAGTACTTCGTGCCGTCGGTCGTGGTGACCACCCAGTGCTCACCGGCGTCACCGGGGCTCGGCGAAGTGCCGGGCGCCGGGCCCTCGTCGCCGTTGGCCGCGCCGTATTTCAGCTCGACCTTCGACCCGTCCTCGCTGCGCCCGTGCCACAGCTTCTCGGTCGCGTTGTAGAACAGCTCCGTGGACCGGCCGTTGAGGGAAAGCGTGGCGTTGCTGCCCCGCCAGCACAGGTCACCGGTCTTCGTCGTGTTGTTCGGCGCTGGCGACCCGGTCATGTCCTCGCTGCACGAGATGTAGCGGCGCTCCACGTAGCCGGGCTCCCAGTCGAAGCCCTCGCCGACCCACGACGGCTGGTTGTTCGTGGCCGCCGTGCGTCCGTCGACCGCCTGCGAGGCGTAGTCGAAATTGACGTCGGGCGTGGGCCCACCCAGTGACGGAGGCATACGCAGCCCGTACGACCAGGAGAAGTTGCCGCTGCTGCCACCGGCCGACCAGGTCGACGACGCCACCAGCGAGGTGGCCGAGAAATCACCCGAGCCAGCGGCCGAATCGCTTCCTGCCGACAGCGCGATCATCGTGCCGCCGGCGGTGAGCGGCACCCGCGCGGTGAGCGTGTCCGCCGAGCGCGCGGTGGCGAGCGGCTGAGCGGCACACTCCGGGCCCGCCGCGCATTCCGGCACCACCACCAGGCGGAGCCGGTCGGACCAGTCCGCGCCGTAGGCCGTCTTGAAGCCGGAGATGTCCAGCGACATCTCCACCGAGCCCGTCGCTGCCGCGCCGACCGGCGCCAGCCGCACCAGCAGGTCACGGCCTGCCGCCACGGCCTGCTCCCGGTCGAGCACCCGGGCGCTCACGCGCATCGGGGACCCGGCCGTGCCGGCCGCCAGCCAGACCGGGGACGACCCGGCCCGCACCCGTGGTGCGGGTACCGGTAGCGGGCCGTCCACCTTGGCCTGCAGGCCGGACAAGCGCGTGCGAGCCGGGGCCAGTTCCACTGTGGCATCGCTCGCGGCGGGCCACCGCGGTGCCGCGGGCTGATGCCCGCGTACCGCGGTGCCGGCCCGTGCCTTGGCGACCGAGCCCGGTCCGACGGCCACATCGCGCAGCTTCTGCACCTGCTGGCTCACCGGCTTCTCCGGCGGCGCGGCCTGCGCCGGGATGGTGAGGCCGGAAACCGCCGTGGCGATCGTGCCGAGCATGACAATCGATGCACGCCGGGCGTGCCGCCAACCGGCGACCGGCTTGACGGGATTCCTACCTGTCCACCGGGGTGTCATCGGACACCATCCGGCGACTCGAACTCATCGCGCCTGCCGATCCGGCCCGAAGCCGAACCCTCGAGATTGACCGCCATGGCCCCCGCTCCCTTGGATCACCTGGAAGCGGGACGCTAATGGAGACCACGGTGAGTCGCTGTCCCCTCAAAGTCGTCTATATCGGTGCTGGCTTCCGCGCGATGGGTGATGCGGTGCGCGGCCGGTCGGGCATCAACAGGGATGACTACTTGAGATGATCTCTGCGGAGGGCCACGGGCGCATCGAATGGATCTCCTGTGAGATGGGTCACAGCTAGGCTGTATCGTGCGGGATCGATATCAAATAGCCGACATTGACCGACTCGAGTGCGCATTGGTTAAGAAGGGCACCTTCTTCTACGCATAGCGTTAAGAAGGTGCCCTTCCTTTCAGGCGGGGGTGCCGGCGAACTGGGCTTCGTAGAGGCGGGCGTAGGCGCCGCCGGCGGCGAGCAGTTTGTCGTGGGAGCCGTGCTCGACGATGTCGCCGTGCTCCATGACGAGGATGACGTCGGCGTTGCGGATGGTGGACAGGCGGTGGGCGATGACGAAGCTGGTCCGGCCGGCGCGCAGCGAGTTGAGCGCCTGCTGGATCAGGGCCTCGGTGCGCGTGTCCACCGAGCTGGTGGCCTCGTCGAGGATGAGGATGCTCGGCTCGGCGAGGAACGCCCGCGCGATCGTGATCAGCTGGCGCTCGCCGGCGCTGAGGTTGGTGCCGTCTTCGTCGAGCACGGTCTCGTAGCCGTCGGGCAGGGTGCGCACGAACCGGTCCACGTGCGCGGCCTTGGCCGCTTCGACGATCTGCTCGCGGGTGGCGCCGTCGGCGCCGTAGGCGATGTTGTCGGCGATGGTGCCGCCGAACAGCCAGGTGTCCTGCAGCACCATACCGGTCTTGGCGCGCAGCTCCTCGCGGTGCAGTGACGCGATGTCGACGCCGTCGAGGGTGATCCGGCCGCCCTTGACCTCGTAGAACCGCATCAGCAGGTTGACCAGGGTGGTCTTGCCCGCGCCGGTGGGGCCGACGATGGCCACGGTGTGGCCGGGTTCCACGGTCAGCGACAGATCCGTGATCAGCGGCTTGTCGTCGGTGTACGAGAACGCCACGTGCTCGAAGCGCACCTCGCCGCGCACGGTCGGCAGCCGCGGCGCGTCCACCGGCTCCGGGCTCTGCTCACCGGCGTCGAGCAGCTCGAACACCCGCTCGGCGGAGGCGACGCCGGACTGCACCAGGTTCGCCATCGCGGCGACCTGGCTCAGCGGCTGGCTGAACTGGCGCGAGTACTGGATGAACGCCTGCACGTCGCCCAGCGACAGCGCCCCGGACGCCACGCGCAGCGCGCCGACGACCGACACCAGCACGTAGTTCAGGTTGCCGATGAAGAACATGGCGGGCTGGATCATGCCGGAGATGAACTGCGCCTTGAAGCTGCTGGTGTACAGCGCCTCGTTGTGCTCGCGGAACGTCGCCGCGGCCTCCTCCTGGCGGCCGAACACCTTCACCAGCGAGTGGCCGGTGAACATCTCCTCGATGTGCGCGTTGAGCCGGCCGGTGGCCGCCCACTGGCCGATGAACTGCGGCTGCGCCTTCTTGCCGATGCGCATGGTGACCCACACCGACACCGGCACGGTGACCAGCGCGATCAGGGCGAGCAGCGGCGAGATCCAGAACATCATGGCCAGTACGCCGACGATGGTCAGCACCGAGTTCATCAGCTGGCTGAGCGACTGCTGCATGGTCTGCGCGACGTTGTCGATGTCGTTGGTGGCCCGGCTGAGCACCTCGCCGCGCTGCTGGCCGTCGAAGTAACTCAGCGGCAGCCGGGACAGCTTCAGCTCGACCTGCTCGCGCAGCGCGTAGACGGCCCGCTGCACGACGGTGGTGATGAGCCGGAACTGGAACAGCGAGAACGCCGACGCGGCCAGGTACACCACGAGCGCGAACAGCAGCACGTTGCCCAGGGCGGTGAAGCCGACGCCCTGGCCGGGGTGCAGATCCATCGCGGAGAGCATGTCGGCGAGGGTGTCGTTGCCGTCGGCCCGTACGGCGGCGACGGCCTGCTCCTTGGTCACGCCCGCCGGCATGGAGCCGCTGACGATGCCGGTGAACAGGATGTCGGTGGCGTGCCCGAGGATGCGCGGGCCGACCACGGACAGGCCGACGCCGGTGATGCCGAGCACGACCGCGATCCAGACCAGCCCCCGGTGGGGGTTGAGCAGGCGCAGCAGGCGGCGGCTGGACTCCTTGAAGTTGAGCGACTTGGCCTGCGGCGGCCCAGCCATCATCGCGCCGGGACCGAACCTGGGGCCGCCGCCTTCGCGGCGCTGAGCGGGGGCGGTCACGCTGCCTCCTCCTCGGTGAGCTGGGACAGCACGATCTCGCGGTAGGTCGTGTTGCCGGACATGAGTTCGCGGTGGGTGCCGGTGCCGACGACCACGCCGTCGTCGAGGACGAGGATGCGGTCGGCGTCGCGGATGGTGTTGACGCGCTGGGCGACGATCACCACGGTCGCGTCGGCGGTCTCCCGGGCCAGGTCCCGGCGCAGCGCGGCGTCGGTGGCGTAGTCCAGGGCGGAGAAGGAGTCGTCGAACAGGTAGATCTCCGGCCGGGCGACCAGGGCGCGGGCGATGGCCAGGCGCTGGCGCTGGCCGCCGGAGACGTTGGTGCCGCCCTGCGCGATGGGTGCGTCCAGGCCCTCGGGCATCGCCTCGACGAACTCCTTCGCCTGGGCGATCTCCAGGGCGCGCCACAGCTCCTCGTCGGTGGCGTCGGCCTTGCCGTAGCGCAGGTTCGAGGCGACCGTGCCGGAGAACAGGTACGGCTTCTGCGGGACGAACCCGACAGCGCGCGACAGGGCCTGCGGGTCGAGGTCGCGTACGTCCACGTCGTCGACCAGCACCGTGCCGCCGGTGGCGTCGAACAGGCGCGGCACCAGGTGCAGCAGCGTGGACTTGCCGCTGCCGGTGCTGCCGATGATGGCCGTGGTCTCGCCGGGCCGGGCGGTGAAGGCGATGTTGCGCAGCACCGGCTCCTCCGCGCCGGGGTAGCTGAACTCGACGTCGCGCAGCTCCAGCTGCCCGCGCAGCCCGGACGGGACGACCGGGGCGGCCGGCGGGGCGACGCTGGTCTCGGTGTCCAGCACCTCCTCGATGCGCTCGGCGCACACCTCGGCCCGCGGGATCATCACGAACATGAAGGTGGCCATCATGACCGCCATCAGGATCTGCATCAGGTAGCTCAGGAACGCGGTCAGCTCGCCGATCTCCATGCCGCCGCTCTCGATGCGGTGCGCACCGAACCAGACCACGGCCACCGTGGACACGTTGATGATCAGCATGACGAACGGGAACATGCCCGCCATCAGCTTGCCCACGGCCAGCGCGACGTTCGTCAGCTCGGTGTTGGCCTCGGCGAAGCGCTCCTGCTCACGCCGGTCCCGGACGAACGCCCGGATCACCCGGATGCCGGTGATCTGCTCCCGCATCACCCGGTTGACCTCGTCGATGTTGGTCTGCATGGCCCGGAACAGCGGCCGCATCCGGGCCACGATCAGCGCGATGCCGATGACCAGCGCCGGGAGCACCGCCAGCAGCAGGCCGGACAGCTGCACGTCCAACCGCAGCGACATGACGATGCCGCCCACCATCATGATCGGCGCGGCCACCATCATGGTGAAGGTCATCAGGGCCAGCATCTGGACCTGCTGCACGTCGTTGGTGGTACGCGTGATCAGCGACGGCGCGCCGAAGTGGCCCACCTCGCGGGCGGAGAAGGACTGCACCCGGTCGAACACGGCGGCCCGGATGTCGCGGCCCAGCGCCATCGCGGTCTGCGCGCCGAAGTACACCGCGCCGATCGAGCAGATGATCTGCACCAGCGAGACGCCGAGCATGCCCGCGCCGACGCGCATGATGTAGCCGGTGTCGCCGGTGACCACACCGTTGTCGATGATGTCGGCGTTGAGGGTGGGCAGGTAGAGGTTCGCGATCGTCTGCACCAGTTGCAGCAGCACGACCAGCGCGATCTGCCGCCAGTACGGCCGCAGTTGGCGGCGTACGAGTCTGATCAGCATGCGGGCTCTTTCTCGGGTTCGGGGGAGAGGACGCCGTCGAGGAGGACGTCGACGAGGTCCTCGGCGGGCAGGATGTGATTGCGGTTGTTCATCAGGACCATCGAGACCAGCAGCCCTGCGACCGTCTCGGCGGGCAGCCGGACCAGGTGCGCGTCCGGCTCGATCAGCTCGGTGAGCGCGGCGGTGAGCCGGGCCAGCGCCTCACCCGGGTCGAAGGCGGCGGGCGCGCTGGTCATCACGGCGAGCCCGCTGCTGCGCAGCGACATCATCAGCGGGGCGTTGTCGCGGAACCGGCGGGTCAGCGTGTGCACCGCCGTACGCAGCCGGAACCTCAGGTCGGGGTCGCCGGCGATCGCTTTGATCGACTCGATGGTGGGGCCCGGGTCGAAGGCGTGCGCGAGCGTGGCCGAGATCAGCGCGCCCTTGTCGGGGAAGACGCGGAAGATCGTGCCCTCGGCCACGCCGGCGCACTCGGCGATCCGGCGGGTGCTCACGTTGAGGCCTTCGGCACGCAGCAGGGGCAGGGTGGCCGCGATGATCGCGGCGCGCCGGTCCTCGGGGGTGAGGGGGGATACCCGGCGCCGGGGGGAGGCGTCGTCAGTCACGGCGGCGACTCTAAATGAGTGAGCACTCACTCCGCAACGCGATTCGCGGCCGCGCCGGTCACGGCGGCGAGTCGCGACCATGAGCAAAGCTCCCGCCACGCTGCTGGAGCCGCAGGGCAGGAGCTTCGATCATGCGCGAAGGCCGGTCGGCGAAGACCGGCGAACAGGGGTCAGGAGACCGCCAGCAGCGAGGCGCGATCGTCGAGATCGCCGAGGTCGCCGTGCTCGCCGCCGGTGAACAGACGGCACGTGCCGACCTCGCCGGGCTCGGTGTCGTCGTGCTCGCACAGCACCGCGCGGACGCCGTCGGCCAGCCGCAGCGAGCTGATCTCGTCGTTGCCGACCGCGCCCAGGTCGGCGGCGGCGTAGATGCCGGGGCCGAAGCCGCCTGAGGTGCCCGCCAGGCCCTCGCCGTCGTACGCGGTGAGCAGGTCCCCGCTGGCCGGGCCCGCCGAGACGGCGAGCAGCGAGACGGCCTCGTCCAGCCCGGTGCCCGCCAGGTCGTGCGTCCCGGCCTCGAACAGCGTGCACTCGTCCAGCGAGTCCGCGCCCGCGCCGTCGTCGGCGCAGGCCAGCACCCGGTAGCCGGGGGCCACCCGCAGCGAGCTGATCGCGTCGTTGCCGACGATCGCCAGCTCACCGGCCCCGGCCTGGTGGATGCCGGGGGCGAAGGACTGCGCGGCGCCCGCCATGGCGTACCCCTGCGTCGCTGTCACCGCGGGCCCGCCGACCGCGACCAGCGACACGACGTCCGTCAGCCCGGCGCCGACGGTGTCGTGCTCACCCGGCCCGAACGCCTGGCACACGCCCGGGTTGCCGCTGGCCACGGCGGTGGAGCGGAAGCTGTCGCAGAGCACCGCGGTGTGGCCCTCGGCCACCGTCAGCGAGTTGACCGCGTCGAGCCGGGCCAGGTCGCCGGAGTCCGCCTCGTGCCGGCCGGGTCCGAGCGCCAGCCGGCCGCCGGTGAACCCGGCTCCGCCGTACACGGTCACGCCGGTGCCGCGCTGCTCCGCCGCGGCGACCACGGCCAGCAGCGAGATGCTCTCGTCGAGGCCGCCGCCGACCCGGTCGTACCAGCCCGCGTCGTAGTAGCGGCACGCGCCCAGGCCGTCCGGGGCGCCCGCGGCCTGCGCCGGGGTCAGGTCGCAGGCCAGCACCCGGTAGCCCTCGGCGACCCGCAGCGACGAGATCGCGTCCGTGCCGACCGCGCCCAGCCCGCCGGTGTCGGCGTCGAACACGCCCGTGCCGAACGCCTGCGACGCCCCGCCGAGATCGTGCTCGGTGTACGCGACCAGCGGGAACACCGCGTCCGGGACCACCGGCTCGGGCACCGGCCCCGGGTCCGGTGCGGCCGCGGCGGCGGTCAGTGGCAGCAGCGCGCACGCCGCGCCGGCCGCGCTCAGCAGCGATCTACGAATCCCCATGTCAGCTCCCGGGTCGACGAGCGGTCCACCCGTACCAACTCCGTTCGCGCGGGCTGGTGATGCACGGAACCGCAGCTCGACCGCAGGGGTGACGGAGGCGGGCGCTACCGGCGGACCTGGATCAGGCCGTGCGTGCCGTTGAGCCGCCACTGCTCGCCCGCCGCGTCTCGCGCGTCGGCGTCGGCCACCCCGACCAGGACCTCCGACTTGAGGGTACGCAGCGCGGCGACCGCCCCGGGGAAACCCTCCGTGACCGCCTCGAACGGGGTCGCGGCGGGCCAGTGCCGGTCGCCGACCAGCCGCCGGTAGTGCAGGTCGCCCTTGACCACGGTCAGCTTCGCCGCCCGGAACCGCGCCGCCAGCCCGCCGGGCACCTCGGCGTAGGTCAGCGGCGCGCAGTAGAAGCCCGGCACGGCGACCTCCAGCCGCCCGTCCCCGAGCGCCGCCCGCAGCCGCCGGGCCAGCGGCGCGCTCGCCTCGTGCGCGGCGAGCCGGTGCAGGCAGGCCAGCAGGTCACGGCCGGTGGCGTCGGAGACGAAGTACGGCAGCGGCTTCAGGTGCAGCTCGACCCGATCGGCCCGGCCGCCGTGCAGCAGCACGTCGACGAGCGCCAGGTCGGGCAGCAGCTCGCGGCCCGCGTTGTCGGCGGCCAGGCACACCGTGCCGCCGGTGCCGGGGGCGAGGATCTCGTGCAGCGTGGCGCTGTCGTCGGCGACCAGGTCGGTGGCGTGCTTGCGGTGCTCGGCCTCGGGATCGGACAGGCGGGTGGCCAGGTCGGCGCGATTGCCCCAGAGCGCGGCGTCCACGGCCGCGGTGAGCTGCTCGTCGGGCGGCAGCTCGGCGATGCGGGCGAGGCTCGCCAGGTCCGCGTCGAGCGCCGGGTCGTCCAGCTCGGCCGCCTTCTGCGGCTCGAACGGGTCCAGCCCGCGCCACGGGCCCGGCCGGAAGTAGTCGATCGCGTCGAGCAGGCGGCGGTAGAAATAGTTCTCGGCCCACAGGAACGGCACGTCGTACCAGCTCATGCCGAGGTAGGGTGCGCTCCAGGGGGCCCAGTCGGCGGCGTCGTGGGCGTCGGCGGGCAGCGGCTCGACCACGCCGGAGACGGCGTCGTCTCGCAGCCGGCCGAGCGCGGCGCGGATGTGCGGCGGGTACGGGAACGCCGCTTCGACCTGCCGGATGATCGCCGGGTGCCGCTCGTGCAGCACCCGCCAGGTGAACGAGCCGGGTACGTCACTCAGGATCGGCGGCGCGCCGGGTTCGACCTGCACGACCCCGAGTCTAGTGGGCGTACGTTGCGGGCGTGCTTCCTCTCAGGCTCGAAGATCCCGCCCGCCGTCCTGGCCTGGCGGGACCTTCGATGCGGGAGCGGGCGGTCAGTCGGCCTTGCCCGCGGTGATGGCGTTGCCGCCGCCGAGCTTGCTCGCGCTGACGGTGAAGGTCCAGCTGCCCGAGCCCAGCGGCAGGCCGGTGACCTGCACGATCCAGTTGCTGCCCGACTTGGTGGGGCTCTGCACCTGGCTGCCGGTCGGCGCGGTCTTGCCGAGGAACGCGCTCGCGATCGACGAGGTCGAGTAGCGGGTCATCCGCTGCTTGTTCCGGTCCTGCCAGGCCGCCATGAAGTCGCTGACGTACTGGTCGGCGGTGAGCCCGTACTGCGTCCGGTTGATGAACACGTCGGTGGTCGCCGTCGGGTGGCCCAGCTCGGTGTTCTCCATGGCCAGCCGGGCGTCGTCGCCGTGGGCGTTGCGGTAGTTGCAGGCGGTGTGCGTGCCGCCCTGCGCCTCGCAGTTCAGGTTCGTCCACTGGCTGTTCGGCTTGCCGTGGCCCATGAACTGGGCGACCGCCGCCTGGTTGGCGTAGAGGTCCAGCTTCGACTTGCTGCCGCTGGCCCACGCCGCGAGGGTGGCCAGGCCGTACTCCTTGGCCGACGTCGGGAAGGAGACGGGCTTGTCGCCGCCGCCGTTCGACGACGGCTGCGGCGCGGCGGTGGCCGAGCCGGACGGCTGGGCGCTCGCGTCGGTGCTCGCGCTCGGGCCGGTGGTCAGCACGGTGTTCGCCGACGAGCTGGTCTGCGGGTCGCCGCCCTTCTTGCCGCACGCGGCGGTGCCGAGCAGGGCCAGGGTGAGCACACCGGCGAGCGCCAGCGCCGCGCGGGCGGGGGTGGGGCGGGGGGAGTTATGGGTACGCGTCCGGCCGGAGCCGGGCACCGCGTGGCGAAGCGGAGAGGCGGTCATGGCCGACACGGTAAGTTGATCGTGCGGCTCTGCCTAGGACTCGTCGTGAATCCGACCTGGACTCCTCAGATGTAGGCCTTGGCCTGGAGGGCGAAGAGGTCGTGGTAGAGGCCGGCGCGGGCCATCAGCTCGTCGTGGGTGCCCAGCTCGGCCACCGCACCGTCGCGCAGGACCACGATCAGGTCGGCGGCGCGCACGGTGGAGAACCGGTGCGACACGAACAGGGTGATCGCGCCGTTACCGCGCCCGGCCCGCCGGGCGGCCGCGGCGAACCTGGTGAACAGGGCGTTCTCGGCATGCGCGTCGAGCGCGGCGGCGGGCTCGTCCAGCGCCAGCAGCAGCGGGCGGTAGCGCATCAGCGCGCGGGCCAGGCCGAGCGACTGCCACTGGCCGCCGGACAGCTCGGTGCCGTCGGCGTAACCGCGACCGAGCAGGCCGTCGAGGCCGCCCGCCTGCTCGACGGCGCGGGTCGCGCGGGCCTGGTGCACGGCGGCGTGCAGGACCGCGTCGTCGTCGCGCAGGGTCAGCTCGCCCACCCCGACGTTGTCGCGGACGGTGAAGTGCAGCCGGGCGAAGTCCTGGAACAGCATCGCGATCCGGCGGTGCCAGGCGTCGGCGGGCAGCCGGGCCAGGTCCACCCCGTCCACGGTGATCCGCCCGGCGGTCGGCGCGTACAGGCCGCACAGCAGCTTGACCAGGGTGCTCTTGCCCGCGCCGTTCTCGCCGACCAGCGCCACGGTCGCCCCGGCCGGGATGGTCAGGTCGACGTCGCGCAGCGTCGGCGTGTCCGCGCCGGGGTAGCCGAAGGTCACCCCGTGCAGCCGGATGCCCCGGCGCAGCCGCCGGGGCGCGGTCGCGGTCGCCGCCGCGGGGGCGGGCACGGCCGCGGCCAGCTCGGCGAAGCGCTCGGCGGTGCGCGCCGCCGCGGCGACCGTCGCGTGCAGCCCGACGGCGCTCGCCACCTGCACGCTGATCTGCACGGCCAGGGTCACCACCAGCACCACCTCGCCCACGGTGGCGGTCCCGGCGGCGGCGCGGCGCAGCACCAGCAGGATCGCGCCGCCATACGCGAACGCGAACAGCAGCTGCCCGCAGCCGCGCAGCAGGGCCGCGCGCCACTGGGCGGACCAGAGCACCCGGGTGGCCCGCGACCACTGCTCGGCCTGCCGCGCCATCAGGAAGCGGTGCGCGCCGAACAGGCGGATCTCCTTGACCGCGCCCGCGTCGGCGGCCAGCGACAGCAGGTGCCCGGTGAACCGGCCGGCGGCCGCGGTGCGCTCGCGGGCGCGCTCGACCAGGCGTGCCGCATGCCGGGTGACCAGCACCGGCGGCACGGCCGCCAGGGGCAGCAGCGCCAGCCACGGGTCGACCGTGGCCAGCAGCACGACGGTGACGGCCGCCCGCAGCACCAGCCCGCCCAGGTGCAGCAGGCCCTCCAGGGCGGGGCGGGTCTGCGCGACGTCCTGCGCGGCCAGCGCGAGCGTGTCGGCGAAGCGCGGGTCGTCCAGGTGGGCCAGGGTGGGACGGCCGTTGGCCAGGTCGAGCAGCCGCCGGTCGAGCACCGTGCCCGCCTGCTCGCCCACCTCGAAGTAGTGCAGGTGCGCGAAGTGTCCCAGCATCAGCTCGCCGACCAGCAGCGCGGCCACGCCCAACGCGAACGCGGTGGCGGTGCCGACGGCGCCGGCCAGCGCGGCGTCGGTGAAGTCGCGCAGCAGGTAGCCGGCGAACGGGGTGGCCAGGTAACCCGCCAGCAGCAGGCCCACCCCGGCCAGCAGCTTGCCCGGCGCGGCCCGCCAGGCGAGGCCGAAGACGAAGCCGACGGCGGTGCGCAGCGTCCTCATCCGACGGCCTCCCGGAAGCGGCTGGCCTGCAGCGCGAACATCTCGGCGTAGTGGCCCTGCGCCGCCATCAGCTCGTCGTGGCTGCCGCGCTCGACGACCAGGCCGTCCGACAGGACCACGATCTGGTCGGCGCGCCGCACGGTGGAGAAGCGGTGCGAGACGATGACGCTGGTCAGGCCCTCGGTCTCGGTGAGGAAGCGGTCGAAGAACTCGACCTCGGCGCGTACGTCGAGGGCGGCGGTGGGCTCGTCGAGGACCAGCACCCGGGCGCCGCGCTCGACGGCGTGCAGAGCGCGGGCCAGGGCGATCCGCTGCCACTGACCGCCGGACAGGTCGGTGCCGCCGGGATAGCGGGCGTTGAGGGTGGTGTCCAGGCCGCCGGGCAGCCCGGCGAGCACCTCGCCCGCCCCGGCGCGTGCGGCGACGGCGCGCCAGGCGGTCTCGTCGCCGGTGCCGAGGCCGATGTTGTCGGCGGCGCTCAGCTCGTACCGGTTGAAGTCCTGGAAGATGACGGCGAGCCGCTGCTGCCAGGAGGCCGGGTCGAAGTCGCGCAGGTCCACGCCGTCGGCGGTGATCGCGCCCCGGTCCGGGTCGTAGCAGCGGGTGAGCAGCTTGACCAGGGTGGTCTTGCCCGCGCCGTTGAGCCCGACGATCGCCGTGCACCGCCCGGCCGGGATGGTCAGGTCGAGGTCCGTGAAGACGCGGCGGCCCTCGGGGTAGGCGAAGCCGACGCCGGTGAACCGGATCTCCCGGCGCGGCGCGGGCGCCGGCGCGGTGCCGGGCAGCCGCTCGCCCCGGACGGCCGCCTCGAAGCCGGTCAGCGCCGCGTACGCCCGGCCGCCGAACTGCGTCTGCACGTCCGCCTCGGGGAAGTAGACGCCGAACCGGATGGGCACCAGCACCGCCTGCACCGCGACGGCGTACCCGAGCAGGTCGAGCCCGCCCGCGGCGGTGGCCTGCGCGACGGCGACCAGGGCGACGGCCGCCCCGGCGAGCCCGGCCAGCGCGAACCCGACGAACGGCAGCCGCAGCAGCCTGCGGCGCAGGGCCCAGAGCGGGTCGAGGTAGCCGTGGTGCTCGGTGTGCAGCCGCCCGCCGAGGTAGTCCAGCAGGCCGAGCACCCGGATCTCCTTGGCGGCGGCGGTGCCGGTGGACAGCTCGCGCACGTACGACAGCCGCCGCCGCTGCGGCGACAGCGCGTCCCACCCGGCGGCGAAGCGGCCCAGCGAACCGCGCTGCCCGAACCGGACCACCAGCGCGGTCGCCGCGACCACGGCGGCGACGGCGGGGGAGAGCACCACGCCGACGAGGACGACCGCCCCGGCGAGCCCGGCGTAGCGGGCGGCCAGCGCGGGCAGCGCCGCGGCGGCGGCGCCCGGGGACGGGCTGGCCCGGTCGACCGCGGTGCGCACGTCGGCCAGCAGGTCCAGCGTGCCGGGGCGCTCCAGGGCGGCCACCGGCGCGTCCCGGTATGCCGCGGCCAGCGCGCGCTGCACGCAGTGGCCGTCGACGCGGCGGGCGATCAGCTCGCCGAGCGCGGCCTGCATGGGGCCGAGCAGCTGCTGGGCCGCCAGGGTGGCCAGGGTCAGCGCGGCGGCCGCGCCGAACGCGGCCTCGCCCCGGGCGACCGCGGGCACCCGGGACAGCAGCACGGCCATGCCGACCATGAAGGCGACCGGGGCGAGCCCGAACGCCGTGCTGACCAGCAGCGCCGCCGTCACCGGCAGTGACCCTGCCCGACCCAGCAGGCGCGCCGTGTCGATCCAGCGACGCACCGGTCCTCCACTCCGTCGATTCCATCCAGGAACTTAACAGTTAAGATTCTTAAATGCACGCAGCGTCATCGTCCGATCTCGACAGCCGTTCGGGCCATGTCCCCTCCGGCGGCACCGGCGTAAGGCTGTCGGCGGCGGTCACCACGCATCCCCGGCGCCGTCACGAGGCGGCCGCCCTGGCGGCGAGCCAGCCGGGACTGGGTTTCGAGGTGATCGAGGACCCCGACCCGGACGGGCCGCGCAGCGCGCTGCGTACCGCGCGGCTGGCCTGGCGGCGCACCGACCCGGCGGCCACCCACCGGGTGCTGGTGCAGGACGACATGCGGCTCGTGCCGGGGTTCGGGCGGCTGGTGCACGACGCCGTGGCGGCCCAGCCGGACCGGATCCTGTGCCTGTTCACCGAGTGGGGCTCGCGCACCTCACCCGCCGTGCGGCTGGCGGCGCTGGCGGGCGCGGGCTGGGTGCCGCTGCTCGACCCGTACGTGCCGACCACGGCCGTGGTGCTGCCCGCGGCGGTCGCGCACGCGCTGGCAGAGTTCCCGGCCGAGCCCGGCGAGCCCGACGACGTGCTGCTGTGGCGCTTCGCCCGGGAGCACCGGCTGACGCCGCTGGTCAGCTGCCCCAACCTGGCCGAGCACGAGCCCGGCGAATCGCTGGTCGGCAACGACGTGCTGCTCGGGCCCCGGCACTCGGCGCTGTTCGGCGGGGGCGCCGCGCCGTGGGACCGCGTGCTCGCCCCGCGTATGGTGCCGCACCTGCTGCTGTTCGAGGGCATCGCGGTCTGCCAGGTGCCCGGCGCCGACGGCGGCTGGACGGCCGTGCGCGCCGACGACTTCCTCGCCCCCTCCGGCCTGACCATCCCCGACCTGCTCGACCGGTACGCCGCCACGGCGGCCCGCCGTGACCCCGCCGGCCGCATCCGCCGCGTGATCGCCGACTCCCTCCTCCTCCAGCTCTGGCTCACCGCGTTCTGCTTCGGCCTGACCGCGTGCGACCTCCTCCGCGACGCCCCGCCCGCGCCGATTTCCGGGAAACTGTACGAATCCAGCCCCGCCGAGCTGCAGTTTCCCGGAAACTGCCGCACGAGCGACGCGGTGGCGGCGGCGTTGCGGGGGGCGCGGGGGCGGGCGGGCATGGAGACGTTCGCGCCGGGATTGCTGCGGCGGTTCGTGCCGCGGCACCGGCTGGCGGGGCTGGCCCGGCTCGCCGATCCCATGGTGCGGGAGGCCATATCGGACGGATGCGCACACGCTGGTCAGGCGCACGATCTTTTCTGGAAGGATTCTTTGCAGTAAGCGTCGGCCGTGCTATCAACGGTATGTCGATTCATGGATGACACGCCGGGATGGGGCTCGATGGGTGTGCAGACGCCGCTGGACGAGGTGGGCTCGGCCGTCCCGCGCCGCCCGGCGCCCGCCGCCACCGCCCCGCTGTCCCTGCTGCAGCGGCGGATGTGGCACCTGTGCACGGCATACCCGGGCACCGCGTCACCGATCGTGGTGATCGCCAACCGGATCACCGAGCCGCTGGACGTGCCCGCCTTCACCGCCGCCGTCCGGGCGCTGGCCGACCGGCACGACGCGCTGCGCACCACGTTCGCGCTCGGCCCGGACGGGCCGCGGCAGGTCATCGCCGCGCCCGGCGGCCTGGAAACCGAGCTGCTCGACGTCAGCGAGCGCCCCGACCCGGCGGCGAGCGCCCGGGACCTGGTCTCGGAGCTGGCCGGAGCGCTGCTCGACCTGAACGGCGGCACGCTGGTGCGCTCGCGGCTCGTCCGGCTCGGCGCCGACGACCACGTCTGGTGCCTGGCCGTGCACCACCTGCTCGCCGACGGCGAGTCCGCGATGGTGCTGGAGCGCGAGCTGACCGCGCTCTACCGCGGGCAACCGCTGCCCGCGCCGCCCATCGGATACGCCGACTTCGCCGCCTGGCAATGCGCGAACGCCGACTCCGACGCCGACCTGCGCTGGTGGGCCGAGCACCTGGGCGGGGTGCCGCCGCTGGACCTGCCCCTCGACCTGCCCCGGCCGCCGGTGAAGACCACCCGGGCCGATCGGGTCGACCTGCGCCTGGACGCGGTTGATGCGGCCGCGCTGGACGCCTTCGCCCGCGCCCACCGCGCCACGCCGTTCATGGTGCTGCTCACCGCGCTGGTGACGGTGCTCGCGCGCCGGTCCGGACAGGCCGACTTCTGCGTGGGTACGCCGGTGGCGGGCCGGCTGCTGGAGGAGACCGAGGAAGCCGTCGGCCTGTTCAGCAACATGATCGCGCTGCGCGCCGACCTGTCCGGCGAGCCCGGCGTCGGCGAGCTGCTGTCCCGGCTGCGCACCGAGGTGATCTCCGGGCTGGCCCGGCAGGGTGTGCCGTTCGGGCAGGTGATCGCCGCGGTCGACCCGCCGGAGGACCGCTCGCGCACCCAGCTCTTCCAGGTCATCTTCTCGCTGCACACGCAGACCGCGGGCGGCGCGCCGGGGCTGTCCTGGCAGCCGTTCGGCCAGGCCGCGCCGCAGATCCTGCACGACCTGGTGCTCGACGCCTGGCGCGGGCCCGACGGGCTGGACCTGACCCTGCGCTACGACACCGGCCTGTTCACCGCGGACACCGCGGCGGGCCTGGCCGCCGAGATCGCCGAGCTGGTCCGGGCCATGCCGGCCGACGCGGCACAGCCGGTGTTCGGGGCGGGGGCACGGCATGGGTAGCCACATCGCGTTCTTCAACATCCCGGCGCTCGGGCACCTGTTCCCGACGCTCGGGCTGGTCGCCGAACTGGTGCGGCGCGGGCACCGGGTGAGCTGCACGGCCGGCGCCGACCGCGCGGCGTACGTGGCCGCGGCGGGGGCGCGGGTGATCCCGTACACGTCGACCCGGCCCGGTGACACCGACCCGCACGCGGGCACCCCGGACCGCAGCGAGCACATCGGGCGCAGCCTGCTGAACTTCCTCGCCGAGGCCGAGCACACGCTGCCCCAGCTGGAGCAGCCGCTGCTGGCCGACCGGCCGGACCTGGTGCTGTTCGACCGGATGGCGTTCGCCGGGCACGTGTTCGCGCACAGCCACGGCATCCCGGCGATCCAGCTGTGGCCGATGCTCGTCTCGGCGGGCCCGTGGTCGATCACCGACGCGGCCCCGGTGGACCCGCACCACCCCACCCTCACCGAGTACGCCGGGCGGCTGGAGAAGTTCCTGGCCGACCGGGGGCTGACCACGCTGCCCGCCGAGCGGTTCCTCACCCCGGACGTGGTCCGCCACCTGGCGTTCCTGCCAAGGGCGTTCCAGTACGCGGGCGAGCGCTTCGGTCCGGAGTTCGGCTTCGTCGGGCCGTGCACCATGCCGCGCGCCGGGGACGTGCCCTGGTCGCCGCCGGCTGACGGGTCGCCGGTGGCGCTGGTGTCGCTGGGCACCCTGAACAACCACTGGCCCGACTTCTACCGCCTGGTGTTCGAGGCGTTCGCCGGCACACCGTGGCAGGTGGTGCTCGCGGTCGGGCAGCGGCTGGACCCGGCGTCGCTCGGCCCGCCCCCGCCCAACGTCACCGTCATGCCGGTCGCGCCGCAGCTCGCGGTGCTGGCGCACGCGCGGGTGTTCGTCTCGCACGGCGGGCTGGGCGGCGTGATGGAGGGCCTGCAGGCGGGCGTGCCGCAGGTGGCCGTGGCCCGGACGCTGGAGCAGGACGTCAACGCCGCTCGGGTGGCCGAGACGGGCATCGGCGCCGCGCTGCGGCTGGACGGGCTGACCCCGGCCCTGCTGCGCGCGGCGGTCGACCGGGTGAGCGCCGATCCGGCGATCGCCGCCGGGGTGGCGGCGATGCGTGCCGAGGTGCTGGCCGCGGGAGGTGCGGCGCGTGCCGCGGACCTCGTCGAGTCGTGCCTGCCCGGCCGGGCCGGGGGCAGCGGGGGATAGGCCGTGGCGGGCCGTCCGGCGCCCCCGGACGGCCCGCCACACTCCACATTGGCGGGTCTGCCATCGATTGTTGGGCCGGTTTAAATCAGCCGAACCGGCAGCCGTGAGCACAGATTTGTACGTAAGAAACTTAACTATTTATTGGCATGGTGGTCCCGGCGGCGGGACGCCCCCGCCGCGTCCCCCTTCTCGGGAATCGACGGAGGTTCCACAAGTGATGATCAAACGTAGGCGTGTCGTGGCGGGGCTGGCCGGTCTCGGCCTGGCCGCGGCGAGCCTGGTCGCGGCGGCCGGGCCGGCTTCGGGCGGGATCCCGCCGCGGTGGGTGGGGACCTGGGGGACCGCCCTGACCGCGCCGAGCCTGGCCAACACCGGCAGCAGCCTCAACGGGTTCGCCGACCAGTCGATCCGGCAGATCGTGCGGGTGTCGCTGGGCGGCGAGCAGGTCCGGCTGCGGTTCACCAACGCGTACGGCACCGGCCCGCTCACGATCGGCCACGCCACCGTCGGCCTGCCCGCCGCCCCCGGCTCGCCGACGCTGCAGGCGGGGTCGGTCCGGGAGGTCACCTTCAACGGCGGGTCGGCGTCGGCGACCGTGTACAAGGGTGCGGAGGTGCTGTCCGACCCGGTCGACCTGCCGGTGGCGGGCACGTCCGAGCTCGCGGTGACGATCTACCTGCCGACCCCGACCGGTGCCACCTCCTGGCACTGGACGGCACGGCAGACCTCGTACGTCTACGCCGGGGACCGGGCCGCCGACACCGACGGCACCGGGCAGACCGCGGCCTACAACCACTTCTACTACCTGGCCGGGGTCGAGGTCTCGACCAAGACCGGCCTGGGCACGGTAGTCGTGCTCGGTGACTCGATCAGCGACGGGTCCGGCTCGACGCTGGGCGCCAACACCCGCTGGCCGGACTACCTCGCCACGCGGATCAACAGCACCTGGCCCGCCCTCGGCGACCCCGGTGTGATCAACGTGGCCCTCGCGGGCAACCAGGTCACCAAGGACGGGCTGGCCATCAACAGCCCGGCCCTGGGCAACAGCGCCCTGGCCCGCCTCGACGACGACGTGTTCAACCAGCCCGGCGTGCGCAGCGTGTTCGTCGAGCTGGGCATCAACGACGTGCACCTGTCCGGCTTCACCGCCGAACAGATCATCGCCGGGCTGAAGCAACTGGCCGCGCAGGCCGAGGCCCACGGGCTGCGCACCGTCGTGGCCACCCTCGGCCCGTTCGAGGGCTACGCGACGTGGACGCCGGAGAAGGAGGCCGTCCGCCAGGCGGTCAACACGTGGCTGCGCGGCGACACCGGGTTCGACGGGCTGGTCGACTTCGACCAGATCCTGCGCGACCCGGCCAACCCGAGCAAGGTCCTGCCCGCCTACGACAGCGGCGACCACATCCACCCCAACGACACCGGCGCCCAGGCTCTGGCCAACGCCGTGCCGCTCTGGCTGCTGTGATCACATGACGCCCCGCACCCTCCCGGAACTGCTGGCCGCCCTCGCCGCGGCGCGACCCGAACATGTGGCGCTGCGGCTGGTGACCGGCCCCGGGCAAGGTGCGGGGCTCACCGCGTGCGACTGGCACACCCGGTCCGTGTCCGCCGGGCACGGCCTGCTCGGCAAGGGCGTCGCGCCCGGCGACCGGGTCGGGCTGGTGTTCGGCGGGCACGGCTGGCTCGACTACGCGGTCGCGTACGCGGCCGTCACCGGCGTCGGCGCGGTCGCCGTGCCGATCAGCGCGAAGCTGCCCGCCGCCCGCATCGCCGAGCTGCTGACCCACAGCGGCGCGGCGACGGTGGTCGGCGCGGACGGCTGGGCGCTGTCCGAGCTGGACACCTCCTGCGCCGACCCGCTGCCCGCGGTCCAGCCCGGACAGTGCGCGCAGATCGTCTACACCTCCGGCACCACCGGCACGCCCAAGGGCGTCACCGCGAGCCACGCCAACCTGACCCACGGGCTGGACCCGGCCCGGCCGCCGCTGGCCCATTCGCGTCACGCGCTGCACGCCTTCCCGCTGGGCACCAACGCCGCGCAGACCATGCTGGTCACCGCCCTGGTCGCGCGACCCACCGTGGTGGTGCTGCCCGAGTTCGACCCGGCCCGGTACGCCGAAGCGGCACGTACCCTGGCCGCCGGCACCCTGTTCCTGGTGCCCGCCATGGCGAGCGCGCTGCTGGAGGCGGGCGTGCTCGACGGGCTGGACGACGTGCAGCTCGTCTCGTGCACCGCCGCCGCGCTGCCGCCCGCGCTGGGCCGTGCCCTGTCGGAGGCGCTGCCCGAGGCCGTCATCGTCAACAACTACACCTCCACCGAGGCCGCGCCCGCGTACACCAGCATGGTCTTCGACCCGGACCGGCCGGACTCGGTCGGCCGGGCCGAGGGCGGCGCGGAACTGCGCATCCGCACCGCCGACGGGGAGCCGGCCGGGCCGGGCCAGGTGGGCGAGGTGTGGCTGCACGCGGGTGACGCGGCCCGCGCCTACCACGCCGACCCGCAGGGCAGCGCGGCCGTGTTCCGCGACGGCTGGGTGCGCATGGGCGACCTCGGCTATCGCGACGCCGCCGGTTACCTCTACCTGGTCGACCGGGAGTCCGACCTGGTAAACGCCGGGGCGCACCGGGTTTCCACGCTGCGCGTCGAGGCCGCCCTCTACGAGCACCCGCAGGTCACCGCCGCCGCCGTGCTCGGCCTGCCGCACCCGGTGCTGGGCGCGACCGTGGCCGCCGCGGTGGTGCTGCGCGACCCGGCGGCCCTGGACGGGCTGCGGCCGTTCCTCGCCGCCCGGCTCGCCGGGTACGAGCTGCCCACCCGCCTGATCGCGGTGCCCGAGCTGCCCCGCAACGACGGCGGCAAGGTGGTCAAGGCCGCGCTGCGGGAGCTGTTCGCGCAGGCCCCGGCCCGGGTCGCGCCGCGCACCGAGGCCGAACTCGCGCTGGCCGGGCTGTGGCGCGAGGTGCTGCGGGTGCCGGAGGTCGGTGCGGGCGACGACTTCTTCGCCCTCGGCGGCGACTCGATGCGCGCCACCCGCCTGGCCGCCCTCGCCTCCGCGCACTTCGGCCGCCCCGTGCCGGTGTCCCTGATCTTCGAGACCCCGATCCTCGCCGCGCAGGCGATCCGCCTCGCCGAGCCTCCGGCGGCCGAAGCGCTGCCGGCCGGTGCTCCGGTGGCCGAGGGTCTCGCCACTTCGGCAGAGCCGCCTGACCGGGGCTTCGGCCCTGCGGTGCAAGTGCCGCTCAGCTCGACCCAGGAGAGCATGCTGGCCTGGACCTGGGCCACGGGGGAGCCGCGCGACGTCGGGCCGATCAGCGTCGGCATCCGGGTGCGCGACGAGCTGGACCCGGACCTGCTGGAACGTGCCCTGGCCGAGGTGGTGCGGCGGCACGAGGCGCTGCGCACCGTGTTCGATCGCGACGCGGCCGGGATCGACCGGGCGCGGGTGCTGGCCGAGTGCCCGCCGGTGGTGACCGTGGCGGCGGCCCGGGACCTCGCGCACGCGGGCGAGCTGTGCCGGGCGGACCGTGAGCTGCGCTTCGACACCGGGCAGGGGCCGCTGGTGCGCGCGCTGGTGGCGAGCCTCGCGCCGGACGACCACGTGCTCGGGCTGGCCGTGCACCACCTGGTCTGCGACGGCGCGTCGATGGGGGTGCTGCTGCGCGAGCTGGGGCTGGCGTACGCGGCGCTGCGCGGCGGGCACCCGCTGCCGCCGTCCGGTCCGGACACGGCGCTGCGGGACTTCGTCGCGTACACCCGGCGGCAGTGGCCGGTCACCCTGCCGCACTGGCACCGCGTGCTCGACGGCGCACCGGCGAACCTGGTGCCGTTCCGGGGCCGGGAGGCCGCGACGCGGCTGCGCAGCGCGCAGCGTGAGGTGCCGCTGCCCGCCGGGCTCGGCGCGGGACTGCGCCGGGCCGCCGCCGCGCACGGGGCGACGCCGTTCATGCTGATCGCGGCGTGCTGGGCGGCGGCGCTGGCGGAGCGCACCGGCACCGGCGACATCGTGCTGATGTCCCCGGTGCCCGGCCGCACCCGGCCCGGGAGCGAGGCGCTGATCGGCTGCCTGAGCCAGTCCCTGCTGCTGCGGGTGGACACCTCCGGCGCGCCCGGCGCGGCCGGGCTGCTCGCCCGGACGCGCCGGGTCGTGCTGGACGCGCTGGACCACCAGCACCACCCGTTCGTCGAGTTCTACCTGCGGCATCCCGGCGCGGCCTGGCTGCGGGTGGAGACCTGGGGCGGCCAGGCGCACCTGCCCGGCCTGGAGTCGGAGGCGTTCGACCTGCCCCGGGCGCTGGACGCGGACTGGCCCACCCCGGGCGGCGAGCCCGACCTCCAGTCGCCCGAACTCGCAGTCGTGGAGCACCCGGACGGGAGCCTGGTCGGCCACCTGCTCTACAACCACCACGCATTCGCGCCGTCCACCATGGACGAGCTCGCCGCCCGGGTCGCCGCGCTGCTGCGCGACGCGGTACGCGACCTCGCCCCCGCCGCACCGCAGGAGGAGCACCGATGAGCAGCGCCACCCCCGCCCAGCACGGCATGTGGCTGACCGAGCACCTGGGCCTGGCCGGCACGGCGTACCACATGCCGCTGCCCGTGTGGCTCGACGGCCCACTGGACCGCGCGCGGCTCGCCGACGCGTGCGCGGCGGTGGTGGCCCGGCACGAAGTGCTGCGTACGGCGTTCGCCGAGGTGGACGGCGAGCTGCGGACCGTGCCCGCCGACCCGGTGCCCGCGCTGCGGCTCGGCGAGGCGCCCGCGGACCTGGCCGCGTACCTACGGGAGCGGACGCTGGCGCCGTTCAGCCTGGCGGGCGGGCCGCTGATCCGGTTCGAGCTGGTGCCCGCCGGGCCGGGGCGGCACCTGCTGCTGATCGTCGCGCATCACCTGGTGTTCGACGGGGAGTCCAAGGAGATCCTGCTGGCCGACCTGGCGGCGCTCTACTCGGGCCGGGAGCTGCCGCCGCTCGGCACGCCCGAGCAGCGGGTCCTGCCGGTGGACGCGGCGGCCGCGCACTGGTCGGCGGCGTACGCCCCCGCGGGCGAGCCGAACCTGCCCGGCCTGCTCGGCCGCACCGGGCCTGCCGCGGCCACGGGCGTGGCGGTGCCGGTCGAGCTGGACGGGGACCGGGTGCGGGCCACCGCGCGGGAACTCGGCGCGACGGCGTTCGAGGTGGTGCTGGCCGGGCTGCTGACCCTGCTGGAGCGCTACGGCGACGCCGCGCCGGTGATCGGCGTGGACCTCGGCACGCGCGCCGCGTCCGAGCACGACCGGATCGGGCTGTACGTCAACGAGCTGCCCGTGGCCGTGCCCACGGCCGCCTCCGGCGGCGACGTCACGGCGCGGGCACGGGTCGCCGCCGTGCGGCACCGCCTGCGCCAGACCTACGCGGTGCGGACGGTGCCGCTGTCGCGGGCGGTGTCGGGGCTGTCCCCGCGTGCGGCGCTCACGCCGGTGTCGATCAGCTACCGCCGCCGTGCCCGGCCCGAGCCGGTGTTCGCCGGGCTCGCCGCGCGGGTCGAGTGGACCGGGTATCACCACGCCGCCCGCAACGCGCTGCACGTGCAGGTGCTCGACGACCCGGCGGCCGCGACGCTGCCCGTGCTGCTGCACGTGGACCCGGCGCGGCTGAGCCCCGCCGGCGCGGCCCGGCTCGGCGGGCACCTGCGGGCGCTGCTAAACGGGTTCGCGTCCGAGCCGGACCGCGCGGTGTCCGGGCACGAGCTGCTCGGTGCCGACGAGCAGCAGCTCATCGCGGCCTGGAACGACACGGCCAAGGTGTACGGCGGTCCGCGCACGCTGCACGGGCTGGTGGACGCGGCGATCGCGGCGCACCCCGACGCGGTGGCGGTGGTCGCCGCGGACAGCGCGATGACGTACGCGCAGCTCGACGCCGAGGCCGACGCCGTCGCGCGGGCGCTCGCCGGGCGCGGGGTCGGGGCGGGCGACCTCGTCGCGGTGTGCCTGCCGCGTACCTCCCGCCTGCTCCCGGCCCTGCTCGGGGTGCTGCGCACGGGTGCGGCATACCTGCCGCTGGACCCGGAGCACCCGCCCGCGCGCCGGGCCGGCCTGCTCGCCGACGCCCGGCCCGCCGCGCTGCTCGTGCCCGACGCGGACGGCGCGACCGGGCCGGCCGACGGGGCGGACGGTCCGGGGCGGCACGCCGCCGGGCTGGCCTACACGATCTACACGTCGGGCTCCACCGGGCGGCCGAAGGGCGTGCTGATCGAGCATCACGCGGTGGTGAACCTGCTGCACGCGCTGCGGGAGGTGCTGCCGACCGGGCCGGGGGACGCGTGGCTCGCGGTGGCGTCGGCCGCGTTCGACATGTCGGTGCCCGAGCTGTGGCTGCCGCTGGTCACCGGCGGCACCGTCGTGCTGGCCACCCAGGAGCAGGCCCGCGACGGCGAGCTGCTGCTCAAGCTGCTGCGCACCGGCGGGGTGACCCACGCCCACCTCACCCCGTCGACCTGGCGGCGGCTGCTCGACGCGGGCTTCGCCGAGCCGGGCGTGACGGCGGTGTCGGGCGCCGAGGCGCTGCCCGAGCCGGTCGCGGCGGCGCTGCGGGAGCGGGCGGGGCGGCTGGTCAACCTGTACGGCCCGACCGAGACCACGGTCTGGTCGACGTGGGCGGACCTTACCGCGGGCGGTCCGGTGACCATCGGCCGGCCGCTGGCCAACACCACCGTGCACGTGCTGGACGCGGCGTTGCGGGCGGTGCCGCCGGGGGTGCTCGGGGAGCTGTGCCTGGGCGGGTCCGGGGTCGCCCGGGGTTACCTGAACCGGCCCGAGCTGACTGCGGAGCGCTTCATGGACACGGCCTGGGGGCGGCTATACCGGACGGGAGACCGGGTGCGCCAGACCGCCGACGGCGCCCTGGAGTTCCACGGCCGGGTCGACGATCAGGTCAAGCTGCGTGGCTACCGGGTCGAGCCGGGCGAGGTGGAGGCACACCTGCGGACGGCCGGGGCGGTAGTCGACGCGGCGGTGGCGCTGTCACCGTCGGGAGAGGAGCTGGTCGCGTACGTCGTCGGCGCGCCCGACCCGGCCGAGCTGCGGGAGCGGCTGGCCGCCGCGCTGCCCGCGCACCTGGTGCCGTCGTCGTTCACGCTGGTCGAGCAGCTGCCGCGCAACGCCAACGGCAAGCTGGACCGGGCCGCGCTCGCGGCGCTCACCGGCACGCCGCTCACCCCGCCGGAGCGGCCGCGGGCATACACGGGCCTGGCACTGCAGGTGTACGAGATCTGGCAGGAGGTGCTCGGGCACGGCGAGATCGGGCCGGACGACGACCTGTTCGACCTGGGCGGGCACTCGCTGACCGTCACGAAGATCGCCGCACGGATGCGCCGCCGCCTGGGCGTCGACCTGCCGCTGCACGTCTTCTTCGACACGCCGACCATCAACGGCGTGGTCGCCGCCGCGGGCCGCTGACGACACGGCGAAGCCCCACCCGCCGGGGGTGGGGCTCCGCTCGGTCAGCGCCGGGGCTCAGGGCCGCGGGCGGCCGCCGTAGTACTTCTTCTTGACCTCGACCTGCTCGTCGCGGTCGCCGCACTCGGTGCTCGCGGTCTCGCCGTTCGCACCGGTGTAGGTGGCGACCCACTGGTAGGTGCCGGGCCGCTCCGGGCGGAACGACTCCGAGCGGTAGCGGCCGTCGCCGGACACGTCCACCGTGGAGGTGAACACCGGGCGGCGTTCGCAGCGCCGGTCGCCGGGGCCGTACAGCTGGAACGTGATGGTGCCGGTCTCGCTCTGCGCGCCGGTCAGGCTCGCCCGGTCGAAGACCTCGCCGCCCAGCTTCACGTCGTCGGAGGCCCGGGTGACCAGGCTCGGCCCGGCCGCCGGGCGGACGACGACGCTCTCGTTCTCGGCGTTGCACGGGCTGACGGCCTCGTCGTTGTTCGCGTCGCCGCTGTACGTGGCGACCCAGCGGTAGGTGCCGGGCGCGGTCGGCTCGAAGGCCGCCGACGTGTATCGGGTGGTGCCCGGGACCAGGTCCACCTCGTCGGTGAACACGGGCCGGCCGGTGCAGGTCTCGTTGTCCGGCCCGAACAGCTCGAAGGTGATGGTGCCGGTCGGGTTCTGTCCGCCGGTCAGGGCCGCCGTGTCGGTGACGGTGCCGCCCAGCGTGATGTCGTCGGAGGCGTTCGTGACGATGGACGGCCCGCCGCGCGGGTTGACGACGACGGACTCGTTCGCCGCGTTGCACGGGCTGGCCGCCGGGTCGTTGTTGGTGTCGCCGCCATAGCCGGCGGTCCAGCGGTAGGTGCCGGGCGCGAGCGGCTCGTACGGGTCGGAAGTGTAGGTGCGGGTGCCGCTGACCACGACCACCTCGTCGGTGAACACCGGCATGCCGGTGCAGGTCGCGTCGTTCGGCCCGTACAGGCGGAACGTGATGATGCCCGTCGGGTTCTGGCCGCCGTCGAGGGTGGCCGTGTCGGTGACGGTGCCGCCGATCGTGATGTCGTCCGACGCGTCGGTGACCAGGCTCAGGCTGCCCTGCGGGGTGATCAGGACGGTCTCGTTCGCCGCGTTGCACGAGCTGGTGGCGCCGAGGTTGTTCGCGTCGCCGCTGTAGACGGCCGTCCACCGGTAGAGGCCGGCCACGACCGGCGTGTACGCCTCGCTGGTGTAGTCGGCGTTGCCGTTGTCCACGGTCACGTCGTCGCTGAAGACGGTGGTGCCGGTGCAGTCGGCGTCGTTCGGCCCGTACAGGCGGAACGTGATCGTGCCGGTCGGGTCCTGGCCGCCGGCCAGGGTCGCCGTGTCGGTGACGGTGCCGCCGACCGGCACCGTCGGCGAGGCCTGGGTGGAGAGGGTCGTCGTGGCCCGCGGGTTCACGACCACGGACTCGTTCTCGGCGTCGCAGGGGCTGAACAGCTCGTTGTTGTTGGCGTCACCGCTGTATTCGGCGGTCCACCGGTAGGTGCCCACCGCGGTCGGCGTGAAGGTCGGGGACGGGTACTCGCCGTTGCCGTGGTCGACCTCGACCGTGTAGTCGAACACGGGCATGCCGGTGCACTCGGCGTTGTCCGGCCCGTACAGCCGGAAGGTGATGGTGCCGGTCGGGCTGGCGGCCTCGTCGAGGGTGGCGGTGTCGAACACCGTGCCGCCCAGCGTCACGTCCGGGGACGCCCGGGTGAAGAAGGTCGGGGTCACCGGACCGGCGCAGCTCAGGATGCCCTCGAACGGGAAGGGGTGCATCTCGCCGCCGTTGTTCCGGGCGTCGCCGTGCACCAGGCCGCTGACGATGACCTGTCCCTCGATGTTGTTCGGGCTGCGGTCGGTCAGCGTGGCGTTGGGGGCGTACAGCGTGCCCTCGAGCGTCGCCGAGTTCGGCTGCATGAGGATGTTGAGCGCGGTGGGGAAGTTCCAGAGCATGTACGGGTACGCGGCGCTGCTGAGTCCCGCCTGGTTCGCCACCGTCCAGGCGAAGTTGTTCATGACCGCGGTGGTGCCGACGTTGACCAGCAGCGGCCGGTCCTCGTTCGGCTGGTTGCGGAACGTCAGGCCGGCGAGGTTGTTCAGCAGTTCGGCGCTGATGTTCAGGACGTTGGTGACGCCGTCGGTGAGCGTGATGTAGGCCTGCGTGCCCGCCGGGAAGGTGTCCGGCAGCGGGACGTTCGCGGCGTCGGTGAGGGTGACGTTCTCGGTGCAGCGGCCCAGCGTGGAGGAGTCGGTGCGGAACTCGGTGAACGCGGCGGCGAAGTCGATCGGCGAGGCCGGGCCGACCGAGGCGACGGGCTGCGAGATGGTGAGGTCCACCCGCGGCGTCGAGTTGTACAGGGCGCCGTCGCGCACGATGCGGGTGTCCACGTTCATCGTGTTGTTGTCGTCGATGTTGCGCACGTCGACACCGGTCAGGTCGCCGACCTTGACGTAGCCGTCGCTCAGCACGGACAGCCGGGAGGCCGCATCGCTGCCTGCGAGGTTGACCTGACCGCCGACGACCAGTGCGCTGGGCCGGGCGTCGGTGCCGACGGTGAACGTGCCGACCTGGTTCCCGGCGACCTGGTAGTTGCCGCCGATGGTGAGGTTCCCGCCGAGGGCGACCGGGCCCTCCGTCTCGTTGCTGGTGAGCGCGGCGTTGCCGAGGACGAAGACGTTGAAGCCCAACGCCGCCTCGGTGGGCTGGGTGGGGCTCATCGCTTGCGCGGGCTCCACTCCCAGCAGGGAGAGCATGGCTGTGGTGGCCACACACAGCGATGCGGTCGCGGCGATGCCGCGAGTCCGGAAAAGGTTCATGAGGCATGTATAGCCCCATTTGCCCGAAACAAATGTCCGTTTGCCCTATTTACCTTCTTGGCACCTTTTGGCAAAATCGGCAGCGGCCGACCCTGCGGTTTCGGGTCGGCCGCTGCGCGGAACGTGCTAAGGGGTGTACGGCGCGTCCGTGTGCGACAGCTCGGTCAGGGTGCTGCCGCTGACGCCGTACACGGCGGTGCGCCGCACGGCGACGGTGGCGGATCCGGCGTCGTCCGGGCGGGTCAGGTAGACCACGGTCAGCTTGTGCCCGGCGATGCTCACCGACTCGATCGGGTCGCGGTCGTTCAGCGCGAAGTGGACGGTGCACTGTGCCCGGCTGCCGGGCTTGACGCAGAGCATCACGCCCCACCAGCGGCCGGTGGTGTCCACATAGCTGCTCATGATGGTGCCGACGGTGACCTTGCCGAGCTTGCCGCCCAGGTCGCCGGTGGTGCACGCCTGCTGCACGGCGAGCACCAGCCCGTCCTCGCCGGAGAAGATGCCCTCGGTCAGCGGGGCGCCGTCGGCGCCGAACGCGTCGTAGGGGTCGATGCTGCCGCGTATCATCGCCTCCTTGACCTGGGCGCAGGTCGGCACCTTGTTGACCGGCGCCTTCGGGCTCGGCGAGGCGGCCGCCGGTGAGGCCGCGGCCGACGGCGAGCCGGCCGCCGAGGGGCTCACCACGGTGACGGCGCTGGGCGCGGCCGAGGGCGTGCCGGAGTCCTTGCACGCGGCCAGCACGCCGGCCAGCAGGGCGGCCGGAAGCAGGAGGAACGCGGTGCGGCGGGGGTGGTGCGGCATGGGTTTCCTTCGGTGAGAGGTGCGCGGCCACTGCACAGTAGGGCCATCCCGGCCGGGCGGCGGAGTCCGAGTCAGGACCACGACACTGTGATCAGCTTCGGCGGTCCGGTCGGTAGCCGGCCGTCCGGACGTTTGCGAATCGCCTGAATAGCCTGTTTTGCCACTATAGGGTTACGTCATGCGACAAAACGTGCGTCGTGGCGGATATGCCACAGCAACCACCTTGAGCGTGGCGACCGTGCTGGCAGCGGCATTGATGAGCGCGACCGGGCCGGCATCAGCCCGCACGGCGAGCCTCGCCAACCCGGTCGCCGGTGCGCTGGGGTTCAACGTGTTCGTGGCCGAGGACGCCTCGCTCGTCGACAACTCATTCGAAGGTCCGCTGGCCGTCGGCGAGGACGTCACGCTGGCCGGTGACGTGTTCACGGTCGCGGTCACCACACCGGGCACCTTCCGGGTGGGTGCCGACGCGCTGCCCAGTGCCCTCGTCGTCGGCGGGGAGGTGGATTTCGCGGACAGCTCCGGCAGCGGGGTGCTGACCGTACCCACCGAGGGGTACGCGAAGATCGGCGACCTCGGCGACGCCACCGTGCACGTCACCGACGGCGGCGGCGAGCAGGCGAACACGCAGATCGTCGCCGAGGGCGCCGCCTACGGGAGCGCGCCGCGCGTGGAGCTGTCCGTGCGGCAGCCGGCGGCCTCGGTCGGGCCCGCCGCGCCGATCGACTTCGCGACGGCGTTCACGCAGTTCCGGGCCACCTCGGACGCGCTGTCGGCGTGCGGGGGCAACGTGATGCTCACCGACGCCACCGGGCTGCCGCTGCCGGAGTACCTGCCGCCGGGCACGCACGCGTACCTCTCGCTCACCCCGGGCGTGACCAACGTGCTCAACCTCGACCCGGAGCGGCTCGCGAACATCACGACGCTGACCTTCCAGCGCATCCCGACGCTGCCGCAGGCCGACGCGCCCCTGCTGATCAACGTGGTGCTGCCCGCCGCGGGCACGGCGTACTCGTGGACCGTGCCGCAGCTCGACGGCGTCGGCACGGCGCAGGCGCCGTACCTGCTGTGGAACTTCCCGAACGCGGTCGCGGTGGCCCAGGACCCCGGTTCGCACACCATGGTCGGCACGTTCCTCGGGCCGCGCGCGAACTTCATCGACTTCAGCCCGGCCGCCAACGTCGGCCAGATCGTCAGCCGCCAGCTGGTGTACGGCGTGAACCAGGCGGGCGACCAGGACGCTGGGGAGGTGCACTACGCGCCGTTCGACGCGGAGCTGAGCTGCGCGGGTGGCCCGGGCACGCCCGGCCCGAGCGCGACGCCGAGCGCGACGCCGCAGCCGTCCGGGTCGCCGAGCGCCAGCCCGTACGGCGCCCCGCACCCGCCGCGCCCGTGACCCTGCGGGTTAGGAAGGGCACCTTCTACATCGCAAAGCGATAAGAAGGTGCCCTTCCTTTCTGTTGGGGGGTACGGAGGGTGGGGTGGGGGTTCGTCGTTCGGGACGAACGCGGTGAGCTGGGCCGAACCTAGGGTGTGCCCATGTCGAAGCTGAGTGGGATCGATGAGTGGCTGCAGCGGCGCCTGCCGGAGCTGGTGGCCGAGCATGGGGTGGGCGCGGCGGTGGCCGTGTCCGCCGGGGGCGAGGTCGTCGAGCACGCCGCGGGTGTGCTGAGCAAGGCGACCGGGGTCGAGGCGACGACGGACTCGGTGTTCCAGATCGGGTCCGTGACGAAGGTCTGGACGGTGACGCTGCTGATGCAGCTCGCCGACGAGGGCCTGCTCGACGTGGACGCGCCGGTGCGGCGCTACCTGCCGGAGTTCGCCATCGCCGACGAGGCGGCCGCGGCCGCGATCACGGTGCGGCAGCTGATGAACCACACCGCCGGGTTCGAGGGCGACATCTTCACCGACACCGGCCGCGGCGACGACTGCGTGGAGAAGTACGTCGCCACGCTCGGCGGCACCGCGCAGCTGTTCCCGCCCGGCGCGCTGTTCTCCTACAACAACGCCGGGTACTGCGTGCTCGGGCGGATCGCCGAGGTGCTGCGCGGCAAGCCGTTCGACGACTGCGTACGCGAGCACCTGTTCGCGCCGCTGGGCCTGGTGCACGCGGCCAACGGGCCGTACGAGGCGATCCTGCACCGGGCCGCGGTCGGGCACGTGCAGCCCGCGCCGGACGCCGAGCCGGTGCCCGCGCCGGTGTGGGCGCTGGCCCGGTCGAACTCCCCGGCCGGGGCGATGCTCACGATGAGCGCCCGCAGCCTGATCGCCTTCGCGCAGATGCACCTGAACGGCGGCCGCGCGGCCGACGGCACGGTGGTGCTCAGCGAGGCGAGCGTCGCCGCGATGCAGCAGCGGCAGGTCGACGTGCCGTGCGCCGGGCTGATGGGCGACGCCTGGGGCCTGGGCTGGGAGCTGTTCGACTGGGCGGGCGGTCCGGTCGTCGGCCACGACGGCAACACCATCGGGCAGGCGTCGTTCCTGCGCGTGGTGCCGGGCACGGACGTCGCGGTGGCGCTGCTGACCAACGGCGGCAACCCGTTCGCGCTGTACGCCGAGATCTTCCGGCACGTGCTGCGGGAGCTGGCCGGGGTCGAGCTGCCCGCGCTGCCGGTGTTGCCCGCGCAGCCGCAGCCGGTGGACGGGGCGCGGTACGTCGGCACGTACGCGTCCGAGGTGAACGAGCTGACCGTGAGCCAGGACGCCGACGGGCGGCTCTGGATGGACCTGGTCCCGCTGGGCCTGATGGCCGAGCTGGGCGGGCAGCCGGAGCGCACCGAGCTGGTGCACCTGCGCGGCGACATCTTCCTGCCCACGCAGGCGCAGCTGGGCATCCACCTGCCGCACGCGTTCGTCGGCGACGACGGCGCCGGCAACGCCATGTACGTGCACAGCGGACGCGCGACCCGCCGGGTCTGAGCGTCCGGGTTCGGTGCGGCGTACGGAAGCGCCGCGGCGAACTCGTCATCCGGCACCAACACGCCAGCGCCCGGCTTGGGCAGGCTGCGCCCCACAGATCGTCCCCTCGGAGGCACCCACCATGAGATCGATAGTCACAGTCACGGCGGCCGGGGCGCTCGCGCTGACCCTGGCCGCGTGCGGCGGCACGGACAACCCCACGGGCGGCGACTCCTTCGCCGACGGCAAGACCTTCACGCTGGTGCTCAGCTCCGACCCGGGCACCCTCGACCCGCACTTCACCTCCATCTCGGTGGCGGGGCAGGTCGACCGCTTCCTGTACGACTCGCTGCTGAACCTCGACGAGAAGGGCGCCGCGGTCGCGGGCCTGGCCGAGAAGTGGGAGTCGACCACCACGACCGCGAAGTACACCCTGCGCAAGGGCGTGACCTGCGCCGACGGCACGCCGCTGACGGCCACCGACGTCGCCGCGAACATCACCTTCGTGGGCGACCCGAAGAACGCGTCCACCCGCCTCGGCGTCTACGTGCCGCCGGGCGCGACCGCGGTCGGCGACGACGCGGCGGGCACGGTCACCGTCACCTCGCCCGCGCCGGACCCGTTCCTCGACCGCAACGTGGGCAGCCTGCACATCGTCTGCAAGAAGGGCATGGCCGCGCGCGACACGCTCAAGCAGGGCTCCGACGGCACCGGCATGTACACCATGACCGAGGCCGTCACCGGCGACCACTACACGCTGACCCGGCGCAAGGAGTACGCGTGGGGCCCCGGCGACTGGAAGGCCGACCAGCGCGGCCTGCCGGACAAGGTGGTGCTGCGGGTCGTCGGCAACGAGACCACCACGGTCAACCTGCTGCTGTCCGGCGAGGTCAACGCGGCGATCGTGGTCGGGCCGGACCGGCAGCGGCTGCAGGCCGCCAAGCTGCACGAGCGGCCGACCGTCGCGCCGCTGGGCGAGCTGTGGTTCAACCAGAAGGCCGGCATGCCCGGCGCGGACGAGGCCGTGCGCCGCGCGCTGACCCAGGCGCTCAACCTGGACCAGCTCGGCCAGGTCGTGTCCAGCGGCAGTGGCAAGCGCTCGACCGGCCTGGTCTCGCTCGGCGGGCCGTGCGGGGACGGCAACGCGGTGTCCCTGCTGCCCGCGTTCGACGCGAACGCGGCCAAGGCCGGGCTCGACGCGGCGGGCTGGACCGCCGGGGCGGACGGCGTCCGGGTCAAGGACGGCAAGAAGCTGGCCGTGCTGTTCTACTTCCCGACCAGCGTCGGTCCCGGCATGCAGGCCGGCGCCGAGCTGCTGCAGAAGGAGTGGTCGGCGCTCGGTGTCGAGGTCACCCTCAAGGCCGTCACCGACGCCGAGATCGGGCAGCTCGTCGTCGGCGGGCAGGGCGCGTGGCAGGCGGCGTTCCTCCCGCTGGGCGTGCCGGTGCCGACCGCGCTGGTGGCGTTCCTGTCCGGGCCGAACCCGCCCAACGGCGTCAACCTGGCCTCGGTGAACAACGCCGAGTACGCGGCGCTGGCCAAGGAGGCGGCCGGGGTCCCCGGCACGCAGGGCTGCCCGAAGTGGACCGCGGCCGAGGACGCGCTGTTCAAGAAGGTGGACATCGTGCCGTTCGTCGACTCGTCGATCCCCACCTTCGGCAAGGGCGCCACGTTCGAGCTGAGCCAGGGCGCGGTGATCCCGGGCTCGATCCGGATGCTCGCCTGAGCCGTCCCTGACAAAGGCGCCGAGCGCCGTACGACCCGCTTCGCACCGGCGGGCTCGTGCGGCGCTCGGCGCGTTCCGGGGCACGGTGATGGTGCGCGGGGACGAGGGGAGGGGGTGGGGCTTGTGCGGGCGTACCAAGACCGCAGGTCGGCCCGCCCGGCAGGATCGGTGCACCGAACCCGAGGATGTGACGGAGGCCATGCCGGTGACCAGTGCGACCGCCCCGTCCGGCACGCTCGCGGCTCTCGCCGACAACGCCTGGCTGCGCTTCGCCGCGCGGCGGCTCGGCCGGCTGCTCGTCTCGGTGTGGGTGCTGCTCACCTTCGCCTTCCTGATGATCCACCTGATTCCGGGCGATCCGGTCCGGGCCGCGCTGGGCGTCTCCGCGCCGGCTGAGCTGGTCGAGGCCCGCCGCGAGGCGCTGGGCCTGACCGACCCGCTGTGGCGGCAGTACGCCGACTACCTGCGCGGGCTGCTGCACGGCGACCTCGGCACCTCGATGCTGACCGGCATGCCGGTGTCGCAGACCATCGGCGAGCGGCTGCCCGCCACGGTCGAGCTGGCGGTGCTCGCGTTCGGGGGCGCGGCGCTGGTGTCGGTGCCGCTGGGGCTGCTCATGGCGGTGCTGACGCGCGGCGGGCGGCGGCGGCCGGTGGAGCTGGCGTTCACCTCGGGCAGCGTGGTGCTGGCCGTGGTGCCGGAGTTCCTGCTCGCGGTCGGCCTGGTGTACGTGTTCAGCGTCGAGCTGGGCTGGGCGCCGGTGGCGATGCGCCAGGGCGCGGACTCGTACGTGCTGCCGGTGCTGGCGCTCGCCGTCGGCCCGGCCGCGATCCTGGCCCGCATCCTGCGCGTGGAGACCCTCGGCGTGCTGCAGGCCGAGTACGTGCGCACCGCGCGGGCCAAGCGGCTGCCGGACCCGAAGGTGTACCTGCGGCACGTGCTGCCCAACGCGCTCACCGCGACGATCACCCTGGGCGGCCTGCTGCTCAGCACCATGGTCGCCGGGACGGTGCTGGTGGAGAACGTGTTCGCCTGGCCGGGCCTGGGCGGCACCATCGTCGGCTCGATCCTGGCCAAGGACTACCCGGTGGTGCAGGGCGTGGTGCTCGTCTACGGGCTGGGCGTGCTGCTGGTCAACCTCCTGGTCGACGTGGCCCTGGCGCTGCTCGACCCGCGTTCGACGATCAGGGAGAGCTGAGAATGACCTGGCGGGCGAGATGGCTCGGCGTGCTGCGTACGCCGGTGGGCGCGAGCGCGGCGGCGCTGCTCGGCGCGGTGCTGCTGCTGGCGGTGCTGGCCCCGGTGCTGTGGGGCGCGCGGGCCGAGGCGATGGACACGGCGCAGATCCTGCGCCCCGCGTCGGGCGCCCACTGGGCGGGCACGGACGGGCTCGGCCGGGACATCTTCGCCCGGGTGCTGGTCGCGACGGGCACCTCGGTGCGGCTGGCGCTGGCCGCGACGGCGATCGCGGTAGCGGCCGGGTTGGTGCTGGGCACGGCGCCGCTGCTGCTCGGGGTGCGGCTGGGCCGCCTGGTCACCGCGATCGTGCACATCGCGGTGGCGTTCCCCGGCATCCTGCTGGCGCTGTCGTTCGCGGTGGTGTTCGGCGCCGGTGCGCGCGGGGCGGTGCTGGCCATCGGCTTCGCGGGCGCGCCGTCGTTCGCGCGGCTCACCCAGACGCTGACCGCCGCGGTCGCCAACCGCGACTTCGTGGCCGCCGCGCGCATCGCCGGGGTCGGGCGGGTGCGGGTGCTGCTGCGCCACGTGCTGCCCAACGTCGGCGAGCCGCTGGTGGTGAACGCGACCATCGGCGCGGGCGGCGCGCTGCTGGCCTTCGCCGGGCTGTCCTTCCTCGGCCTGGGCGTGCAGGCGCCGGGGTACGACTGGGGCCGCCTGCTCGGCGAGGGCCTCAACGGCATCTACCTGAACCCGGCCGCGGCGCTGATCCCCGGTGCGGCGGTGGTGGTGGCCGGCCTGGCGTTCAACATGTTCGGCGAGGCGGTGGCCAAGGGGCTCGGCGTGCCCACCGCCGGGACGTTCCGGGGCCTCGGCCGCCGCGCCGAGCCCGCGCCCGCCGCGATCGCTCCCGCGCCGTCCGACGTGCTGCTCAACGTGGAGGAGCTGCGGGTCTCGTTCCCGGGCAAGGACGGTCCGGTCACGCCGGTGCGCGGGGTCAGCCTGACCGTACGCCGCGGCGAGACCGTCGGGATCGTGGGCGAGTCCGGTTCGGGCAAGAGCCTGACCGCGCTCGCGATCGCCCAGCTCATCGAGGAGCCGGGCCGGGTCGGCGCGCGGCGGCTGGACTTCCTCGGCGCGGACCTGCTCACCTCGTCGCCGCGTACGCTGCGGCGGCTGCTCGGCACCTCGCTGGCGATGGTGTTCCAGGACCCGGCGACCTCGTTCAACCCGACCCGGCGCATCGGCGCCCAGCTGGCCGAGGTCGCTCGCGAGCACCTGGGCGCGGGGCGGCGCGAAGCACAGGAGCGGGCCGTGGACCGGCTCCAGGCGGTGCACATCCCGGCGGCACGGCGGCGGGCGCGGCAGTTCCCGCACGAGTTCTCCGGCGGCATGCGGCAGCGGGCGATGATCGGCATGGGCCTGATGGGCAGCCCGCAGCTGATCATCGCGGACGAGCCGACCACCGCGCTGGACGTGACCGTGCAGCAGCGGGTGCTGCGGCTGCTGGCCGAGCTGCGCGCCGCCGAGGGCGTGGCGATCCTGCTGATCAGCCATGACATCGGCGTCATCGAGCAGGTGTGCGACCGGGTGCTCGTCATGTACGCCGGGCGCATCGTGGAGGACCTCCCGGCGGCCGAGCTGCGGAGCGCGGCGCGGCACCCGTACACCCGGGCACTGCTCGCCGCCGTCCCCGACCTGGCCACCGACCGCGATCGGCCGCTGCCCGTCATCCCGGGGCGGCCCGCCGACCCGGCCGCGCCGCCGCCCGGCTGCGCGTTCGCGCCGCGCTGCCCGCTCGCCGACGACCGCTGCCGGGCCGACGACCCGGCGCTGGTCACCGACGCTGCCGGCCGCCGAGTGGCCTGCTGGCACGCCGACCGACCCTTCCCACCGAGCGACTACGCAGCCGTGGTCACCGCTGGACCGGAGCACGCAGCATGAGTGAGCTGACCTTCGAGAACGTCTCTGTGCGGTACGGCACCGGGCGGCGGGCGCTGACCGCCGTCGAGGACGTCGACCTGACCGTGCCGGCCGGTTCGGTGGTGGGACTGGTCGGCGAGTCCGGGTCCGGCAAGTCTTCGCTGGCCCGTGCCGCCGTCGGGCTGCACCCGGTGAGCGCCGGGCGGATCCTGCTGGACGGGCGGCCGCTGCGCCGCGACGGCCGGGTGGGACGGCGGCGGCCCTTGCAGATGGTGTTCCAGGACCCGTACTCCTCACTCGACCCGCGCATGACCATCGGTGCGTCGATCGCCGAGGCGCTGCCACGTGAGGTGGCACGTGGCTCGGCGGCGCGTCGCGACGAGGTGGCGCGGCTGCTGGGGCTGGTGGACCTGGGCGCGGAGCGGGCGGTGAGCTATCCGGGGCAGCTGTCCGGCGGGCAGCGGCAGCGGGTCGCGCTGGCCCGTGCCCTCGCCGGGCGGCCCGACGTGGTCATCGCCGACGAGATCACCTCGGCACTGGACGTGTCCATCCAGGGCACCGTGCTGAACCTGGTACGCGACCTGCAGCGGCGGCTGCGGCTGTCGATGCTGTTCATCTCGCACGACCTGGCCGTGGTGCGCTACGTCGCCGACCACGTCGCCGTCATGTACCTGGGCCGCATCGTCGAGTTCGGGCCCGCGGAGCAGGTGCTGGGGGATCCGCGGCATCCGTACACCCGGGAGCTGCTCGCCGCCGCCGGCCGCGGCGCCGGGGCGGTCCTGCCCGCCGCGGTCGCCGACGCGGAACCGGCCGACCCGCATCACCCGCCGCCCGGCTGCCGCTTCCACCCGCGCTGCCCCGTCGGGCCGCTGGTCCATGCCGACCGCACGATCTGCCGCGAGCGCGAACCAGCCCCGACCGGCGACCGGCACCGGACCGCCTGCCATTTCGTGCCCGGCGGCGTGGGCGACCCGACCGGCAGCGTCGGCTGACCTGAACTGCTGCTGCCCGCACCAGCACGACACCCGCGCTCGGCAGGCGCGAGGTGACCCGAACACGACCTGCCGACGAGACGATCAGAAGACCTGAGCGAGGGAGAAGCCGGTGACCAACCGCCAGCGCATCGACGACCTGACCAGCTTCGCGGTGCCCGAGCAGCCCGCGCTGTCGCCCGACGGCGGCTCGATCCTGTACGTGCTGCGTACGGCCGACGCCGCGGGCGACCGGAACCTGCGCTCGATCTGGCGGGTGGACGCCCGCGACGGCGACGCCGTGCAGCTCACCCGCGGTAAGGCCGACGTCGCCCCGGCCTGGTCGCCCGACGGCGCACGGGTGGCGTTCCTGCGCGCCCAGGACGGCCCGGCCCAGCTGTGGCTGCTCCCCGCCGCCGGCGGCGAGGCCGAGCAACTGACCACGCTGCCGCTCGGCGCGGGCGCGCCGGTGTGGAGCCCCGACGGCACGAAGATCGCCTTCGCGTCGGCCGTCGACATCACGGCGGACGCGGGGGAGGACGACGCCGCGCGCACCCGCCGGGGCAGGGCGCCGATCGTCACCGAGCGCGTCGACTACCAGGCCGACGGCGCGGGGCTGCTGCGCGGCATGCGCAAGCACCTGCACGTGCTCGACCTGGCCAGCCGCCAGGTGCGCCAGGTGACCGAGGGCGACTGGCACGCCGGTGACCCGTCGTGGTCACCCGACGGCACCAGGCTCGCCTTCGGCGCGGGCACCGCCGCCGACGCCGACCTGAACATCCGGGTGCCGCTGCACGTGCTCGACCTGAGCGACCCCGCCGCCCGCCCGACCCAGGTCGGACTGCCCGACGGGGTCGCCGGGCCCGCGATCTGGACCGCGGACGGGGAGTCGCTGCTGGTCGTAGGCACGGTGGCGGGCCCGACCGGGCATGCCGGGCTGCTGCGGCTGCCGCTTTCCGGCGGCGAGCCGGTGAACCTGGCCGCCTCGCTCGACCGCAATGTGATGGCGGGCGGTCCCGGCTACCCGGGGGCGGCCCCGCGCCTGGTCGACGGCGGGCGCACCGTGCTGTTCTGCGCCCGCGACCGGGGCTGCACCCACCTCTACGCGGTCGGCGTGGACGGCGGCGACCCGCGTCTGGTCGTCGGCGGCGCGGGGCGGGTCGTCTCCGGCCTCTCCGTCGCCGGTGACACCGCCGTGCTCGCGCTGGCCACGCCGGAGTCGTACGGCGAGATCGTGGCCGTGGACCTGGCGGCCGGGACCGAGACCGTGCGCACCCAGCATGGGCCCGACCTGTCCGGCCTGTTCCCGCGGCAGGAGCGCGAGTTCGCGATCTCCGACGGCACGGTGGTGCACGGCTGGCTGATCCGCGACGACAGCGTCACCGGTCCGCGGCCGCTGCTGCTGGACATCCACGGCGGCCCGCACAACGCGTGGAACGGCGCGGCCGACGAGATCCACCTCTACCACCAGGAGCTGGCCGCGCGCGGCTGGGCGGTGCTGCTGCTCAACCCGCGGGCCAGCGACGGCTACGGCGCCGAGTTCTTCGACGCGGCGATCGGCGCCTGGGGCGACGGCGACGCCCGCGACTTCCTGGAGCCGCTGGACCAGCTCGTGGCGGAGGGCGTGGCCGACCCGGACCGGCTCGCGGTCACGGGCTACAGCTACGGCGGATTCATGACCTGCTACCTGACCAGCCGCGACGGCCGGTTCGCGGCGGCCGTCGCCGGGGGCGTGGTCGCCGACCTCGACAGCATGGCGGGCACCTCCGACGCCGGCCACTTCCTGGCGGTGCACGAGCTGGGCGGCCAGCCGTGGGGCGACACCGAGCGGTACGCGGCGATGTCGCCGTACGCGCGAGTGGACCAGGTGCGTACGCCGACCTTGGTCATCCACGGGGCGGCCGACGTGCGCTGCCCGATCGGGCAGGCCCAGCAGTGGCACGCCGCGCTGCGGGCGCAGGGGGTGCCGACCGAGCTGGTGCTCTACCCGGACGGCTCGCACCTGTTCATCCTCGACGGGCCGCCGTCGCACCGTGTCGACTTCAACCGGCGCGTGGTCGACTGGGTCGAGACGTATGCCGCGGGCGTCCGCCGGGCCGTGGACGGCGCGCACTGGCAGCGGCGCCTGGCGGTGCTCGCCGCCAGGCACGGGGTCACCGGCGCGGCGCTGGGCATCCTGCGCGTGGGCGCGGACGGGCGGCCCGACGAGCTGGCCGAGGCCGCGTACGGCCTGCTCAACATCGACAGCGGCGTGACGGCGACCACCGACAGCGTGTTCCAGATCGGGTCGATCTCCAAGGTGTGGACCGCGACCGTGGTGCAGCAGCTCGTCGAGGAGGGCCTGCTCGACCTCGACGCGCCGGTCGCGCAGGTGCTGCCCGAGCTGCGCCTGTCCGACCCGGACGTGACCAAGCAGGTCACCATGCGGCACCTGCTCACCCACACCAGCGGCATCGACGGCGACGTGTTCACCGACACCGGGCGCGGCGACGACTGCCTGGAGAGGTACACGGCGCTGCTGGCCGAGGTGGCGCAGAACCACCCGCTCGGCGCGACCTGGTCCTACTGCAACTCCGGCTTCTCGCTGGCCGGGTACGTCATCGAGAAGATCACCGGGCTCACCTGGGACGCGGCGATGCGGCAGCGGCTGTTCACGCCGCTGGGGCTGGCCCGCACCGGCACCCTGCCCGAGGACGCGCTGCTGCACCGGGCCGCGGTCGGCCACGTCGACGGGCCGGACGGGCAGCGCATGCGGGCACCGGTCTGGGGCCTGCCGCGCGCGGTCGGCCCGGCCGGGCTGATCAGCGCGCCCGTCGCCGACGTCCTCGCCTTCGCCCGGCTGCACCTGACCGGCGGCCTGGCCGCCGACGGCACCCGGCTGCTCAGCGAGCAGGGCGTGGCCGCGATGGCGGACAAGCACGCCGACCTGCCGGACAAGCACTCCCTCGGCGACTCGTGGGGTCTGGGCTGGATCCGCTACGGCTGGGACGGGCGGCGGCTGATCGGCCACGACGGCAACACCATCGGGCAGGGCGCGTTCCTGCGGCTGCTGCCCGAGCAGGGGCTGGCCGTCACGCTGCTCACCAACGGCGGCAAGTCGCGCGACCTGTACGAGGACCTGTACCGGGAGATCTTCGCCGAGCTGGCGGGGGTGGACATGCCACGCACGCTCACCCCGCCTCCGACGCCGGTCACCGCCGACCTCGGCCCGCATCTGGGCACGTACGAGCGCGCCGGGTCGCGGATGGAGGTGCTCGACGGCGGCACGCTGCGCATCACGGTCACCGGGCCGCTGGCCGAGCTGAGCCCGAACCCGACCCAGGAGTTCCCGATGACGCCCCTGCGCGACGACCTCTACCTGGTGCGGATGCCCGGCCAGCAGACGTACATCCCGGTGACCTTCTACGCGCTGCCCACCGGCGAGCGGTACCTGCACTTCGGCGCGCGCGCCACCCCTAAGGTCGGCTGATGACGATCGAAGCGATGACCGCGGCGCTGCCCGTCCTGCTGTCCGACATCGAGGAGCTGGTCACCTGCGAATCCCCGTCGCAGGACCTGGCCGCGGTGGCGCGCAGCGCCGAGGTCGTGGCCCGGCTCGGCGCCCGCCGCCTGGGCGCCGAGCCGGAACGGATTGTGCTCGACGGGCGTACGCA